>DAOTYG010000304.1:0-17310 GCA_034435155.1 Anaerolineae bacterium | reverse complement strand
TACCCTCCCGCAGGTTTGGGCGCAATGACCAGACCAGAGCGCGCCCAGATGACCGGCTGCATCGTTCGCCAGCCCCTTTCTAACCTGCGGGAGGGTTCAGGGTAGGCAGTTACCGGGGCTGAATGAAAAAGCTGCCACGATGGCGAGCAGGCTACAGCACGTCACGCCGCCTTCGGCCTTGGCGAGTTCCGAGACATCCACCACCCGGACCGGGATCCCTCGTCCTTCCAGCCGCCGCCGGGTGGCTGGATAAGCCATCGGGTAGACGACCGTCTCGCCGACCAGGAGGGCATTGCCGCCGAACGGTTCCGCCGGGTCCACGTCAATCAGTTCCAGCGGTCCGAAAGCCTGGGCGTCTACCCAGGCCCGATTGATCAGTAGCGTATCGGTGGCCACCAGCGTGGCGGCTGATTTCAGGTGCAGGCAGCCCCTCACCGGCACGCTCTTCACGGTGTAACCCCAAGGCTCTAACAGGTCTTGCAGTTGCGCGATGCCAGCCGGGTTGGTTCGCGGCGACAGCCCGACAAAGACCTGCCGGCCCACACAGAGCACATCGCCTCCGTCCAGGGTAGCCGGCGCCACGATGTGAGCCAGGCGGCGATATGGCTGAAGCGCCTGGGCGACGGCGGCGGTCTCGGGCCGGCGCGACTCGGCGCCCGGCCGGGTGATGATCGCCAGTTCGTCCAGCACCACCGCCGTGTCCTCCACAAAGACCGAGTCTGGCAGATCGGGCGCGGCCGGCAAGCGCTGTACCTGGCACCCCAACTCCGCCAGACAAGCCTCGTATCGGGCGTGTTGCATCCGGGCCACCTCCACGTCAATGGGCTGTCGAGCCAGGTGCGTCAGTTCACATCGTCCGATGTTGGGGCTGACCGCGCGAGTCAGCGCCACACGCATTGCTCCTCCTCATCGAAACAGGGTACAGCTCCTCCCCGACCACACCACGCTGCCGGGTCACTACCTCCACCGTGTGGACCGGCTCGCCGTGCGGTAGAGGCTGCCGCGCGTGTCGAGGAGGGCGATGACCGGGGCTGGATAGCTCACGGGGCCGGTTCGATGGTGTATTCGTATCTGGCCGGCTCGGTGGTGAACGGCGTGGCCCCAGAGACTACCAGCGTCACCGTCTGACCGGTCAGATTTACCGTCATCCGCCCCTGCTGGGCCGCGTCCAGCTCCATGCGCCGAACCCTCGTCCCGCCCGGCCCCTTCTCAACGACCTGGACGATATAACGTTGCGGCAAGGCGTTGACCAGGCGAACGAACCCGGCCGCCTGCCAACCGTCGTCGCCGCTCTCGGCATCGTGAGAGTACCCCAGTTCCGGGATACGGATGTCGTCCAGGAGGAGGCCGGGATAATTCAGGGCATCGTCGGTAATATACTCAAAACGGATGAGTACCTGCTGCCCGACATAGGGGGTCAGGTCAATCCGCTCCTCGATCCAGCGGGGATTTTTGCCGCCCCCGCTCTTGCCGGTATAGCCCCAGCCGTAGCTCAAGCCCAGAGGATTGACGTCGGTAGTGGAGGGGCCGCGCAGGATCTTCCAGCTCTGCCCGCCATCCGACGAGAGGGCGACATAGGCAAAGTCCCAATTCTCCTCAATATCATACCAGGCCCAAAAGTTCAGGGTGGCCTTGCTCAGGCCGCGCAGGTCAAAGGCGCGAGTCAGGGTCGCGTCCGAAGAATCGCCGCGATTGCTCCACCAGGTGTATTGGCCGCTATGGGCCGACCCACCCACGACCGGCACGGTCATCTGGCCCCGGAAGGAGATGGTCACCTGGCCCTGGCCGGCCAACTCGATATAATCCGTGCCATATTGGGTTACCTGGGCCCTCTCATGCACCGGATATTTAGAATGGCGGTTCACCTTGATGTGTCCGACGTCCAGCTTCTGGTAGCCGTAGCGCCCATCCGTCAGATTCGGATCATCCAGATAGTTGGCGATAACCCAATCAGCAAAGAGGTCGTCAAAGGTCAGCCCCAGGGGTTTAAGCACGGCGTTAAAACCGGCGATGCCGTTCTGCGCTTCGGCCACCAGGGCCTGGGTGGTCTGAGCGCCAAAGCGTTCCAGGAAATAGACCATGAACAGGTAAGATGCACCATAGTGGGGGCCGGCCACCTCCGGGTCACTCCAGGTATTGAGCTGGGTGTCCGGCTGGAGCAGGAAATAGAATTCGCTGCCCGGCGGAAAGCCGTTGAGATACGCCGCCAGCTCGGAAAAACCCTCGTTGACCCAACCATCCTCGTTAGAGTCGTTATGCCAGTGGATCATGTGCTGGAACTCATGGGCCAGGGTAGCGTTATAATAATCCTCACCCGGCCCGGCACTATCCAGGTTGCAATGGAACATCTCACGCTCATTAGAGTAGGGAAACACAGCGCGCGGGTATTCGTCGGCTGACCAATAGTAGCCGCCGATGCCCGGGATGGAGGCGTTAAGGATATGGAGGTGGGGGTCACTGTCCACCCCGGGGGTCCATTCGCTGCCAAAGAAATTCCGGTTAGTGGGATAGATCCTGGCCTCAAAGAGGTCAACAGTCGCCTTCAAGTCGTCCTCATCCACCTCCTGACCATCCTCGACCCAGGCACAGACATGGGGCGAGATGTAGCGCAGGGTGGCCTGGACCTGGCCGTAGCGGTCGGGGTTATGATATAGCACCCAGAACGTGGTCCGGTCACCCACCTGCCACTGGGGTGTAGTATCATTGACCACCCGTTTGAGGGAGCCGGACACCCCCTTGTAGCGGACTGCCAGGTCATAAAGGTCACGCGGAGGAAGGTTGGTCTGCCAGAGGAGGCGTTCGGTCTCGTCGGCCGGGCCGGGGTTGGCGACCACGGGCGTGGCCGGCGGGGAGACAGAAGTCACCGGGGAGGCCGGCCGGGTCGGCGTGAGCCGGGGTAACTCCGTCGGGGGCCTGGGCCGTAGCACCTGCGGCGTGCTGGCCGTCTGGAGCCACAGATAAGCAAAACCGCCGCTACACAGTAAACACACGCCGGCAAAGGCCACGGAGATGAGCAAGACGATGATGATGACGATCGGGATACGCATGAAAACCCTCCAGCAGATCAAAACCGACTGCCACGTTTGCGCCCAGAGGCCAGGCTCTGGCTGGCACTTTCCGAAAGCCGATACAATGCCACCCCATCATCACCATCTTCCACCACCAGTCCCCGGTCCACCAGGATGTCCAGGTGGCCGATGACCTCCGAAAGGCCCAGGAAGATGTCCAACGAGGACAATTTGGGAAAGAGGGCCTGGCAGATCTCGTAGGCGGTGCAGGCGCGCGAGTCCATCGCCGCAAGGATACGATTCATGCGCGCCTCGTGATGCTGCAACCGTTCAGCGATGAGGGCGCGATGGTCGGTGATGGGCGCGCCGTGGCCGGGCAATGCCATGTGCACATCCAAATCCGCCACGCGGCGGAGTGATTCCAGGTATAGCACCAGGCTGCGGGGGCGCTGGGTTGCGCCCGCTGCCGGCGGCTCGATGACGGGGTTGGACGAGATGTGCTGGATCAGGTGGTCGCCGGATAGGAGCAGGTGAGTCTCCGGCTGGTAGAGGCAGAGGTGGCCGATGGCGTGGCCGGGCGTGTGCAGCACCAGCCAATCCCGGCCGGCCACGTGCACCATATCCCCGTCGGCCAGAGGAATCACGCCCGGCACCGCCTCCGCGTACTGGACCAACCCACCAATGGTCGCGCCCACGGCGTCGCGCCCGGTGATGATCTCCTCCGGCACACCACCGTGGCGGAGCACAGCCTCATAGAAACCTATGCGCTCTCGCTCCTCCATGCCGAACCCTTCCAATCGGTTGCGGTTGAGGGCCAAAGCCAGTACCGTCGCTCCACTGGCCCGGGCGATGCGTGCCGCCAGCCCAAAGTGATCCGCATGAGCATGGGTCAAGATCACCCGCTGGATGTCTGCCACCGTGTAACCAAGTTCAGCCAGGCCCTGCTCCAGGGCCGCCCAGGTCGGGTCCGTGCGCGGGCCGGTGTCCACCAGGGTAAGGGGGTCACCTTCAGCCAGGTAGACGTTGATGGGACCGCAGGGAAAGGGCGTGGGCAGGCTCAGGCGGTGGAGGTGGGGGGTGAAAGCGGATTCTATTTTGGTCATCGGTTCTACTCACCCATGATCGCTGACGACCGAGTGCTGACCGTCTGGTTCTAGATTCCCACCGGCACCACGCAGATGAACCGTAGCACGTCGTCGCCGGTGTTCCTGAACTGGTGTTCCACATCAGGAGGGATGTAGACCACGTGGCCGGGGCGCAGCAGCTCCTCGCGCTCCGGCGTCCAGACCACGCCGGTGCCCGACAGGATAAAGACCTCGTGCTCCCACCAGTGGGTGTGTTTGGGGCTGCCGTGGCCGGGGCCAGGCTCCACCTCGAACACGCGCAGGGCGAAGCGGGGCGCGCCGTCGGCCGCGCTCACGCACCAGCGGATGGTGACGCCGGGCAAGCCCTCGATGGGTTCGGCCGGCACATCGGTATAGTGGATGACTTTCATGGGTTGCTCCTTACGATTTGTGAATGGTCACGCGACCTCATTGTCAGTAATATACTCCGCTGTGGATTCCAGAAGCACAGGTTGCAAAACTGTCCCTGCGCTGGCGGGCACACGCTCACCGGTTTGGGCCGGGGCGAAGAGCGGGGCTGGTTTGTACAAGCCGGAAAAGCGAAACCGGGACGTTTCCAGATACTCCTCGACGATCTCGAAAGCCAGCCACCGCCGGCCGAGGGCCTCGGCCACTTCGCCAGTGACGTTGCTGCCAGCAAAGGGGTCAACCACCAGGTCGCCCGGCTCCGTGAGGAACCGAATAAAGAACTCTGGTAATCCCTGGGGAAAACGGGCCGGGTGGGGGGTAAGCCCTCGCTGCCGACACTCCCGCAGATAAGTGCTATTGGAATCCGTGTTGGCCAGGCTCAGCAGGTTGGGTGGGATAGCCCCCTCGTGTTCCCGGGAGAACTTCTCAGAGATGTCGTGGCCGGAAGGCCGTAGCCTGGCCTTGTACCCGCTCTTGAGCAGCCTGGCCATGGAATCGCTGTAGGGCTTCAGCACACGCCAGTTGCTGGCTTTGGGATGCGGCGTCTTGGACAACCACCAGATATTATCCACTGCATCTTTCACGCGCACGCGGCGCACCGTCACCCACTCGGCCGGGGATGGCAGTTTCGATGGGTTGTACCAGTAGAACTCCTGGGCCAGGTGAAACCCCAACGTCCTGCACAGCGCGATCACCAGTTCAAAATGATACAGGGAGCGCGTTGGCTGCCCTTTGACCCACGTGCCGCCAATATCCACCACCAGGCTCCCGGTGTCCTTCAATACCCGCTTGAACTCCACGGCGAACGGCATAAACCAGGACACATAATCCTTATCGTCCACGTTGCCGTATTCCTTCTTCCGTTTCAAGGCGAAAGGAGGAGACGTCACGATCAGATCCACCGACTCGCGTTCCATTTGCCTCAGATAGCCCAGCGCGTCGCCCAGGTAGGCAGCACCGTACCCGGTGGTATAGAAAGGCTTTTCGTTGAAACTAACCATGTCCATGAAAACCGTCCCCTGACATCAAGGACCCACAAAATAGTCCGTGCGTTCCTTCAGTTTCATCGCCTGCGCTGCTTTACTGTTCAAGATGGCAGCGATCTCCGTGGGGTCTTGGCCAATGCGTTTCAACTCGACACCATTGAGCAGGATCACGTTGAGGTTGCAGGTTTTCATCACGTGACGAGCGTAGTCATAGGCAACCTCTGTAAACTCGCCAGTGGTAACGAGCATCACCACATTGGAATAGATGAACGTGAGCGACAGGCCGACTTCCCTGGCTACATCGCCGAGGTCAACCCGGGATGTGTTCTTGGCCTGGATTTGCCACCGGCTGAAAATGAGTCGCGCGCCCTCTACAATCACGTCCACCTCGGCGCCGCCGGTGTCTGCGCTGCGCACCCGCCAACCCTTGAACTCCAGATCAAGCAGCCGGGCAAGGTAGATCGCCAGCAACTCCAGGGCCTTGCCTTTGACATGCTTGCTGGGCGAGTCGAGGTCGGTGAGGATCTGCGATAATGGCTGCTCGAAGATCTCTTTTGGCAGCAAGCCGGCTTTCTCTGCTGCTACGACCAGGATCGGTTCTGAGATTTCCTCGTGGAACCTGGCTGTTCGAGAGACCAGGTAAGGCTTGGCCCCACGCCCGGCGGTGGTTTTTGTGACCTGGACATAGCCCAGGTCCCGCAAGGGGAACAGGATGGACTTGGGCAGTTCTTTGTAGTTATACTCAACGCCGTATGATGCGCTGGCGAGATCCGCTACCTTGCTGGCAACCAGCGGGTCTGATCCCGGAATGCATACCAACGCGCGCAGGAAAGCCCGCTGGGCCGCGTTGAGTTGCGTCAGGCGATCAATCACATCCAACCCAACGCCAAGAAGCCGCTTCAACTGGGCTTGATTCACTTCATACAGCCGTGGACCGGCTGTGATATTCAGATCGAAGATGCCCGCCTGGGCTAACCACAACCGCATACTGCTGAGGTGCACCGCGCCACGCGGAACGTGAAGCCCGCGTTGTTCGAGTCGTTTGCCCAGCGTGTGGAGTGTGATCGTCTCACCAGCGGTCTGCATGGTGATCAACGTTTCAACCAGGGCGGTCCCCTGGAGATCCATCAAGATGTGCCGGGCGAATCGTTCGTACATCTCATTGGGGCTGTCAGCGACAGCCAATAACTCGCCGGCCAATGCGGTCGGCGTTGCCCCGTCTTCACCCAACAGTCGATATGCTCGCAAGGCCAGCACGGTGTTATCGGCCAGTTGCCAGCGTTGGTCCTCGGCATGTCCGGCAAAGAACTCGTCGCGGATGGCTGTCGTGATCTGCTCCCGGTTGCCTGCGTGATCGTGGATGACCTGAAGCAGTCGGGGCAGGTTGACCTGGTTGGGGCTGAACTGCGCCCCGAATGGGATCTCACTCTTTTTCGGCATGGTTGACCTTAGCTGGTTCAATCGGGCAAAAGCGTGTAACTACGTAGTTACAAAAGCGTCAACTTCAATCGGCGCACATTATACCACACCCGTCGCCGCCTTGCCAGTTTCAACCCGGGGTGTTATAATGAAATCCACCTGTAACTGCCTACCCTGAACCCTCCCGCAGGTTGGAAAGGGGCTGGCGAACGATGCAGCCGGTCATCTGGGCGCGCTCTGGTCTGGTCATTGCGCCCAAACCTGCGGGAGGGTAGGCAGTTACATCCACCTAATGATCACCCAGCCAGCGGATATGCCAGGCATAGGCGGCGAAGGTCACCCCGGCCAGCAGCAGGCCCCGACCATAAACATGCAGCCCGATCAGGCCCAACTGAGGATCACGGGCCGCTTCTAATCGGCTCAGGTGCATGACCTCCAGGGTAAACAAATAGAGGGTCAGCGCCACCAGCAGCACCCCGATCCCGGCCGTCGCCACGATGATCTTGAGCCGGTCTTCCTGGTGGACCAGATACAGATAGGCCGCGTAGCGCACATAGAGCAGCAGGCCCTGAAAGGCCACGCCGGCCACAGCATAGATCGCCAGGTCCTTGAGCAGGTTGTAGGCGGCTACCAGGTTCAGGTCGGTCAGGTACAGGTATAACGTCAGGACTATGACCGTCCCCCCCACGATCATGCCGCTGGCCATCGTCCAATGCTGAAAGAGCAATTCCAGCACCTGGGGTGGCAACGCTCCCCGGGGCGACCGGTAGATGTGCGCCGGGATGATGAACGAAGCCAGATAGACAAAGTAGGTGAGCACAAAGGCAGCGGCGATCAGGGCGGTGGCGAACAGCCGGTCCGCCGTGCCCTGGAGCAGGGCATGAAAAAGGCCCAACTCCGCGTAGAGCACCGCGAAGGCGAGGGACGTGAACAACACAAACCCACGGTACTTTTCCATCGGCGTGGGGATATGGGGGATACCAGGTTCCACAATCTCGGACATGACGGGCCTCCAGCGCGCGGTTTGTAGACCCCATCATAGCAAAGGACAACGCGCCTGTCAACGCGCCAGGGTTGACATCCGTGCGTAAATTAAACGCACGAGGTCACCGCCCCCCCGCCCCGCTTCGCGTCCCTTCGGGGAGTGGAAAGACCGCCTTATATGGGGTTTTTGCGGCAGCTTCGCCGCCGCAAAACCCCCAGAAAGGCTTTCTTCCCCTTGTTCCCTCTCTGACAGGAGTTATGCACGGATGTCAGGCCAGGGGGCAAGATGATACAATTGTGCCTGACCTCCCGCAGGTTGGGGCGTTTCTAACCTGCGGGAGGGTTCAGGGTAAGGAGCGAGATATGATGAGAGAACCACCGACGCAGAGCAGGGCCATATCGGAGAGGCAGCGGATCTTTTCTATCCTGGCCGGCGTGGCCGTGAGCCTGGTCTACCTGGGGGCCATCGCCCTGATCGTGGGTGGATTGTTGCGTTTTGTGCGGGAACAAACCCGCCAGCCTGCACCGTCAGCCACTTTACCCCAGGCGATCTTGGGACGGCTGCGGTTCCGCCGATAACGCCGCCGGCCAGACAGCCAGGGTGAGCGTATCGCGTTGGGGACAGTACGGCTCTGGAGTCGAGGCTTTAGCCGGTTCGTGCCCGCAAGACCCGCCTGAAGGCTCGACTCCAGCGCGCATAGCCGCCCACTTGCAAGCGATGGCGAACAAGGGGGAAAAAGCCTTTCTGGGGGTTTTTGCGGCGGCGAAGCTGCCGCAAAAACCCCCTACCAGGCATTATTTCCCCTCCCCGCATCGTGTAGCGGCGAAGGGACGCAAAGTGGGAAGTGGGACAGGACCCTCATGCGTTTAATTGCGCACGCATGTCAATCGTTCCCCCCTTGTACCCGACCGCCAGGTATGGTATAATATAGAACACATGTTCGATTGATACCAGCCCCAGCAGGGAGATAGTCATGACTGCCCTAGACCGTGGTGTGCCTCAGAATATCGAGGCCGAAGAAGCCGTTCTGGGCGCGATCCTCATTGATGACGACGCGCTCTACAAGGTGGCCTCGTTCCTGCGGCCGGAACATTTCTATGTGGAACGAAACGGCTGGATCTATCAGGCTTTCCTGAACGTCTCGGAGCGGCGAGAGCCGATTGATGTCCTCACCGTCTGCGATGAACTGGAACGCCGGGGGCTGTTGCAGGATAGCGGCGGGGCCGCCTACATCACCTCGCTGCTCAACGCGGTCCCCACGGCCATCCATGTGGAGCATTATGCCCGGCTGGTGGAGCGCGCTGCCGTGTTGCGGCAGCTCATCAGCGCCGCCGGGGCCATCGCCCGCATCGCCCACGAGGCCACTGGCGATGCTGATGAAGCCCTGGATGAGGCCGAGCGCGTCATCTTTGAGATCGCCCAGGGCCGGGTGCTCGGTGACTTTATGCCCCTGAGCCAGATCCTGGCCACCTACCTGGAGGAGTTGGACCGGGTCAAGGAGGAAAAAGTCACCCTGGGCCTGCCCACCGGCCTGGTTGACCTGGACAAGATCACCGGCGGGTTGCAACGCGGTGACCTGATCATCCTGGCGGCCCGGCCATCGGTGGGCAAAACCAGCCTGGGCCTCAACATCGCTCACCATGCGGCGGTGAAGGAAAAACTGCCGGTGGCGATCTTTAGCCTGGAGATGAGCCGCGAACAACTGGCTCATCGCCTGCTGTGTGCCGAGGCGAGCGTGGATTCCCAAAGGCTGCGTCTGGGGCAATACGACGAGGATGAGCTGCGTCGCATCAGCCGGGCCTTCGGTGTCCTCTCCGAGGCGCCAATCTATGTGGACGACACGCCCGGCATCAGCGTCACCGAACTGCGTAGCAAGGCCCGGCGACTGTGCCTGGAGCGGGGCATCCGACTGATCATCATTGACTACCTCCAACTCATGCGCGGCCGGCGGGCAGAAAATCGGGTCCAGGAAATATCAGACATCTCGCGGTCTCTCAAGGCCCTGGCAAAGGAGCTGAACGTGCCAGTGATCGCTCTGAGTCAGCTCAGCCGGGCCCCAGAGTTGCGGTCGGACCATCGGCCGGTCCTGTCTGACCTGCGCGAATCCGGCTCATTAGAACAAGACGCCGACGTGGTCATCTTTATCTACCGGGAAGAACTCTATGACCCCAACACGGAGAAGCAAGGGATCGCCGACATCATTGTGGCCAAACACCGTAACGGCCCCACCGGGCAGTTTGGGCTGTATTTCTTCAAGGAGACCACCCGGTTCATGAACCTGGCGGTCCACCAGGAGCCGACCTAAGATGGCTGAACGACGATTCACCGGGTTTCCGGCGGGCAAGGTCCGGCTGGTCCGATTGCCGGAGGTGTTCTTCAGCGAATTGCTGCCGCTCATTGATGACCTGGCCGAGCTAAAGGTGACGCTGCATGTGCTCTGGTTACTGCAACGTGCGCCGACGGACCTGCCAGCCATCGCCCAGGCCACGCTGGCCCAGGACGAGCTATTGCGACGCGGATTGGCCGGCCTGGAAGGGGGGCCAGAGGCAGCCCTGGAACGAGGCCTGGCGCGCGCCGTGGCCCGTGGCTCATTGCTCAAGCTCCTGGTCAGCCCTGAGACCAACACAACTGAGCCGATGGCCTGGTATCTGGCTAATACGACCCGGGGTCGCCAGGTCGTGGCCCAGGCTCAACGCGGCGAATTGACCCTGGCCGGTGCGCTGGCCTGGGTAGAACCCCCGCCGGTCGAGCGGCCCAACATCTATACCCTGTACGAACAAAATATCGGCCTGCTCACCCCCCTCATCGCCGAGGAGTTGCGCGAGGCTGAGGATACCTACCCGGCGCACTGGATCGAGGACGCCTTTCGAGAAGCGGTGCGGGCCAACAAACGGAACTGGCGTTATGTGAATGCCATATTGCAACGCTGGGCCAGAGGAGAACGTGGTGGAACCCCTCGCGGAGACACTAGAGAAGAACTGGAGCAATACTACCGGGGCGGCAGGTACGGTCACCTCATCCAGCACTGACGTCTGCCCCTTCTGCCAGGGGATCGGCTACCTGCGACGAGATGTGCCGCCGGACCACCCGGCCTTCGGGCAACTGGTGCCCTGTCCCTGCAAGGAGCAAGAACGCACCGAACGTCGCCTGAGCCGCTTCCAACGCCTGGGGCATCTGGGTGGTTTGCGCCGCCTGACGTTTGAGACGCTGTTGCCGGAGGGCCTGTACGACGATCCAGAGCTGCGCCAACGGTTCCGCCTGGCCTATCGCGTGGCCCAAGAGTTCGCGGCCGCGCCGGAAGGCTGGCTGGTGTTCAGCGGCGTCAGCGGATGCGGCAAGACGCACCTGGCGGCAGCTATCGCCAATCGCCTGCTGGAGGCCGGCGCGTCGGTCTGGTTCGTCGTGGTGCCGGATCTGCTGGACCATCTGCGGGCCACGTTCGGGCCGCAGAGCAAGATCGCCTACGACGAGCTGTTCGAGACGGTACGGGCGGCTCCCGTACTGGTCCTGGATGACCTGGGGACGCAGAGCAATACACCCTGGGCCCAGGAAAAGCTCTTCCAGCTAATCAATGCCCGCTACAACGACCGGCGGCCCACTGTCTTTACCACCAACGTGCCCCTGATGCACCTGGGCGAGCGGCTAAGGATGCGGCTCACCGACCCCAGCCTGTCACGGGTGCTGGTCCTGGTCCCCCCCACCGCGCCCTCTCTTGAGCGGCTGGGCAACCTGGACCTGGCCGGGCTACGGGAGATGACCTTTGACACCTTCAAGGTGCGCGACCCCGGCTGGGATGCCGAGACCCAGGCTAATCTACGGAACGCCCTCCAACTGGCCCGAGCCTTTGCCGACCACCCCGATGGCTGGCTGGTATTTCAGGGACGTTTTGGCTGCGGCAAGACCCACCTGGCAGTCGCCATTGCCAGGCAGCGGCGGGCTGCTGGGGAAAAGGTGTTCTTTGTAGTGGTGCCGGACTTGCTGGATTACCTGCGGGCCACCTTTGCCCCGGATAGCCCCGTGACCTTTGACGCCCTGTTCGAGGACGTGCGCACAGTACCCCTGCTCATCCTGGACGACCTGGGAACGCAGAGCAGCACCCCCTGGGCCCAGGAAAAGCTCTACCAGCTCGTGAACTATCGTTATAACGCCGCCCTGCCGACGGTGTTCACCACCAGCCATGCCCTGGAAGACCTGGATGGGCGGCTGGCCTCGCGGATGATTGACCAACGGCTGTCCAAGGTTTTTAATATCATTGCGCCGGACTATCGCGGCGGGCGGCCGGTGGCCCCATCCCGACGCAGCCGGGGCTAAAGCCTTATGGGATTGCTCGACTATCTCAAGACCGGCCAGACCCTGCCCACTAATTCCCTCCTCCATCGGCTGGATCCGCGCACCCGGCTGCTGGGGCTGCTGGGCCTGCTGCTCGTCTGGGTCATAATACGACATGTGGGGCTGGCCCTGGGCATCCTGGCCCTGGAGCTGGGGCTGATCGTGGTGGCCCGGGTGCCGCTGCGTTATGCCCTGCGGGGCCTGGGAGCCTTGTTGCCGTGGCTGGTGCTTGTCGCCGGGGTCCAGCTTGCCTTTGGCGTGGGGGATATGCCCGGCCGCCCGGCGCTACTGGTCTGTGGTCCCTGGCGGTTGTCTCCCTGTAGCCTGGGATTCGCCCTGGTCACCCTGATCCGCTTTGCCGGGCTGGCGCTGACGATGAGCCTGTTCGTCTGGACTTCATCTATCCCGGACCTGGCGCATGGCCTGGAAGCGTTGGCCGCGCCCCTGGATCGGTTGCGCCTGCCAGCCCATCAACTGGCTCTGGCCGGTGTCATCGCCATCCGGTTCCTGCCCACCATGGCCCTGGAGCTGGAGCGATTGCAAAAAGCCCAGGCCGCGCGCGGGGCGGACTTGATGCTGGACCGGCGGGGCTTTGTCCACCGGGTGCGGCAGACCCTGCCCCTGGTCGTGCCCCTCTTTGCGGTGGCCTTGCGCCGGGCCGAACGTCTGGCCGAGGCGATGGAGGCCCGGGCCTATGGCGGCGGTCGAGGCCGGAGCCATTACGCCCGGCTCCGCCTGGGATGGGTAGATGCGCTGGCCTTGGGCGGGATCATCTTGCTTGTCATTGTAGTTTTGACGAGGGGAAGCTGAGCAATTACGAACACGCAACATCGTCACGAGGAGGTACAGGCATGAAACTAACCCCCCGCGAAATCGCTATCGCCGGCGTCATGAGCGCCATCGCGGTGCTCCTGGCAGCCACCCCGCTGGGATTCATCCCCTTCATCGCTGGCACGTCTATCACCATCATGCACATCCCGGTCATCATCGGCGCGGTGGTGGGCGGCCCCATAGTGGGCACGATCATCGCCCTCATCTTCGGCCTCTCCAGCCTGGTCCTGGCCGCCGTCGCCCCCAGGGGGCCGGGGGATGTGTTCTTTACCGACCCGTTGGTCTCGGTCCTGCCGCGTCTCTTTATCGGCGTGGCGGCCTGGGGTGTCTACCGGCTGGTGCGAGCCGCCGGGCAAATCTGGGCGGTGCTCATCAGTGGGCTGATCCTTGTCGCGCTGGTCCTGGCCGTCGCCTACCTGGTGAGCACATCCGGGCTGC
The DNA here is from genome assembly GCA_034435155.1 of Anaerolineae bacterium. Lineage (GTDB taxonomy): Bacteria > Chloroflexota > JAHJIN01 > JAHJIN01 > JAHJIN01 > DAOTYG01. Next base: position 3,782 of record DAOTYG010000304.1, on the reverse strand, counting down.
CGGGGGCCGCGGTCCTGGGACTGGTAGTCGGCGTGGTGGGTCTGGTTCTGGTGGCCGGCGCCGTTTATCGGGCCTACCGGGCCCACCCGGAGGCCCTGGCCTTGAGCCTGGCCGCTGTGGCCGGCACCCTGACCAATACCGTGCTGGTATTGGGGATGCTGGTGCTGCGCGGTTACATCCCCACCGAACTGGCCCTGGCCGTGGGTGCGGCCAACAGCCCGCCGGAGATGATCGCCGCCGCGTTCATCACGGTGGCGGTGGTGGCTACCTGGCAGCAAATAACCCTCCGCACTGGTGGCTCCAGCATCTGACATGAAACCAGGCCCGGCTTCGCTGATCTGGCAGCAACTGGAACGGTTGGGCGTGCGCCGGGGTTGGCCCCCCGAACCGTCTCCGCGCCCACAGCGGGGGCCAGCTATCGAAGACCTGGTCCCCGGTCGGCTGGTGGAAACCGGGCACGGGCGTTTCTTCCTGGCCCGGCAACATTACCCGCCAGACCATATGCACGGCCGGGTCCCCTTGCGCGCCTTGTTGGACCACGCCAGCTCACCCCTGCTGGCCGGGCAGACATTGGACTGGCGGCGGGCCGTCTTCCTGGATACCGAGACCACCGGCCTGGCTCGTGGTGCCTATACTTTCCTGGTGGGCGTGGGCTTTTTCACCCCGGATGACAGCGGCACTCCTGCCTCCTTTTGCCTGGAACAATATCTGATGCGCGATCCCGGCGAGGAACTGCCCATGCTCACCGCCCTGAGCGAGCGGCTGGCCGGTCAGGAGGCCCTGGTCAGTTTCAATGGCCGTGCCTTTGACCTGCCACTGCTGAAGGCCCGCTTCACCTGTAAGGGCCTGACTCTGCCCCTGGAGAACGCACCGCATCTGGACCTGCTGGGGCCGACGCGCCGCTTATGGCGAAACCGGCTGAGTTCGTGCGCCCTCAGCGTGGTGGAAACCCACGTGTTGGGCGTGTGCCGCACCCGGGAAGATGTGCCCGGCCACGCCATCCCCGCGCTCTATTTCCAGTATCTGCAGACCGGTAATGCCCAGGCCCTGAGCAGTGTGTTCTATCACAACCAGATGGACGTGTTATCGCTGGTGTCGTTGAGCGCCGTGTTATGGGCCACCCAGACCGATGTGGCAGGTCTCTCTCCCGACCGGGGGACTGGTACAATCTGACTCGCCGCTGTGAACAACTCCGTTGCGCAAACGGAGCCAGAAATAAAGAAACCCGTTTTCTCGCCTGAGGCGGAAAACGGGTTTTTCTCATCAGCCCCTGGGGGCTGTCTCCCAAGTGGTGTCTGGTGCCTATCCGAAAAACTATAGGGCAGGCTTCCCAGCTTCGCGCTCGGCGGTCAGTGCGAAGCCTCAGGCCTGGCAGACCGCCGAGGAGCACGAATTTCCATCTTCTGAGCCTGCCTGGACAGCCTGGAAAGGCTGTCCTACACCTTTTTCGGATAGGCTCTTAGTACTCCGGCATCGGCGGGGTGGCCGGCTTTTCCTTCTCCGGCACCTCGGTGACCAGGGCTTCAGTGGTCAAGATCATGGCGGCGATGGAAGCGGCATTCTCCAACGCGCTGCGGGTAACCTTGGCCGGGTCAATGATGCCCTTCTCCAGCATATCGCAAAACTCATCATCCAGCACGTCATAGCCGATCTTGCTGTTATCCCTGGTCTTTTGCTCCTGGCGCACCTGGGCCACGATGACCGCGCCATCCTTGCCGGCGTTGATCGCCAGTTGCTTCATCGGCCATTCCAAAGCCCAGCGCAGGATAAGCATCCCGGTCCGATGGTCGCCTTCTGGCTGCTGAGAGATGAGCTTTTCCAGGGCCGCGATAGCGTTGAGATAAGCCACGCCACCGCCCGGCACGATGCCCTCCTCGACGGCCGCGCGGGTCGCGCTCAGAGCGTCCTCCACGCGATGCTTCTTCTCCTTCAGCTCGGTCTCGGTGGCCGCGCCAACCTTGATGACTGCCACGCCGCCGGCCAGCTTGGCCAGCCGTTCCTGGAGCTTTTCCCGGTCAAAGTCGCTGGTGGTCTCCTCGATCTGGGCCTTGATCTGGGTGATGCGGGCCTTGATGTCCTCATCGCGGCCAGCCCCCTCGATGATGGTGGTCTCATCCTTGTTGGCGACCACCTTGCGGGCGCGGCCCAGGTCGCTGATGGTGGCGCTATCCAGCTTGCGCCCCACTTCCTCGGAGATAACCTTGCCGCCGGTGAGGATGGCGATGTCCTGCAGCATGGCCTTGCGCCGGTCGCCAAAGCCCGGGGCCTTGACTGCCAGGCAGTTGATGGTGCCGCGCAACTTGTTCACCACCAGGGTCGCCAGAGCCTCGCCGTCCACATCCTCAGCAATGACCACGAACTCGCGCTTGCCCATCTGCACCAGCTTTTCCAGGATGGGGACGATGTCGGCGATGGCGGAGATCTTGCGGTCCGTGATCAGGATGTATGGGTCGTCCAGCTCGGCCTCCATACGCTCGGCGTTGGTGATGAAATAGGGCGAGATATAACCCCGGTCGAACTGCATCCCCTCCACATATTCGGTCTCAAAGGCCAGGCCCTTGGACTCTTCCACGGTGATGACGCCGTCCTTGCCCACCTTATCCATCACCTCGGCGATCAGCTCACCGATCTCCATGTCGTTGGCAGAGATGGCCGCCACGTGGGCGATCTTGGACTTGTCGGTGCCCACGTCGGTGCTCTGCTTCTTGATCTCCTCCACCACGGCCTCGGCCGCCTTCAGGATACCACCCTTGAGTAGCATGGGGTTGGCCCCGGCGGCCACGTTCCGCAGGCCCTCGTTGACGATAGCCTGAGCCAGGACGATAGCGGTGGTGGTACCATCACCGGCCACGTCATTGGTCTTGGTGGCGGCTTCCTTGAGGAGCTGGGCACCCATGTTCTCATACGGGTCCTCCAGCTCGATCTCTTTGGCCACGGTCACGCCATCATGGGTGATGGTGGGGGCGCCCCATTTCTTGTCCAGGGCCACGTTGCGGCCTTTGGGGCCCAGGGTAGTTTTAACGGCCGTAGCCAGCATGTCCACGCCCTTCTTCAACCGCTGTCGGGCATCCTCTTGAAATGCCAACTGCTTTGCTGCCATATGTTTCCTCCTTGTAAAGTCGAAATTACTTTAGCCCTCGATGGTGGCCAGGATGTCACTCTCCTTGAGGATGAGCCACTTTTTCTCCTCGCCCTCGATCTCGATCTCGGTGCCGGCATACCTGGCATAGATCACCCGGTCACCGACCTTGACGGTCATGGGGATGGGCTTACCATCCTCGTCCGGTTTGCCCGGGCCGACGGCGACCACCTCGCCCTCCTGGGGCTTTTCCTTGGCCGTGTCCGGCAGGACAATGCCCCCCTTGGTCATCTCGGCCTTTTCCAGGGGCTTGACCAGTACACGATCGTGCAAGGGTTTGATCTTGAGTGCCATACTTTCAACCTCCTTTACTCTATTTTTGGTGGGTAGTACAGGATTTTAGCACTCTAGAACTTAGAGTGCTAACGCGAGCCGTATTATACCCAAAAGGAAGAAATTGTCAAGGGGGTAACCTCTTGACAACCCCCACCGGCTATGGTAAGATTCAGCCTGTGTACAGCCATGCTGTGTGAAAAAAAGCACAAATTCCTGTATTTCACTACGACGGCGTAGCGATTACAAAGGAAAGAGGTAACTGCCTACCCTCCCGCAGGTTCGGGCGCAATCTCCGCACTGAAGTGCGCCGCAATGAGCTGCTCGCTCTCTTGCCAGCCGCTTTCTAACCTGCGGGAGGGTGGCGGGT
>DAOTYG010000303.1:0-11847 GCA_034435155.1 Anaerolineae bacterium | reverse complement strand
TACCCTCCCGCAGGTTTGGGCGCAATGACCAGACCAGAGCGCGCCCAGATGACCGGCTGCATCGTTCGCCAGCCCCTTTCTAACCTGCGGGAGGGTTCAGGGTAGGCAGTTACCTATCTGCGCAGTCTGGTCAACTGCTTTGACCTGGCCTATGTGACGGCTTCGCGGCAGAACCTGCGAGACCTGGATCCCAAGATCGAGCGCAGCGAGTTCTGGGACGTCTTTGTCCCGCTGAAGCTGGGGCTGATGCCCCAGGACGAGGCCCGGGCCCTGGTAGAAGAACCACACCAGCGCGCCGGCCTCCCCCTCACTCCCGGCAACGTCCAGTTTGCCCTGGACGCCGCCGGCCGACACCCGCTCTACTTACAGATGGTTTGCTACTACCTTTTCGAGGCCCGTCGCAAGGGTGAGGTGGGGCCACTGGACTACCAGGTCATCATGGAGCAATTTCGCGGGGAGGCGACCTGGCACTATGACTATGCCTGGCGTAATCTGAACGCCGGGGAACAAGAGACCCTGGCCCTGAGCGCCGGTGTCCCCGGTGCTTCTATGTCCGAGGTCGCCCTCCAATCCCTTGTCCAGAAGGGTCTGGTGGTCATGGAAGGGAACCGGCCGGTGCCTTTTGCCGGCGCGTTCCGTACCTTTGTGCGCGAGGTCGCAGAAGGGCCACGCCCGACTGCACCATCATACCCTGGCGAGGGCCGGGTCTTGATCACCCTCCACATTGCCGAAAGGCACAGCCTGGTGGTGGAAGTGCGCGATGGCGTGCGGTTCACTGAGCAATGCCTGAGTGACATGACCTGGGATGAGCAGGCTGTGCGCGACTATGCGCGGCGGGTAGCGCGCCTGGCGGATGATGCGGCCTGGTACGCGGAACTCAAGGCCATTGGCCGCGACCTGTATAGAGACCTGGTGGCCCGCCAGCCCAAGGTCGTGGCTGCCTTTGGCACCGGTCAGGGCCAGGTGGCCCGCGATGAGGACCTGGCGCTCACCTTTCGCACACCCCGGGAGCTGCTGGCTCTCCCCCTGGAACTGCTCTGCCCGGCTGACGGCCTGGATGAATACCAGGACCCGTGGATGCTGAACTACCCTATCAGCCGGGCTATCACCGGCGTGCGCACCCGCAAGCCGCCCCTGCCGGGCCGCTTCCACCGCGACCCGGCCCTGCGCTGCCTGTTCCTAGCCTCCGATGCCCACGGCGAGGTGCAATTGGGCCAACGCACGTTATACCTGGCCCCCCTGCCGGCCGTCCGCGAGGGCCATGAGCTAAACCGCATCGCCCGGCTGTTTGAGCAGCGCAAAACCCTGTGTCAGGTGGACCTGGTGCGGGCAACAGAGTTGACCTATCCTCGGGCGCTGGCGTTATTGACCGGCGAGGGCGGCTATCACCTGATCCACTATGCCGGCCATGGCTACTATGACCCGGTGGATCCGGTTAACAGTGCCCTGTTCTTCTGGGCAGACGAGCGCCGCCAGGCTGTGCGACCCCTGCGGGCCGGGGAACTCAAGAATCGGCTCAAGGACACCCCAGTGCAGTTTGTCTACCTGAGCTGCTGTCGGGGGGCCCAGGCCGGCGCGGCCAGTGATCTCCTGGTCAGCGATTTCCTGGGGGTCTTGGATGCCTTGTTGGTGGCACAGGTGCCGGCGGTCCTGGGGATGCGCTGGCCGGTGAGTGATGATGCTGCCGTGATCCTGGCCGAGACCTTCTATCAGGCCCTCATGCGGGGCGATGACCTGGCCCTGGCCACGCTCCGCGCCCGCCGGGCCGCCGCTGACTATGACCGACAGGACCCTTCCTGGGCCGCCCCGGTTCTGGTGGTGCAGTAACGATGCAGGTCTACGTCGCCGTCGCCGGCAATATCGGCGTGGGCAAGACCAGCCTGGTGGAGCGGCTGTGCCGGCACTTTGACTGGCAGCCGATCTATGAGGCTGTCGCCACCCATCCCTACCTGGATGATTACTACCGGGACATGCCCCGCTGGGGTTTCCATTCGCAGATCTACTTTCTCACCATGAAGCTGCGTCAACAGCAGGCCATCGCGGCCACGCTCCACGCCCGGTCGTGTTGCCAGGACCGCAGCATTTACGAGGACGCCGAGATCTTTGCCTGGAGCCTGGCGAAGCAAGGCATCCTCTCCCCCCGCGATTTCGAGACCTATACCCTGCTCTATGAGGCTGTGGTTGATACCGTGCCTCGCCCCGATCTGCTCATCTACCTGCAGGCCGCAGTCCCCACCCTGGCGGAACGCATCGTGGCCCGGGGTCGCCCGGTGGAGAAAGGTATCTCCCTGGCCTATCTGGAATGCCTTAACGTGCGCTATGAGGAATGGATAGCGGCCTTTGATCGCTGCCCGGTGCTGGTGCTTCCGGCCGACGATCTGGACTTTGTCCACAACACCGCTCACCTGGACCACGTTTTTGCCCAGGTAGCCAGCGCCCTGGCCCCCTCGCTGACGCTCCATAACCCTCCCGCAGGCCTGGCAATTCACACCCAGCGTTAGAGTAAGCGGCGGAAGGGTACAGCAGGTTTGTGCTACGCTGTGCGCGAAGCGGCGGGCCAGGCGCGCCGGTCTCAGACCCGCCTGGAGCAAAACCTTCCCCTGTTGTAACTGCCTACCCTGAACCCTCCCGTATCACTACCGGACACTTTTCAATCACGAATGATGCGAATGGACGAATGGCACGAATTGGTATGAAAAACATTCGTGAGATTCGCCAGATTCGGGTCATTCGTGATGAAACTTGCGAAAATGTCCGGTAGTAAACCCTCCCGCAGGTTAGAAAGGGGCTGGCAACCGATGCAGCCGGTCATCTGGGCGTGTTCTGGTCTGGTCATTACGCCCAAACCTGCGGGAGGGTAGATAGTTACCCCCTGTTGACATTTACCAGTCTCTGTGATAGAGTGAGCAGCGTGGAACAAGCGGTAGAACCTCAGTCCGAAACCCTGGCTGCCGACGAGTCCCGGCTGGCCCGGCCCCGTTCGACCTCGCTGCGCCGGGCCGTGGCCCGGCGCCCCCGGGGACTGCTCGGCGGCGCACTCTTGCTGGGCCTGGCCGGTGCCATCTATCTGCTCACGTTGGTGCCCGGTGTCTCTGTGGGCGACAGCGCCGAGATGCAATGGGTGCCCTACACCTTGGGCGTGCTCCATGCCACCGGTTATCCCCTGTATACCATCTTGGGCTGGGCCTGGTCGCATCTCATCCCCCTGGGCACGGTGGCCGGGCGCATGAACGCCTTCTCGGCCGTGGCAGCAGCCGCGACTGTGAGCCTGACTTATATGCTTGCCCGGCGATTGACCACCTCGTTAGTGGCGGCGATCATGGCGGCGCTGGCCGTGTTGGCGGCCCCGCTGGTCTGGTCCCAGGCCGTTGTGGCTGAGGTTTATAGTCTGCACCTGCTTATCGTGGTCTCACTCCTGTACCTCCTGGTGCGATGGGGGCAAAGCCGGCGTGCCGACCACTGGCTCCTGGCCGCAGCCCTGGTGACCGGATTGGGCCTGGCACACCATCGCACCATACTGCTCCTGGCCCCGGCCGCCCTACTCTTCGTGTACGTCGTAGACCGGTCCATCTGGCGGCGACCACGTCTGCGACCGGGAGGCCGGCTATGGTTGAAAGCCCTGGGCCTGTTCCTGCTGGGCCTGTTGCCTTACCTCTATGTGCCCTGGCGACTCGGCCTCGGGCCGCAAACCCTGGACGTGATCAGTGGGGCCTCTTTCTGGCGAGCCTTCGTGACCTTGCGCCCGGACTGGCAGGAGTTGGTGCCTCAGGTCTTGTTGGAGCAGTTCGGCCTGCCGGGTGTCCTGGTCGGACTGGTGGGCCTCTGGTGGCTCCCCACTCGACCGGGCGGCTGCCGGCGCCCCTTTGGTCTGCTGCTACTGCTCTATGCCCTGGCCCAGATCGCTTTCGCCGTGGCCTATTCCGTGACTGATGTGGCCGTCTTCCTGTTGCCGGCGATCCTGATCTATGCCCTGTGGATCGGAGCCGGTGTGGATGCGGTCTGGGTGGTTCTGGGGCGTTGGGGTTGGGCGAGCAAGCCCCGGGCCATCGGTGGTGTGCTCCTGGTGGGGGCGTCGTTAGCCCTCCTGGCTCTGCGTCTCCCCGACTGGGCGGCTCAAAGCGCGGCGATAACCGCTCGCACTGAGGCCGAAGTTCAGCGCATCCGCAGCGTGGCCCAGGGTTCAGCGGGCCTGGCCGTGGAACCGAACGCTGTCCTGAACGTGGAGGGCGGCATCTATGGCGCGTTGCTCTATCACCAGGCCATCAATGGGCAGGCCATACCGCCGTTCATCCAGGTCTACATCCCCTTCGCACAAGACTACTACGACCAGACCCTGGCCGAAGCCCAGGACCGGCCGGTCTACCTCATGTATAGTTACGATGCGACCCGGGTCCCGGCGCGTTACCGCCTGACGCGGCAGGGTGAGGTCCTCCGGGTGACGACCGCCGCCACCATCACCCCCACCCACCTGCTCCGACGCTCGCTGACCAACGACATCGAGTTGTTCGGTTATGACATAGTCACCGGCGGGCTATCGCTATACTGGCAAACCCGCCGGCCGATCCAGCACGACTTTGGGGTCTATGCCCATTATTTTGCCGCCGACCTGACGCCCGCCGGCCAACAGGATAAGGTCCCGACGGGCCGGACCTGCTATTACCCGCCCTCCCACTGGCCCCCCAATGAACCGATCCTCGATCTGTTTGACCTGCCGGAAGGCGTCACATACGCCCGCGTGGGATTGACCCGCGATGAACCGGCGTACACGGTCATCCAGGTGGGAGCGATCCTGGAGGGCGGCGAGCACCCGGTGGGCGAGAATCTGGGTCAACTCATTGACCTGCTGGGCTACGATCTCACCTGCCAGGGCGAGATCATGCGCCTGACCCTTTACTGGCAGGCACGTCAACCCGTGCCCCATGATTACACCGTATTCGTGCACGCCCTGGATGCCAACAACGGTCTCATCGCGCAACGCGACCAGCAACCATTGGGAGGTTTCTATCCGACTTCCCTGTGGCAGCCCGGCGAGATCATCGCCGACCGTTACGAGCTATCACCCTCGTCGTTATGCCAGCGTCTCCTGGTGGGAATGTACCTGTGGCCGTCCATGGAACGCCTGCGCCCGCCCAGTGGAGAAGCCATCACCATCGAGTTGCGCCCATAGCAGTTCTCAGTCCACAGTCCCGGGTCCTCAGTCCCATCCGTGGACTGGTGACTGAGGACTGGTGACTGAGGACTGGTGACTGAGGACTGACGACTGCCGACTGAGGACTGAATGGACGAAGCAGACTTGATCGCCGCCAGCCAGAAGGGAGACACCGCCGCCTTCAACCAACTGGTGTGGGCGTATCAGGAGCGCGCGTACAACCTGGCCTATCGGATGTTGGGCGATCCAGATGCGGCTGCCGACGCGACTCAGGATGCCTTTCTCGCCGCCTACCGCGCCATCGGCGGGTTCCGGGGCGGTTCATTCCGGGCCTGGATCCTGCGCATCGTCTCCAATGCCTGCTATGACCAGCTCCGTCGTCAGCAGCGCCGGCCCACCGCCTCCCTCGAGGCCCTCTACACTGCCACCGAGGAATACTCGACTCTGGCGCGGCCCGGCGTCGGCAATGGTCCAGAGAACCACGTTTTGCGCCAGGAGGTATGGGAGTTGGTGAGCGCCGGCCTGCAAACCCTCCCCCCTGACCAGCGCGAGGCGGTGATCCTGCGCGACATCCAGGGCCTTGACTACCAGGAGATCGCCCAGGTGACCCGGGTCTCCCTGGGCACGGTCAAATCGCGCATCAGTCGGGGCCGCAGCCGGTTACGCGATTACCTGCGCCGGCACCCGGAACTTTTGCCCACCGCTCTGCGTCAGTAGAGTGGAGAGATAGATTGTAACTGCTGCTCAGCCTGTACTCTCCCGCAGGTTCGAAAGTGTCTGGCAACGGGTCAAGCAGGTCCACTCTGGTCTGGAGATCGTGCCAGAACCGGCGGGAGGGTGCGATAGATTGACGATCAGGGACATGAAACCATGTTGGGCCAACGGAGTTCTCAGGCCAACAACCATCTGACCGACGACCTGCTCTCGGCTTATCTGGACGGACAGGTGACGAGCAGGGAGCGGGCGCGAGCAGAAGCCCATCTGGCCGAATGCCCGGCCTGTGCCGGTGAGCTGCGCGCCTTGCAGGCCACTGTGAGCCTCCTGCGCGAGATGCCCTCGGCGCCGTTGCCGCATGCCTTCACCATCCCGGCCACTGCCACTCGCCGGACGCGGGGGATCACGCTATGGGACACATTCTCACGTGGCTGGGGCTACCGGGCGCTGCAGGGGGCTACTCTCCTGGCGGCGGTATTGCTGATGACGGTATGCAGCGGGGACCTGCTGCTCCAAACAACTGTGCCGGCCCTGGCTCCCGCAGCGTTGGCGCCAGCAGTGGCCTCCACCCCGGCGACGGACCAGGAGTGGCGCACCGCTCAGCCCTCGCCCACCGGGGCACGCGCGGCCCGGCAGGCAGTAGAGATGACAGCCCCCGTCCCGGCAGCATCCACCAGACCAGCGGCACTCACTGTCCGACCGGGTACGCCGGCGCTTACCACGCCGGCCAGCAAAGCGGCATCCGGCACCGAGACCCCCATCCTGGTCGCTGGCACGGTCCAGGAAACGCCCACGCCAGTCCCGCCAGCCCCATCATCGCCGACGGCGGTGCCGGGTACCGGCCCACGCTTCCTGACCAGTGCCACCCCCACCGAGGAAACGACCACCGACGCCGGCACCACGCCTGGCCCGGCTCCCACGACGGTCACGCTGGTCTACCAGCCGTCACCAGCCCCCTTGCTGGAATCTGAGCCAGCGTTGGCCCCCACGCCTCAACTCAGCCTGATACGTCTGGCCGTCTATGGCGTCGAGTGCGCCCTGCTGGCCGTGGTCGTCGGGTTGACGGTCATCACCGGGGCAGCCTGGCTCACCCGTCGCCACAAGATAGACGAGTAACAGGACCACCTCCCAAGCCATTACCTTCGCTGTCGGTTCACCTATACTTTCCGCTAAATCGCGTTTTAGACCGTTTTTGGCCTCTTTGAGCGGCGAAACCCACTATATGTAGTGGTCCCGTCGTTGCTAAACTACCGCATGTAGTGGTTAAAATTTTAGCGGAAACTAAAGTTCACACAAGTCCCTGACATCCGGGCGTAACTTTTGTCAGGGAAGTAACAAGGGGGGAGAAGACCTTTCTGGGGGTTTTTGTGGCGGCTTCGCCGCTGCAAAAACCCTACGAGGCATTCTTTCCCCTCCCCGCACCGCGTAGCGGTACCCTCATGCGTTTAATCACGCACAGATGTCAGACGAGTCCAGGTTGTTTTTTCGGCCCGGATCGAGTAGAATATCACTGTAGCCTCCCGCAGGCCGGAAGACGGCTGGCAACCGGGGCGACCGGTCATCGGGGCGCGCCTACCGGCGTCTGGTCTGATACCTGCCATCCAATCTGCGGGAGAGCGGGCAGTTATGGCTCAGGGCAGATATGCCCGGCCTACCCGCTGTCGGGCGCTCAATCAGGCCCTCGGCCCCACGTCTGCGACCCCCAGCCCAGGCTGGACTGGGTGGCAGGCAGGCCGGACTGGGTGGGCCGGGCAGACCCGGCGCGAGCACAATCATACTAGGAGATCAGTTATGAAACTGGTGATCAAACTGGCTGCCGTGATGGTATTTCTGGCCGTGGTGATCAGCGTCTCGTTCCTCCTGGGATTCGGGACCGGCCAGGTAGTGGACCTGCCAAGCTGGCCGCAAGGCTTTGCCTCGCTGGCTCCCACGCCGAATCCGGCTGGCGATCTCAACGAACGCTTCCAGGTGTTCTGGGACGTCTGGCACATCGTGGAGGACGAGTTCTACGGCGATCGCCCAGACACGCAAAAGATGATCTACGGCGCGATCCGGGGCATGTTGGCAACCCTGAACGACCCCAATACCGCTTTCTCTGACCCGGTGTACACCGAGATCGAACATAGCAATATGGAAGGGCACTTTGGGGGCGTGGGCGTCGAGATCCGGATGGTGAACGGCAACCTCATCATCGTCAAGCCCATCGAGGGCACGCCGGGCGAACGGGCCGGCCTGTTGCCGGGTGACATCATCACTCACGTGGACGGCAAGGCAATCAAGGGTCTGGACGTCGTTGAGGCGATGGCCCTGATCCGGGGGCCAGAAGGCACCAAGGTCGTCCTGACGATCCAGCGCGAGGGTAAAGAACCCTTTGACGTGACCATCATCCGCGAGCGTATCCCCATCCGCACGGTGGAATACGAGATGTTGGACGGCGGTGTGGCCTACATCTTGTTGCGCCAGTTCGACGGCAATGCCACCAAAGAGGTCCGCCGGGCCTATACCGAGCTGGCGAAGCAGAACCCGAAGGCCCTGATCCTGGACCTGCGCGGCAACCCCGGCGGCTTGCTCGGCGAGGCGATCAGCGTCGCCAGCCAGTTTTTGCCCGAAGGGGCTTTGGTAGCCATCGAGCGGGACCGGGATGGGGAGCAAAAGTTCACCGCCCAGGGGGACGGGGTGGCGCCCAACATCCCGCTGGTCGTGCTGATCAATCAGAATTCGGCCAGTGCATCCGAGATCGTGGCCGGGGCTTTGCAGGACCACGGCCGGGCCAAACTCATCGGCGAGACCACTTATGGCAAGGGGTCTGTGCAGAACGTGCACGACCTGCGCGATGGGTCCAGCGTGCGCGTGACCATTGCCCATTGGCTCACCCCCCGGGGCCGGCTGATCCACGAGAAGGGTCTGGATCCGGACATCGTGGTGGCGTTGACCGAGGATGACTTGAAGGCCGGCCGGGACCCGCAACTGGACCGGGCGGTGGAGTACCTGACCACCGGCAAATAGAACAACGGTCCCGGGAAAGCAAAGGATGAAGAACCCCGTTTCCTCTCAGAAAACGGGGTTCTTGCGTTTCACGTTTTACTTTTTACTTTTTACGTTTCACTCCTCATTCACCAGCGTGAGCATGTGCGGCTCTTTAGCCTCGACCAGGGCCTTCACCATCACCATGAAATCTGGCAGGCTCTTAGACCCCAGGTCTTTCTCCGTCCGCAGCCGCACCGATACCGTCCGGTTCTGCACCTCGCGGTCGCCGATGACCAGCATATAGGGGATCTTTTGCAACTGAGCGTTGCGAATCTTAGCCTGCATCCGGTCGCCGGAGGTATCCACCTCGGCGCGGATTCCTTCTCCACGGAGTGCCGCCTGCACCCGGCGGGCGTAGTCCAGGTGCCGGTCCGCGATGGGGATGACCATCGCCTGGACCGGGGCGAGCCAGACCGGGAACGCGCCGCCATAGTGCTCGATGAGACAGCCGAAGAAGCGTTCCAGGCTGCCCAGGAGTGCGCGGTGGACCATGTAGGGCCGGTGCTCCTGCCCATCCTCGCCGATGTAGGTCATGTCGAAGCGGTCCGGCAGGTTAAAGTCGAACTGGATGGTGGTACACTGCCAGGCCCGGCCCAGGGCGTCCTTCACCTTGATGTCGATCTTGGGGCCGTAGAACGCGCCGCCGCCTTCATCAATCTTGTAGGGCAATCCTCGTGCTTCCAGCGCCCGGCGCAACGCGGCCTGGGCCTGTTCCCACCGGGCCAGCTCGCCCACGGCCTTGCCCTCGCGCGGCCGCGTCGCCAGGTAGATGTCGAACTCGCGGAACCCAAAGGCTTCCAGCATGTCCATGCTAAAGTTATAAACGCCCATGATCTCGTCTTCCACCTGGTCCGGCCGGCAGACGATGTGCGCGTCGTCTATGGTGAAGCCGCGCACGCGCAGCAGCCCGTGGAGCACGCCGGAGCGCTCGTAGCGATAGACGGTGCCCAGCTCCGCCCAGCGCAGGGGCAGCTCGCGGTAGGAGTGCAGCCGGGTCTTGTACATGAGGATGTGGTACGGGCAGTTCATGGGCTTGATGTAATAGTCCACCCCATCAATGTCCATCGGCGAATACATGTTCTCGCGGTAAAAGTCCAGATGTCCACTGATGGCCCACAGTTCGCCCTTGCCGATATGGGGTGTGGCGACGATCTCGTAGCCGCCGCGTTCATGCTCCTGATACCAGAACTCCTCGATGAGCCGCTTGATGCGTGCGCCTTTGGGGTGCCAGCAGATCAGGCCAGCCCCGCCCACCTCATGGATGCTGAACAGGTCCAGGTCCTTGCCCAGCCGGCGATGGTCACGTTTGGCGGCTTCTTCCTGTCGCCACAGGTATTCGTCCAGTTGCTCCTGGGTCTCCCAGGCCGTGCCGTAGATGCGCTGGAGCATGGGCCGGCGCTCGTCGCCGCGCCAGTAGGCCCCGGCCACGTTCAGCAGTTTCACCGCGCCGATCTGGCCGGTGCTATCTACGTGCGGCCCGGCGCACAGGTCCGTGAACTTGCCATGCGTGTAGATGGAGATGACCGCGTCGGCCGGCAGGTCGTTGATCAGCTCCACCTTGTAGGGCTGGTCCGCGAACAGTTTCAGGGCCTCGTCGCGGGAGACCTGGCGCCGTACAAAGGGCAGGTCCTGGGCGATGCGTTCGCGCATGCGGGTCTCGATCCGGGCCAGGTCCTCCGGCGTCAGTGGTCGGGGCAGGTCGAAATCGTAGTAAAAGCCGTCCTCGATAGGCGGCCCGATGGCCGTTTTGCCTTCTGGGAACATTTCCAGCACGGCCTCCGCCATCACGTGGGAGGCCGAATGTCTCATGCGGTGCAATAGCTCTTCGTTCATGGGTTCACCTCGCTTTCGGTAGATTGGTAACCTGGTACGTGGTTTCGGTTTCGGTAGTCATAGGCCACCACCTCCTCTCACTGTGATCGCCGACGGCCGACCGCAGACCGCCACGTTGCCCCGTTGTCGGTGGTCAGCGGTCGAAATGAAAACGCCCCCCGTCTATCTGGGACGAGAGGCGCGCCTCACGTGGTTCCACCCACTTTCGGTCAAGGGACACTGATTCCGTTGACCCTCCTTGGGGCCGGTAACGGGGCCATCCGGGCCGCCATACTCCCTTTGAGGTTTCCGGCGGCCGGCTCAGCGGTGGTTTTCGCGGGCCTCTTGGGCAAGCGAGGCTTTCAGCCAGGGACCTCGCCTCTCTGGTGCGGCAGGCCCGTTACTCGTCCGCGTCAACGCCAAAGATGTCTTTGCAGCTTTTATTATACCACACCGGGGGCCGTTGTACAACCCCCGTCCCTGACATCCGTGCGTAATTAAACGCATGAGGGCCCTGCCCCACTCCCCACTTCGTCGCCGCTACGCGATGCGGGGAGGGGAAAGAATGCCTGGTAGGGGGTTTTGCGGCGGCGAAGCCGCCGCAAAACCCCCTCGAGGCTTTTCCCCTCCCGCTGTTCCTTCCCGGACGTAACTGCCTACCCTGAACCCTCCCGCAGGTTAGAAAGGGGCTGGCAACCGATGCAGCCGGACCTGGGCGCGCCTACCGGCGTCTGGTCTAGCCATTGCACCCAAACCTGCGGGAGGGTGGGTAGTTACCCCGGATGTCAGTTAGCTTGCTGTTGACACCTCACGGCGGCCGGATTATAATCCCCTCCAGGGCAGAAGCTGATCGGGGTTGCTGGAAATATATGCACCACATCTACTGGATATTACCAAAGCTGTTGGCCGGCCGACCCGGACCAGAGTGCGCCCCCTGGGACCTGCACGAGTTATGGCGGGCCGGTTTCCGCGCCCTGGTCACCCTGGACCGGCGCGGCGTGGACCTGGCAGTCGTGTGCCGGATCGGGTTCGCGCATCGGTGGTACGAGCGAGAAGACCTGCCGGACATCGTGCTGCGGACGTTCCAGGAGCAACTACAGTTCGTGGCGGCCATCGAGCCGGCGCTGGCCTTTATCCACGAGCAG
>DAOTYG010000302.1:0-18766 GCA_034435155.1 Anaerolineae bacterium | reverse complement strand
TACCCTCCCGCAGGTTTGGGCGCAATGACCAGACCAGAGCGCGCCCAGATGACCGGCTGCATCGTTCGCCAGCCCCTTTCTAACCTGCGGGAGGGTTCAGGGTAGGCAGTTACGGTGAACGAACAAAGAGCGAGTGACCTCGAGTTTCGCAGAAAATGCGCCTGACCCGCCGCTCCAGCCGACGCCACCTTCGGCGGCGTGGCTGAACTGCAGGCCGTTATTATCCATCCCGGCACTGGGGGATCACGTGCAGTCTTTTGCTCAGGAGGAAAGAAGGTGTTTACGGCTGACAAGATTTCCTGGCTCCGCCTTGGTAGTGGGATCATCCTTGCGGTTGTCAGCGCCATCCTGCTGACCCTGTCCTTCCCGCCCTACAGTCTCTGGCCCTTCATCTGGGTCGGCTTTGTGCCGATGCTAGTCGCTCAATTCCGCGTCATGCCGCGCAAACTCTCCAGCCTGGCTTCGGCGATCACCATCGGCGGCTGGCTGGGCGGCTATCTTGTCCCTATCTTCGCCGGCAGCGGCCTCTACATGACCTGGCTGCCGCTGCTCATTGCCGGCATCAGTTACCTGGCCGATAGCGGCGTGCGCGCCTTCCATGAACGCACGAGCTACCGTTGGTTTGTCGCTTACGGCGCGCTTACCTGGGTGGGCTTTGAGATGATTCGCGGCTTCATCCCCATCATGGGTACCTGGGCCTTTGTCGCCAACACGCTGTACGGGCAACCCTGGCTGATCCAGCCGGTGAGCGTTTTCAGCATCTTTGGCCTGGGCCTGCTCATCATGTCCGTCAACTATGGGTTGGGTTTGGGCGCGTTGTATCTCTTCGACCAGCGCTGGAAACTGGACCCGGATGTTCCCCCCCTGGCCCGGCGGTCAGCGCGCAACTGGGTCCTGGGGGTACTGGCCGCGCTGGTCGTCTGGACCAGCCTCAGCCTGGCCCTCTTCCGCACCCCCACGACTCCGACGGTGCGCGCCGCCGCGCTGCACTACGACGCGGGTGTGCCCTGGAGCGGGGTGGACAAATTCAGCGCACTCACCCGCCAGGCAGCGCAACAGGGGGCGCAGATCGTGGTCTGGCCGGAAGTGGCCATTGAGGGTGATCCACAGGTGACGAATACCGCCCAATTTCGTCAACTGGCTGCTGAGACCAGGGCGTACCTGGCCCTGGGCTACCTGGTAAAGATAACCGATCAGCTTTGGCGTAACGAGACCACGGTGCTGTCCCCTGATGGTCAATTCCTGGGTGTCTATGGCAAGGACCATCCGGTGACCTTTGCCGGAGAAACCAGTGCCACGGGCGGGACCTATCCGGTCTACGAGACGCCGCTGGGCAGAATCGGCACCATTATCTGCTACGACCTCGACTTTACCGATACGGCCCGCAAGATCACCCGCAACGGCGCGCAATTGATCCTCGTCCCTTCGCACGACTGGCCCGCCATTGCTACGATGCATTACACCCACCTGGTCTTCCGCGCGGTGGAGAACCGCGTGGCGATGGTCAAAGCCGATAACAGCGGTAACGATTCGGCCATTATTGACCCTTATGGACGGATCATCGCCGCCGCCATAACCCCCGGCGGTGACAAGACCGGCCAGATCGTTATCGCCGATGTGCCGTTGGGCAGCGGCGATGCGCTCGCTGTCCTTTTGGGTGATTGGACCGGTTGGATTGCCCTGGCCGGGATGGTATTTTTCATCATTTATGATCTGGTGACGAAGGCAAAAGCAAAACGCACTCTATCACAGAAAGGGTAGGCAGATGAAAAAGCATCCCCTTGTCTGGTTCTATGTTCTGGCTTTTGCGCTCTCGTGGCTTGGCTGGCTACCTGTGGTCGCGGGATCGCGTGGGCTTGCGCCATTTGATCACCCCCTGTTCCAGTCTTTGCTCCTCCTGTCCGCCATCGGCCCGGCATTGGCGGCCAGCATTGTGACGGCGGCAAATGATGGAAAAGCGGGCCTCAACCTTTTGCTCAAACCGCTTGTGCAGTGGCGGGTTGGTGTAGTCTGGTTGGTTATTGCCGTTATGGCTCCTGTGCTGCTCCTGGGGGCGGGGAAAATAGTAACCCAGGTCTTGGGCCTGGCGGCAACAGCCGGGCCACAAGGCAACGATCTCGTTGGGCTGGTCATCGCCGCATTCGTGATGGCCTTGTTTTCCAACACCTGGGAAGAAGTCGGGTGGCGTGGGTTTGCTCTACCGCGCTTGCAGAAAAACTATAATGCACTTGTGGCCACGCTGGTAGTAGGCGTTTTGTGGGGGTTATGGCATCTGCCGCTTTTCTTCTGGACGGGTAATCCGATGGCCGATTATCCCTTCCTGACCTGGTTCATTGGCACGATCGCGCTAGCCTTTATCTATACCTGGCTATACAACAGCGCCCGGGGCAGCCTGCTCGTGGTGACGCTCTTTCACGTTCTCACGAACACGTTCGGGGTTGTCATCGCCGGCGTGTCTGTCACGGCGCTGACGGTGGTGTATGTTGTGGTGGCAGTGTTACTTGTGGCAGTTTTCGGCAAGGGCGATCTTGCACGGCGTGAAAGAGTACGGGCCGGCTAACGCTCACTTCGTTGCGCTTCGTGGCACAGGCCGTCGGGCGCCTTGGGCTATAGCGGGCGGGTAATCCAGACCTGTAATTGAATCGGAGCAGGCGTCGGCGGGCGCATCCCGCCCTTATGGCACGGCTCAAGAAAGGAGAGCGAACAATGACCCCCCAATTGGGTGGCACTCACCGCATTTTCGATACGATGCTCCAGTTCTTCCAGGAAGATGGCTGGAAGTTCCGGCAATTGGAGGACAAGCCCATCCTGCAAATGGGGTTCTCCGGTAGCAACGGCAGTTGGATGTGCTTTGCCCAGGCCAGAGATGAACAACAGCGGTTTGCCTTCTATTCCATCATGGAATCCCGGGTTCCAGAGAACAAGAGGCTGGCGGTGGCTGAGTATTTGACTCGCGCGAACTATGGCCTGATGATCGGCAACTTTGAGATGGATTTCTCCGATGGCGAGGTTCGTTACAAGACCACCATTGACGTGGAAGGAGGGCAATTGACGCCGGCTATGGTCAAGACCATGGTCTACGTCAACGTGCTGATGATGGACAAGTACCTGCCGGGCATCATGAGCGTCATCTATGGCGGGGCGTCGCCGGCCAACGCCATCGCCCAGGTCGAGCAATAAACGGTAACTGCTTACCCCCGCCGGTTGGGATAAGAAAGGGTTTTTAGGGGGTTTGCCAAATCCCCAGAGTGCCCGGCAAGTGACCCTGGTGGGGCACAACAACGAATCGTAACTGCTCACCCTCCCGCAGGTTTGGGCGTTTTCCCGGCCGCCCATAAGATGCCAGGCACTAAGTGCCTGACACCTGGACCTGCTCACTAATAATCACAGTTCTCATCAACCTGCGGGAGGGTAGGTTGAGCAATTACAACGAATCATTCAACTGGAGTGGTTTTATGACCCAATCCAACTCACGTGACTGGCGCGATCTGTGGAACCGGTTTACGAGAACCCTGCACGCTGGCTGGGAAGCGCTCCTGGCCCGGCGTTGGCTGATGCCGGTCCTGCTGGCGGTGGGCTTCTTGCTTTCCTTCGCCATCCCCCAGTTTGGCCTGCTGGACCAGTACGTGCAACTCGTACTGATGTACGTGGGCATCAACATCATCCTGGCGACCAGCCTAAACCTGGTGAACGGCTATATGGGCGAGTTCTCCGTGGGTCATGCCGGGTTCATGGCCGTGGGCGCGTACATCGCCTCCATCCTCACCGTCAGCGTCTTCCCGCCCGGCACGGGGGCCTGGCTCTTCCCGGTGGCGGTGGTAGCCGGGGGCCTGGGGGCGGCCCTGGTGGGCCTGGTGGTGGCCGTCCCCTCCTTCAAGACGCGCGGCGACTATCTCGCCATCGTCACCCTGGCCTTTAACATGATCGTCAAGTCCGTCATCGAGAACATTGACGCCATCGGGGGGCCACGTGGCTTCCTGGGCATGGAAAAGCTCACCACCCTGCCGTGGGTCTTTTTCTGGACGGTGTTCAGCGTGTGGATCATGCGCAACCTGGTCTATTCGAACTTTGGGCGGGGGGTACTCTCCATCCGGGAGGACGAGATCGCCAGCGATCTGATGAGCGTGAACACGCGCCAGGTCAAGCTGATCGCCTTTGTCACGTCGTCGTTTTTTGCCGGCGTGGCCGGTGGACTGTTCGCCCACCTGCTCCAGTTCATCAACCCCCGCGCCTTTGACATCATCAAGTCCACCGACATCTTGATCATGGTCTATCTGGGTGGCATCGGCTCCATCGCCGGGTCCATCCTGGGGGCCAGCATCTACACGGTGCTTCTGGAGATACTGCGGCCGTTGGGTCTCTGGCGTATGGTGCTCATGCCCCTGGTGTTGGTGTTCCTGATGCTCTTCCGTCCGCGCGGGATCATGGGCCTGCGCGAGTTCCGCTGGTTCGTGCCGGGCTATGATCTGCTGGCGAGCAGGCTCTGGCGCGAGAAACGAACGGAGGGGGCAAAAGATGCCGCTGTTGCAAGCTAGAGGGGTCACCCACTACTTTGGCGGCCTGTGCGCCGTGCAGGACTTTAATCTCGATCTGGAACCGGGCGAACTGGTGGGGATCATCGGCCCGAACGGGGCCGGCAAGACCACGATCTTTAACCTGATGACCGGCGTCTACCGGGCCACCCAGGGCAGTATCCAGTTCAACGGCACCGAACTGGTAGGCAAGACCCCCAACCAGATCACCGCCCTGGGCATCGCCCGTACCTTTCAGACCATTCGCCTGTTCAAGGACCTGAGTGTGCTGGATAATGTGCGCATCGCCCATTATTCTCGCGTCGCCTATAGCCCGGTCGAGGCCTTGCTACACCTGGGGCGGTATGGGGCTGAGGAGCGGCGCATCACCGAGCACTCCATGGATCTGCTGGCCGTCCTCAAGCTGGATGGTTACGCCGATGAGCTGGCCAAGAACCTGCCCTATGGGTTGCAACGGCGACTGGAGGTGGCACGGGCCCTGGCGACGTTGCCCCGGTTGCTGCTATTGGATGAGCCGGCCGCGGGCATGAACCCGGCCGAGATCGGCCAGATGATGGAGTTCATCCGCTGGGTGCGCCAACAGTTCGACCTGACGATCCTCCTCATCGAGCACCAGATGCGCCTGGTGATGGGCATCTGCGAGCGGATCAAGGTGTTGGACTTTGGCGCGACGATCGCGGAGGGCCGGCCGGAGGAGATCCAGCACAACCCCAAGGTGCTGGAAGCCTACCTGGGCGAGGAGGTGACGGCATGACCAATAGCCCGTGCTCACGGCGGGTGTGTCACCCGCAGTCACGCCGGCGGGGTGCTGCCCCCCGTGCGAGCACACGATACCAGGAGGTGACGGCATGAGTCAGGACAATGTTTTGCTCTCGGTCCAGGACCTCACCGTCTCCTACGGCAGCATCAAGGCCGTGCGAGGCATCTCGTTCGAGGTGCGCGCCGGCGAGATCGTCACCCTCATCGGGGCCAACGGGGCCGGCAAATCGTCTACCCTGCGGGCTATCTCTGGCGTGGCGCCGTACACCGGCCATATCACCTATCAGGGACGGGACCTGCGCCGGATCCCACCTGACCAGATCGTGGCCCTGGGGATCGCCCAGGTGCCGGAGGGGCGGGGCATCTTTGGCAACCTGACGGTGCAGGAGAACCTCAAGCTGGCGACATGGCAACGCAAGGACAAGGCCGAGGTCGCCCGAGACTATGAGCGGGTCTTTGCCTTGTTCCCCCGCCTGAAGGAGCGACTGAAGCAGTTGGGAGGCACATTGTCTGGCGGTGAGCAGCAGATGCTGGCTGTGGGTCGCGCGCTGATGAGCCGGGGCCGCATGATGCTCCTGGACGAACCATCTATGGGCCTGTCACCGGTACTGGTACGGGACATCTTTAAGGTGCTGACCGAGATCAACCAGGCCGGCACGACGATCCTGCTGGTGGAGCAGAACGCGAACATGGCCTTGCACGTGGCTACGCGCGGCTATGTGCTGGAGACCGGGGTAATCACCCTATCTGGCACCGGGCCGGAGCTGATGCGCGATCCCCGGGTACGGGAGGCGTATCTGGGAGGGTAAAAAGTCAAACGTCGGGCATCAGGCGTCAAACGTCAAATGCGAAAGGCTCTCGCGGCCGGGTAGGGCGCGAGAGCCTTTCGGTTATGTGCAGGGCCTATCCGGCCGACAGGGAGGAAATCATAGGGGGTTTTTGCGGCGGCGAAGCCGCCGCAAAAACCCCCAGAAAGGCTTTCTCCCTCCTTGTTCCCTCCCTGACAGAAGTTATGCACGGATGTCAGCTGGTGTCGTAGAGCCCGCCGAGTCTGGTATGGCTCACCACCCGGTCACGAGGGGCAGGTCGCGCATCGTCACCAGGCCGGGCGCGGCATCTTTCACCCGGCGCACGGCGTTCACCGCAATCGCCACGGTGGCCAGGTCGCCGTTTGTCCCTTTGAGCCTGACCTCCAGGCTGGGTTTGCCGGCGATCTGGATGGTGTCGCCGTCTTCGCCGGCGTCCAGGGCCGCGATGAAGGTGAGATTCATGAACTCGCCGGCCTCGCTGTAGCCCCGGGCCACCTGCTGGAGACCCCGCACCTGGCCGGGCTGGACAGTGAAATAGTCGGTCTGCACCAGCCGGTCGGCCACCACCGGTTCCACGCCGGATTCGTAGCGCACCAGTCGTTTGCCCAGGGTGTGAAAGACCATCCCCACTGACTCGGGCAGGCCCACGTGGCCCATGCGGCCGGCGGCCATGCGGGCCTGGAACTCGGCTACCGTCAGGCCGGAGCCGATCTTGGCCTGGAACGGCCCGCGCCGGGTGGAGGCATTGATGACCCGCGTCACCGCGATGTGGTCCACCCGCTGGCAGATGGCCGTCAACGCCAGGGGCAAGGTGTCCATGATAAAGCCGGGGTTGACACCGGTGCCCAGCACGGTCTTGCCGGCCCGCCGCGCGGCGGCGTCAATCTCGGCCGCCTCCTGGGGATGGGCCAGCCAGGGGAAGGACAGCTCCTCGGCCGTGGAGACGATGTCCAGGCCGGCCTCCAGGATCTCGATGATCTGGGGCTTGAACAGGTCAAAGTAGGAGCTGGTGGTGTGGAGCACCACGTCGGCCGGGGTGCGGGCCAGGGTCTCGGCCAGCCGGGCTGTCACCGGGAAGTCCAAAGGCCGGTCCAGGCCGATGACCTCGCCCACGTCCCGGCCCACCTTGGCCGGGTCCACGTCCACCCCGCCCACCAACTCCAGCCCCGCACGTTCCACGACGTGTCGTGCTACTGCGCTACCGATCGGCCCCAGGCCGTATTGAATCACTCTGATTTTGTCCATCATCGTTGACTTTTCCTCCGTAGGTGATACGTAAAACGTAATAAGTAATATGTGTTGCGTGACGGAACACGAATCACGCAACACGTAGCACGTGTCAAAGATATGGTTTGATGCGCCGGGCCACCCGGCGGCAGGCTTCGCCCAGGAATTCGATGTCGGCCTGGGTGTGGGCAGTGGAGACCCCGCCGTGGCTGTGGAGCATAAAGACGTCTTCCCCCAGCAGGGCCAGGTCCAGCACCTTATGGCTCAGGGTGACGTCGCACACGGTAGGGTCGAACAGGTCTTCCGGACAGTTCAGCCGGGTCGTCGGCTGGTAAGGGAAGTGGAGCATAAACAACGAGCTGCCGGGCAGGGGGTCGTTCGCGCTGGGGCCGCCGGTGAGGTGGACCGGGATGCCTTCTGCCGTGAAGGCGTCCTGGATGGTCTGGCGAATTCGCTCGCCTGACGCGCCCAGTTGGGGATAGATCTCGGTCTCATGTTCCACCAGGTAGGTCAGCGCGGCCCTGGCGGCCAACATGGAGGCCGGGTGGGCCGAGTAGGTGCCACCGGAGAACTTGACCCGGCCGCCCCCAGCGCGTCCCCCGGCCAGTTCCATGACCTCGGCCCGGCCGGCCACGGCGGCCACCGGCATCCCCCCGCCGATGATCTTGCCCAGGGTGATCAGGTCCGGCTGGATTCCATAGAGCGCGCCCAGGTCACCAGCCCGGAAGCGAAAGCCGGCGATCACCTCGTCCAGGATAAGCACCGCACCGTACTGGTGAGTCAACTCCCGCGCGACACGCAGGTACTCGCGGGTGGCCGGCATAAAACCCCCCACACCGATGAACGGCTCCACGATAAAACAGGCCGCCCGGTCGCCATGGTGACGGAAATCGTCGCGCAGGGCATCCGGGTCATTAAAACGGGTCACGACCACCTCGTCGGCCACGGCTGCGGGCAGGCCGTCACTCTCCAGGTGCTGGAAGCCACTCGCGGTCTGGAAGTTGATGCCCTTGAGCGCCCAGGGCTGCCCGCCGTGCCAGCCGCCGCCCACCTTCAGCACCCGGTCACGCCCGGTGAAGGCCCGGGCCAGCATGATGGCGTACATCGTCGCCAATGTACCGCTGGTGGTGAAGCGCACCCGTTCCGCGCCGGTGCGCTGGCAGAGCAATTCGGCCACCTCCACCTGGAGCCGGTCAGTGAAGCCAGTCTGCAACCCCCAACCGTCTGCCAGGGCGCGGGCCACGGCGGAGGTGACTACCGTCGGGTTGTGGCCCAGGATGTTCGCCAGGTGGCCCTGCCAGAAATCCAGGATGCGATGACCATCTTCGTCCGTCAACCAGGCTCCGTGGGCGGCGGCGATACGCGGCGGGAAGGGATGCACCAGCCGCAGGGTATGGCTGCCGCCGTCCACCATGTAGCGGACGGCCCGTTCGTGCAGGGCGCGGGATCGGGGTGAGTGACGGGCATAGGCTTCCGCCAGCTCTGCTAACAGCCGGGTATAGTCCCTGTTCTTCATTCGTCTTACATACCTCCTTGTATAATTAGGGCATTAACTGAAACGCTCGGTGTGAGATATGGCGGTCACCTGAGGGGCGTAAACCGCCGGCCGACCGCCCGCTTCGCGGCGGCCGGTTTGAGCGTCCCCGGCGTAGCGGAGAGGGGCCGCCCGGCCGCCAGGCCAGCCGGCGCGACCCCGGTCGCCAATTCACACCAGGCGTTGAAGACCTCACCGGCGCGGCTTCATCCACCACTGATTGTAACTCATTCTCGGCGGTTACGCAAGACGGGGGGGCTTTCGTTGACAGCAAGGCGATAGCATGGTAATATTACAACGTGGTTTTCTGACCTGCGGGAGGGTTCATTACCACGGTCTGGAGAGGTCCCAGCGCGCGCACGCCCTGTTCCTGCACATCCCCAGGAATTGGGCTATGAGATGGAAGAATGTGCATCCTGAAAGGCAAGTCCGATGAACAATGAGACCACAGCCACAGTCGAGAGGCGTGATCGGGTGGCGATCATCCACGTGGCCGGTGACGTGACCACCTTCGCCGAGGAGGCCATCCAGCAGGCATACCAGGACGCGACGCTGGTTGGGACCAGGGCCATTATCCTGGACTTCCGGGCCGCGGACTATATCAACAGCGCCGGCATCGCCATCCTCATCGGGATAGTCACTCAGGCCCGGCGCGCCGGATTGCGCATCAGCGTCACCGGCCTCAGCTCACACTTTCAAAAGATCTTTAGCATGGTTGGCCTGACCCAATATGCCGGGATGTACCCGACGCTGGAGGATGCGTTGGCCAACTGTGCAGAAACCCCGAAGACATGTCCGAATCCACTCTGACCGACGAAAACCGGCGTTTGCAGGCCCGGATCGCCGAGCTGGAACGCCGCAATTTCCAACTCCAGACGATCTATGACATCGGCTGGGAGCTGGAACGCCAGCCGGAATTGCTCCTGGACCCCACCGCTGCTGACAGCCTGCGGGTGATCCTGACCACGATCATGGGCGCGTTCGGCGCGACGTGCGGAATAATCTTGCAGACCGGCCTGGATTATGGGGATGCCGTTGTCATCCAGCGGGATTTTGAGGCCGAGGCTTCTTCGGCGACATGGAGCAGCACTGCCCTGAGCGCAGACTATTGCCGGTGGCGAGCAGCCGCGCCGGTGCAGCCCCGCAGTTGGCTGGCGGCCCGGCCGGGTGCTGACGAAGACGCCAGTTTCGTGCGCTGGCTGCGGGCCGGGGGCTTGCAGGTATGGGTGCCATTCCAGGTGGATGATCAGACCATCGGCGGGGTGGGGCTGGGCCAGCGATTCACCGGTGAGCCTTACCAGGTGGACGACGTGGCCTTATTAGAAAACATCGTGGACAATGCCCTGGTGCGGCTGCGCCAGATTCGGCTCCTGGCTCAATCCCTGGCCCACCAGCGGGAGCAATATCGCATTCGGGGCCTGTTTGAGCAGTTCATGGTGCCCCAGGTGGTGGACATGTTGTTGGATGGCCGGCTCAAGTTGGGAGCGCGTGGGCAGCGCCAGACGGCCACCATCCTTATGGCTGATCTGCGCAACTCCACGCCCCTGATCGAGCAACTGCGCTCTGAGGCCATGGTGTGCATCCTGAATGACTATTTTGCCGCCATGACCGAGATCGTATTTCGTTACGAAGGCACGGTGGACAAGTTCATGGGTGACAGTATCCTGGCCATCTTTGGCGCGCCGGTCTCGCACCAGGGCGACCCGGGCCTGGATGATGTCATGCGGGCTGTGCGTGTGAGCCTGGAGATGCAGGCCGCATTCACCGGCCTGGCCGCGACCTGGCAACTCGACTCCCTGGCGGAGAAACCGGTCGGCCTGGGCATTGGCATCTGCACCGGCGAGGTGGTGGTAGGCAGCATCGGTTCCGCCAAACGGCTGGAGTACACCGCCATTGGGCCGCCGGTGAACCTGGCCGCCCGACTCAGCAAGCTGGCCCGGGGCGGCGAGACGTACATTGACGAACGGACCTATCTGGCAGCCAGCCCGGCTCTAAAAGTCCGTCGGCTGCGACCCATCCGGGCCAAAGGTTTCCGCCAGCCAGTGCGCATCTTCCAGGTGCGCGAGATCTGCCCGGCCGATCTCATAAAATAACGACCTCTCCTGGGGGCGACCCTGGCGGTCGCCCTGGGCCGGGACAAACCCTGCCCCTACCCTGCCGCCGGGGGCAAGTAAATCCACATACGGAGGAACCATGCACAAGCGCGTCTTTGCGGCCCTGCAGGCCAGCCGGGCCGACTATACCGAGATCCGCCTGGAACGCCACGAAGCAACCCGGGTGGTCTATCGCGGCCCACACCTGGAGACGACCGATGTCCTCACCGATGTGGGGGGTATCGTGCGGGCCTTGTACTGTGGGGGCGGCGGTTGGGGCATCGCCACCTTCAATGACCTGACAGACCTGCCCCGGCGCGTGGAGCAAGCCACCCAGTGCGCCCGGGCTATCCGCCGGGATGGCGAGTGCATCGAGCTGGCTCCGGTGCCGGTGGCCCAGGCCCGGATCACCGTGAATTTGCCCCGGGATTTCAGAGGTGTCTCCCTGGCGGAAAAGAAGGAGCTGACCGCGCGCTATAACGACCTCATCAGGGCCTATGACCCGCGAATCCAGGACACCCATGTAACCTACGCCGACTCTTTCACCCAGATCACCTATGCGAACTCGCAAGGTACATATATCGAGGAAGAGCGACCCCTGGTGACCGTATCCCTGGTAGCTATCGCCCGGCAGGATGGCGACGTGCAGCAGGCACACGAGAGTTGGTCGCGGCCGGCCGGCTTTGAGGCGGCTCTGGGCCTGGAAGAAAAGGCTCTCACCGTTGCCCGGCGGGCCGTGGACCTGCTCTCGGCCCGGCCAGTGGAAGGGGGACGCTACACCGTGGTGCTCAACCCACGCCTGGCTGGCGTATTTGCTCACGAGGCGTTTGGGCACCTGAGCGAAGCCGATTTCGTCTATGACAACCCCCAGGCCCGGGAGATGATGGTCTTGGGGCGTCGGTTTGGGCCGGCCATCCTCACCATCGCCGATGATGGCAGCCTGCCGGGCCAACGCGGGACACACCCTTACGACGATGAGGGTACTCCCACCGGGCGCACCGATCTCATCAAGAACGGCATCCTGGTGGGACGACTTCACTCCCGCGAAACGGCGGCACGCATGGGTGAAAGCCCCACCGGTAATGCCCGGGCCACCGGTTATCGCTACCCTCCCCTCGTCCGCATGACCAACACCTTCATCGAGGCCGGCCAGACCTCTTTCCAGGACATGATCCGTGACATTGACCGGGGCATCTATGCCTGCGACGCCTACGGCGGCCAGACGGCCCTGGAGAACTTTTCCTTCAGCGCCGGTTACGCCTATATGATCCGCCACGGCGAGATCGCCGAGTTGATCCGCGATGTGGTCTTGAGCGGCAACCTCTTCACCACCCTGGCCCATGTCGAGGCTGTGGGCGACGATTTCGAATGGCTCGGCGGCGGCAACTGTGGCAAAGGACCAGGCGGTGGCCTGCCCGTCGGCATCGGCGCCCCCCACCTGCGTATCAGCGACGTGATCATCGGCGGACGTTAGCGACTGGTGGCTTGTTGCTCGTTGCTGGCTTCCAGCTTCCAGCAACCAGCTTCCAGCAAAGGAGCAAACCATGATCCTGCCAGATCAGTTGGCCGGCCGCGTGGACCAGGCCGAAACCTACAGTATCCGGGAGGAAACAACTACCGTAAGCTTCAAAGCCAACGAACTGCGGTCGGCGGAGGTGACGGAAAGCAGCGGGACCTCTTTGCGTGTGCTGGTCAATGGCCGCCTGGGTTTCGCCGGCACCACTGACGCCGGTCCGGCAGCCTGGGCCCGGCTCGTGGAAAATGCCCTGGCCTCAGCCCATTACGGGGACCAGGTAGCCCTGCGTTTCCCCGGCCCTCAGCCCGCTCCCGCCGTGCAAGTCTACGATACGGACCTGGCCCACCTGACTATCACCGACCTGGTGGAGCTGGGCCGCGAGATGATCGCCGTCCTCTGCCAGGCAGAGCCGGAGATCAGGGTGGAGCTGAGTCTATATCGCACTGTGACCCACCGGGAATTGAGCAACACCGCCGGGGCACACGTCGGCGACGAGCGCTCCACGCTCAGCCTCACCATCTCGGCCGAGCGCGTCCGCCAGGATGACATCCTCAGCATCTTTGACTATTTCTCCACAACCACGCTGACCGGGGATGATACGCCACTGCGCTTCGCCGGGGATATCGCCCACCGGTTGGTGTTGGCCCGGCGTGATGCCAGATTGGTCGGCGGGCTGATGCCGGTGCTGTTCTCCCCGCGCGGAGCGATGGCCCTGCTCTGGCCCCTGGGCGCCGGCCTCAACGGCAAAAACGTCTTGCTGGGGGCTTCCCCCCTGGCTGGCCGGGTGGGTGAAAAGCTCTTCGATGAGCGACTGACCGTTGTGGACGATGGCACGCTGCACGGCCGGCCCGGCAGCGCCAGCCACGACGATGAGGGCATACCCCATCGGCGGCATGTGCTCATCGAGAGCGGCATCTTACGGGGCTTTTTGTATGACCTCAAAACGGCGGCCATGAGTGGGCAGGGGGTGGAGAGCACCGGGCACGGGGCGCGGGGCATCTTTAGCCCCCCTGCGCCGGCTCCCACGAATACGCTCGTCCAGGCGGGCGAATCGTCTCTGGCCGCCATACTGGCCCAAATGGGACAGGGTTTGCTGGTCGAGGGTATCTTGGGCCTGGGGCAGGGCAATGTGCTCAGCGGGGCCTATTCCAATCCCCTGAGCCTGGCTTATGTGGTGGAGGGCGGCGAGGTGGCCGGCCGGGTCAAGGATGTCTCCATCGCTGGCAACATTTACCAGGATCTGCAACATATCCAGGCCCTCAGCCGCGAGGGCGCATGGGTTTACGGTAGTACCTGGTTGCCATATATTTTGTTGCCCGCCCTGAACGTAGTGACCCGATAACCCGCCGGGTTGGAAGCGTCACCACATTCGGCCCGGGTGGGCTGGCCGGCTCTTCACCTGACGACCACCGAACTCAGGGGAACCAATGTTAGCGAAAGAAGTCATCCATCTGGGGGCGATGCGTCTAACCTCCCTCAGCGGCGAAGATGCCCGCCTGGAAGCTGAGGCCCTGTTGCGCACAGCATGGGGCCTCACCCGCGCTCAACTCTATGCCCGTCTGAGCCAGGAGGTGCCACCGGCCACGCTGGACCTCTTTCAAGCCCTGCTGGATCGGCGCCTGGCCCATGAGCCGATCTCCTACCTGCGTGGGCACAAAGAGTTCTATGGCCTGGAGTTCCGCACCGACAGGCGGGCCCTCATCCCCCGGCCCGAGACCGAACGGCTGGTAGAGTTGGCCCTGGCCGTGGCCCACCAACGCCAGGTCGGGGTCACGCCACCTCCCACCGTGAGAGAGGGGGCGGTGATGGGAACCTGCCCGGCCCTCGCCCTCGCCGACGTGGGCACCGGCTGCGGCTGTATCGCGGTAGTGCTGGCAGCTCATCTGCCCACGGCCATCGTTTATGCCACCGATGTCTCGGCCGCTGCCTTAGACCTGGCCCGGGAGAACGCCACCCTGCACGGCCTGGCCGACCGCATCACTTTCTTGCAAGGGAACCTGCTGGTCCCACTACCGGCCCCGGTGGACCTCATCGTAGCTAACCTGCCCTATGTCTCCGCCGCTGAGCTGGCCGAACTGCCGCCGGACATCGCCGCCTATGAGCCATTAGTAGCCCTGGATGGCGGCCCTGACGGTTTGCACCACATTCGCCGCCTCCTGACCATGGCCCCGGCGTACCTGCGGCCCGGCGGCGCAGTGCTGCTGGAGATCGGCTGGCGGCAGGGGGAGGCCGTGGTGGCGCTGGCCAGGGAACACCTTCCGAAAGCCCGGGTCACCCTGCACCAGGACTATGGTGGACGCGACCGGGTAGCGCACATCGAGCTTATCAAGGAGCCACAGATTTAGCTGACTCGCCGCTGGAGAGCCAGTGGTCACTCTGTTCGGTGTGGATAAACCTGTTGCCTCCACAGCAGGGGAGAAGAAATGGTTTTTAGGGGTTTGGCGACGGCTCCGCCGTCGCCAAACCTCACACGCCGGGGGTAGGGAGCGAGGGTATCTCTGATCGTGTATTACTTTCCCAGGGCCTGACATCCGTGCATAACTTTTGTCAGGGAACAAGGGGGGAAGTCCTTGCTGGGGTTTTTGCGGCGGCGAAGCCGCCGCAAAAACCCCCTATGAGGCTTCTTTTCCCTCCCCCGAAGGGACACGAAGTGGGGAGTGGATCAGTGTCCTCATGCGTTTAAATTACGCCCGTATGTCAACCAGGGCGGATTGATTATTGGTTATCGTTCTGGTATAATGGGTTTGCCGCTAATGGTAGACGGTCACCCCGGCGGGTTTTGGCAATAGCTCGTCCATGCCCTGGAGTTCAACGAGCGGGTTTAATGGCCGTTAACCTGACCCTGTTAGATTAAGCGTCGTGCTGCCGGCCTCATCCATTCCTGGCCTGGTCCTTTCCTTTGGACAATTCTGGGGTCGAGCCTTCAGGCGGGCCATACCGGCTAAAGCCTCTACTCCTTGTGGTGTGGTCCAAAGATGGGGAAAGGGGAAGGCGAGGGAGGGGTTAAAAGCCCAGGTCAATGTCAAGATAGTCATCAATCAAGGGGGGCCATGTTTTGTCCCATCGGTTTATTGCTCTGCCTGGTGGTCGCCTTGGGCTTTACCCTCCCCTTCTGCCTGCTGTTTTGCTTATTGCCATTTGCCTCGACGTATTAACACCTGGCGGATATGATGTTCAACTGGAGCAAATGGCTGAGTCGCTGGGGGCTACTGGCCTTTAACCTGGTCGTTGGTGGGTTTGTGATCCTGCCGGTCCTGGCCCCCTGGTTCGAGGCGCAGGGCTGGTGGTTCCCGGGGTGGCTGATCCGCATGGCCTATCACCCCCTATGCCACCAACTGCCCGCGCGCTCGCTCACCGTGTGCGATCTGCCCATGGCCGTGTGCGCGCGTTGCTTCGCCCTCTATGCCGGGTTCTGGGCCGCCGGGATGATTTATTATGCCCTCTGGCTATCACCGTGGCGCCAGCGAGTGCCCCGCCAGCCGATCCCCTGGCCGGCCATCGTGCTCTGCCTGCTCCCGAT
Source organism: Anaerolineae bacterium (assembly GCA_034435155.1). GTDB lineage: Bacteria > Chloroflexota > JAHJIN01 > JAHJIN01 > JAHJIN01 > DAOTYG01. The sequence continues at coordinate 2,776 of DAOTYG010000302.1, read as the reverse complement.
GGCCCTGGATGGGGGCGCGCAGCTCATTCCCTGGCCCACCTGGGGCGACCAGGGGGTGCAATGGCACGCGCTTTGGGAGAGCACGAATACCTTGCGTCTGTTAACAGGTGGACTGGTGGGCGTAGCGGCTGGAGCCTTTATCTATCCGTTGCTCGTGCGGTTGTTCGGTGAAGCGCTGCCGCAAATGGGCAAAGCAGGGGAAGGAGGTAATCGGTCATGATCAGCGCATTGGCGAACATCGCCTCGGCTTTTGGCCTGGCTACGGCGGCCGGCCTCAATGCTTATGTGCCGCTGCTGGTGGTGGCCTTGCTGGCGCGATTCACGAACCTCATTGTACTGGAAGAGCCATACAACCTGCTGACCAACGAGTGGGTCATCATCGTGCTGCTGATCCTGCTGGTCATCGAGTTCTTTGCCGATAAAGTGCCGGCCGTGGACTCGGTGAACGATGTGATCCAGACGGTAGTGCGGCCAGTGGCCGGGGCCATCCTGTTTGCAGCCACATCTAACGTCATCAGCGACATCCATCCGGTCCTGGCCCTGATCTGCGGCATCATCGTGGCCGGTGGCGTTCACGCTACCAAAGCCACGGTCAGGCCGGTCATCACGGCCACCACGGCCGGCACGATGAACCCGGTAGTCAGCCTGGCCGAGGATGTCGGCTCGCTGATCATCGCGCTGCTGGCGGCCCTGGTGCCGGTGCTGTTCGTCGTCGTGTTCACGGCTGTGGGCCTGGTATTCCTGTGGTGGCTGTGGCGACGCCAACGGCGGTCCGACGCGCGGTTGGTTGCTTGAACACGTCAGTCCCATGAGCAATCCGGTCCGCTGGCTCGGCCTCGCCCTGATCATGACGGGGTTGCTGATCCTGTTCCTGGGTGGCCTGTGGTTGATGGTGGAGCTGCTGGAGCAGGGGGCACGCCTGTCTACCTTGGTGCTGGGCCTGGCCTTTATCATCGTGGTATTGACGGTGCCCTGTCTGGTAGTGGGGGGCCTGTTGTGGTATTATGGCCAGAGTCGGGAGCGCGAGCTGTTCCGGGTGGACCAGGAAAAACGCCTGTTGACGGCCGTGTTCACGCGCGGGCAAGTATCCATCAACGACCTGGCTCTAGAACTGGGGCTGTCTCAGACCCAGGTGCTGGGTTATCTATACGACCTGGTGGGCAAAGGGCTTTTTACCGGCTATGTGGACTGGAAACGCGGCATCCTATACGCTCGCGAGGCCGCTCAGATGCGACAATCCACCTGCCCCAACTGCGGCGGCCGGCGAGAGATCGTGGGCAAGGGTATCGTGCGGTGTGAGTACTGCGGCGCGGAACTCTTCCTGTGACGAATCTACGAATTGACGAATGCATGGAACGCGAATCACGTTTAAGGAGGACCATACATGGATTTGGTAAGCAAAGTATTTGACGAACGTGGGTTCGTCGAAAAGATCGGCGGGATGATCCCCGGCTTTGGCGGGTATTTTAACCGCAACAAACGTCGGGATGCGGACAAGCTGCTGCGTGATTACATCGCCCGGCAGGTTGATGAACAACGTGGCCGACTGGCCAGCCTCACGGTGCAGCTAACCAGTACTCCCGGCGGGCTAAAACACCTGGAGTTGGCAGAACGGGCTACCATGAAGATGCAGGTCTTCATGGACAAGATGCGAACGGCCAGCTATGGCTACGCCGGCTGGTTCGATGCGGTCAAAGTGGATGAGCAAGACCTGGAGGCCATCTATAACTATGATACCAGCCTGCTGGAGGGCGTGGGACGGGTGGCCAATGAGGTGACGGCCCTGGAGAATGCCGTGGCTACGGGGGAAGGTATTCCCATAATCCTGAACAACCTGATCAGGGAAACAGATGATCTGAACCGGGCCTTCGCCAAACGGCAGGACTTGATCCTTGCCACCCACTGATAGGCCCCGGTGTCCAGTGAACTTGTGTTCATCACATTGCTGCCGCGGGCTGGAAAACGGGTTTCTACCCCAAGAACGATAGGAGGAAAATCATGGCTGTATTGCAGATCGTCGAATATACAGATGAGATGCGCGACGAGATCGTGCATCGTATCCCGGAAGGCGGGTCTGGCGAGTTCCGCCTGGGCACTCAGCTCGTCGTCCGGGACTATCAGCGGGCCGTATTTTTCCGCGACGGCCAGGCCCTGGATGTATTTGGTCCTGGGCGACACACTCTGACCACCGCCAATATCCCCATGTTGGACAATTTTCTGGGGGGCATCTTTGGCAGCACGCCGTTTCGCGCCGAAGTCTATTTCGTGAGTATGCGCGAGTTCCCCAACATGAAATGGGGCACCCAGCAGCAGATCGCCTTCCGGGATACCGAGCTGGGCATGATTCGCCTGCGCGCCTATGGGACCTATACCATGCAGGTGAACGACCCGTTGCTCCTGGTGAACAAGATGGTGGGTGGTCGCGGGGCGTATACCACGGATGCGATCCAGGACCAACTCTCCCAGATCATCGTTCAGTCCATCTTTGATCTGTTGGGGGAAACGCTGAAGAGCATCCTGGACCTGGCGGCCATGTATAATGAGATCGCGGCCGGGGTCAAGGCCCGGGTCAAGGATGCTTTCAACTCCTTTGGACTCGACCTTAAGGTCTTTGCCCTGGGGGCCATCACCCCGCCGGAAGAAGTGCAGAAGATGATTGACGAGGCCACGTCCATGCGGGCGGTGGGCGAGCGCGACTTTTTGCGCTACTCCACGGCCCGGGGCGTGCGTGAGGCGGCCGCGGCTGGGGGCGGGGGAGAACTGACCGGCGCCGGGG
>DAOTYG010000301.1:0-12149 GCA_034435155.1 Anaerolineae bacterium | reverse complement strand
GCGTGGGGGAAGGAGCCAGCGTGGCCGTGGGGGCGGTGGGTGTTGGCGTGGGCGAATAGAGCGGCGTGTAGGTGGGCAGTCCCACCCGGGTCGGCAGCGGCGTGTACGTGGGTCGGGGCGTGATCTTTATCGGCGTATACGTGGCCGTGGAGGTGGGCAGCGGCGGCAGATAGTGATTCAGCAGGGCGCACAGCGTCCCAAAGACCAGGCAATTGCCGATCACCAATACCACCAGCAGGATGATGAGCAGCGCACGGTTCAGCCTCATGTCCTACATGATAACCGATACCGGCTTAAGGCGCAAGGGGGCTGTGATTGACATCCGGGCGTAATTAAAACACACGAGGGCACTGCCTCACTCCCCATTTCGTGGCCCTTCGGGGAGGGGAAAGAATGCCTGGTAGGGGGGCGGCGAAGCCGCCGCAACCCCCAAAGAGGTCTTCCCTTTCTCCTCCGCCTGGGGCGGATAAGGGGACCGGAAGAGGGAGAAGATGCTCGGCTGCCACGGTAAATAAAATAATTGTTGTACATACCGTATGGTTTGCAACTTGAAAGAACCCTGTGGGAAACCAGAAGGGGCGGCTATTAACATCGAAATGGTGTATAATTGGGTACGGCCTGTATGCCCGGTGCGCGATGCGGAGAGCATGGTGCGTAGTTCATTCAGATAATGGACCTGGGAGGAACGAACGGCTCCTGGCTTTAAGAAAGGAGGCTCACATGAACACATATACCATGCGTCGCCTGGCCGGCATCGGGGGAGTCCTGCTGATGATGGCGTTACTGATCGCCCCCACCGGCGCGGCCCAGGCTCCTACCCCGGAACTTATCACCCTGGTGCTCACAGCACCCCCCTATCGGCTCATATCCACTGCGGATGGCCTCACGGCCATCGAGGCGGAGGGCTGCGGCATAACCGGCGAGGTCGGCCAGCCCCTGTTGCCCCATCAACTGATTGATGTGGCTCTACCCCCGGACGTGGCCTGGGACAGCCTGTCCCTGACCGTGCGCGATGTGCAGAAGGCCGTCGTGCCCGGCACGTTCAAGCTGCGCACTGCCGTGCCGGACCAGTCCGGCACGGGGGCCCCTCACCCCTTCCCCTCTCCCTATCAGGGAGAGGGCTGGGGTGAGGGTCCGCTCCCGGCCACCATCGTCGAGACCGGCCAGATGCGCAAGTGGCACCTGGCTCGCCTGGACTTCTGCCCGTTCCAGTACGACGAGGCCAGCGGCCAGCTCCGCGTGGTGGAGCAGGCTACGGTGGAACTGCGCTTCACCCGCACCGGCGAGACCGCCAACGCTGACCTGCTGGCGGACACCGTGCTGGACGACGTGGCGGTCGAGCGCGTGGTCAACTATGCGCAGGCCCGGGCCTGGTATCCCCGGGTGGATCGGCCCAGCGCCGTCACCTACGATTACGTGATCATCACCACCAACGCCATCGAGACCAACAGCACCAAGTTGGCCGCCTTTGTCACGCACAAGCAATCGAAGGGGTTCCAGGTGCTGGTGGTGACGGAGGATGACTACGGCGGCCTCGTCGGCCAGGCCCCCAACGGCCGGGAAGAGAAGGTGCGCCAGTGGCTCAAGAACAACTACGTGGCCTACAGCATCAAGTACGTGCTGCTCATCGGCAATCCCACGCCGGGCGGCACCGGCACCACCGCCGTGCCCATGAAGATGTGCTGGCCGCGCAACAACGAATCCGCCGACAAAGAGTCTCCCACCGACTATTTTTACGCGGACCTGACCGGCGATTGGAACAAGGATGGCGATGCGTACTTTGGCGAATACGTCGGCGACTATTCTGGGGTATCCGGCGGCGTGAACCTGATGCCGGAGGTCTACGTGGGGCGCATCCCCTTCTACGGCTCCTACACCGACCTGGACAACATCCTCCAGAAGACCATGGACTATGCCAACGCGGCCAGCACGGCCTGGCGCAAAAGCATCCTGCTGCCCATGGGGTTCCAATCTGCCGGTTATGACGGTGCGCCGCTGGCCGAGCAGATGTGGGCTGACTACCTGAACGGGGCCGGCTATACCCGCTGGCGGCAATACCAGCAGGGCAGCGGCGCCTGTGGGCCGGATTCCACCTACGCCAGCGACCAGGAGCTGCGCGGCGGCACCGTGGTCCGCGACCGCTGGGCCGCCAACGACTATGGCATCGTCTGCTGGTGGGGCCACGGCAGCGCCACTTCGGCCGCCGTGGGCTACGACAGCTGCTGGGATGGCACCCTGTTCGATAACACCCAGACCAGTTCGCTGGACGACGCCCATCCCGCGTTCACCTACCAGTGCTCCTGCACCAACGGTTACCCGGAGAACTCGAGCAATCTCCAGTATGCCATCCTCAAGCGCGGCGGGATCGCCACGGTGAGCGCGTCCCGCGTCTCCTGGTTCAACACCGGCGTGGGCTATGGCGAGTTCGACGGCAGCACCACCAACTCCGGCATCGGCTACGAGTACGTGAAGCGGGTGGTGGCCGGCAACACCGCCAGCGAGTCGCTCTACAACGCCAAATCCAGCATGACGCCAGAGAGCAACACCCGCCTGATGAACTTTTACGACTTTAACCTGTACGGCGACCCGGCGATCCGGATCACCGCGTCCGGCTCCGGATTGACGCCCCGGCTGTTCCTGCCCCTGGTCCTGAGAAGTTACGCTCCTCCCGCCGGTTGGACCACGATCATCAGCGAGAACTTTGAGGGGTCTTTCCCCGGCGCGTGGAACGTCTTTGACAACAACGGAAGCAGCTCCGGGGTCTACATGTGGGGCAAGCGGACGTGCCGGCCCTATGCCGGCAGCTACAGCGGCTGGGGCGTGGGCGGCGGGACGAACGGCGCGGCCCTGAGTTGCGGCAGCAACTACCCGGACAACGCCGACTCCTGGATGATCTACGGCCCGTTCAGTCTGGTCGGTGCCACCGCCGGCGACCTGAGCTACAAGCTCTGGCTGTACACGGAAGGCGGCGGCAACGACGGCGTCACCCGGCTTGCCTCGATCAACGGCACCAACTTCTACGGCACGTTCACTTCCGGGAACAGCGGCGGTTGGATTGATCGGACCCTGGACCTGACCGCTGTTCCCACCCTGGGCAACCTGATGGGCCAGCCCAACGTCTGGGTGGCCCTGAGGTTCTACAGCAACGGCAGCACCAACTATGCCGAAGGGGGCTACGTGGACAACATCGTGCTGCGCAAGTGCATGTCCTCCTCGTGCGCCGGACTGTCCAGCGCCCCACCCGACACCGGTAACAGCGAGATCGTCGAGTTTCCCATAGCGGTGACGTTACCGAAATGACCAGTTAACAAGCCTGGCGAAGGTTCTAAACCTTCGCCGTAACCAGCCTGTACCCTCCCGCAGGTTCGAAAGTCGTGCCCTAACCTGCGGGAGGGTAAGCAGTTACCCTTTGCCAGGCTTTCCCTCTCCTGGGGGAACCATGCGCTTTGGCATCCACATCTCCGTGAGCAAGGGTTTGCAGGCGGCTGCCGGGGTCGCCATTGCGACTACGGCGGAGACGTTCCAGGTCTTCTCTGGCAACCCCGGTGCGTGGCGCACCAGCGCATACAAGGAGCCAGACCTGGCAGCCTTCCGCGCCCTGGCTGAGGCCCACGACCTGGGGCCGGTCTTCCTGCACGCCCCCTACCTGGTGAACCTGGCCTCCCCCCGCGACGACTACCACGAAAAATCAGTGGCGCTGGTGGTCAACGCCCTGGGGAAGGCGGCCCAGTTGGGGCGCGGCTCGATGGCCCTGGCCCACGTGGGGAGCCACCGGGGCAGTGGACCGGCGGCTGGCATCCAACGCCTGGTGGCCGGGCTGGAAGCCGCCTTCGCCCAGGCCCCGGCCGGGGTGCGCTTCCTCCTGGAGCCGGAGAGCGGGGCCGGGGACGAGCTGGGCGCACGCTTTGAGGAGTTGCAGGCCATCTTCGCCGCCCTGCCGGACAAATGGCGCGACCGGGTGGGCGTGTGCCTGGACACGGCGCACCTGTGGGGGGCCGGTTATGATATCGGCACGCCGGCCGGGCTGCACCAGACCCTCAGCGCGTTCGACCGGCTGGTGGGGCTGGAATGGCTCTGGTGCGTCCACGCCAACGACTCATCCAAGCCCTGTGGGAGCCACACGGACGAGCACCAGCACCCCGGCCAGGGGCTGATCGGGCTGGAGTCTTTCCGGGCGTTGGTATGCGACCCACGAATACAGGCAGTGCCGGTCATCCTGGAATTGCCCGGCGAGACGGTGGCAGAGAGTCGGGCCTTACTGGAGGGGATGCGTCGGCTGAGGGAAGGATGAAGGATGAAGGATGAAGGAGACTGCCTCACTTCAGATCCATAGGGAGAAAGCCTTTCTGGGGGTTTTTGCGGCGGCGAAGCCGCCGCAAAAACCCCTACCAGGCATTCTTTCCCCTCCTCGCATCGCGTAGCGGCGACGAAGTGGGGAGTGGGGAAGGGCCCTCATGCGTTTAATTACGCACGATGTCAAGAACATGCCCTTGTTTAATAGACCTGGCTATGGTATAATATAGTCCGTCGCGGTTGTGTCGCGTCGCCGAAAGGCGACGTTTACCATATTCGGGAGGGACAGTGTGACGCTAGAAACCCACGAAAAAGAGGCGATCATCCAGCAGTTTCAGGTTCATGAGGGCGATACCGGTTCACCAGAGGTCCAGATCGCGTTGCTCACCACGCGGATCAACCAACTGGTCAACCATCTCAAGGTCCACAAGCACGATCATCACTCGCGGCGGGGGTTGCTCAAGCTGGTGGGCCAACGCCGCCGACAGTTGGCCTACCTGAGCAAAAAGGATGCGGAACGATACCAAAACATCGTGGCGCGCCTGGGGCTGCGCAAGTAACACGGCCAAAATCGTATGCTGTGCTCCAGTGGACGAGGTTCAGGGGTGATTTGCGCCCCACTCGTCCATTTGTTTTGCCAAGACGTTGGACAAAGGTGTGCGCACCATCAGGAGTAGAGGCTTCAGCCGGATATGGCCCGCCTGAAGGCTCGACTCCAGGACTATTCCAAGGAAATCAAGGGGAACTGGGTAGGGAACCCGGGGGATTAGGGATTGTAGAGCAGTCGTGGCTGCTCGCCAGCCCCTAATCCCTGAGACGTGCCCCAAGCCCGTTTCCCCCATTAACAACATGGAGGAAAAATGATCAAGAACTATCAGACAATGATCGGAGGCCGTAGCCTCAGCTTCGAGACCGGCAGGCTGGCCGGTCAGGCCAACGGGGCGGTGCTGGCCCGCTACGGAGATACCGTCGTCCTGGCTACGGCCGTGGCCAGTAAGGCTCCTCGGGAGGGGACAGATTTCTTCCCCCTCACTGTGGATTTCGAGGAGCGGCTATATGCTGCCGGCAAGATCCCCGGCAGCTTCTTCCGACGCGAAGGGCGCCCCTCGGAGACAGCGATCCTGACCTGTCGGTTGGTGGACCGGCCCATTCGACCCTTGTTCCCCAAGGGCTTTCGCAACGAGGTGCAGATCATCATCACCGCCTTGTCGGCCGATCAGGAGAACGAGCCGGACGTGCTGGCCATGAATGCGGCCTCGGCCGCGCTGGTCTTATCGGACATCCCCTGGGCCGGCCCGATCGGCGCCGTGCGCATCGGCTATATAGATGACCAGTTCGTGGTGAACCCCCTGGAGGCCTCCCTGGCGGATAGCCGGCTGAACCTGGTGGTTGCCGGCACTCGCCAGGCGATCCTGATGGTGGAGGCCGGGGCCAAAGAGGTCTCCGAACGCCTGGTGCTGGAGGCCCTGCGCCTGGCTCACGACACGATCCAGGACCTCATCACCGTCCAGGAGCAGATGGGTGCGGAATTGGGCAAGCCCAAGCTCCAGGTGACTGTCCATCAAGTGGACGAGGCCGTGCGGCAGGCCGTGCTGGCGCGCGTGGGAGACCGTCTGGCCCAGGCCCTGAGCCAGACCGATAAGGCTGCCCGAGGGCAGGCCCTGGACGAACTGACCCGCGAGATGCTGGACGCTTTCAGCGAGACCTTTGAGCCACAAGAGATCCGCGAAGTGCTGGACGAGGAAGCCAAACGCCTGGTGCGTTCGTGGATCCTGGAAGAAGGCCGTCGCCCTGACGGCCGGGCGTTGGACGAGATTCGCCCTATCTCGTGCGAGGTGGGGTTGCTGCCGCGAACCCACGGCACCGGCCTGTTCACGCGCGGCGAGACCCAGGCCCTGACCATCGCCACTCTGGGTACACCCCGGGACGAACAGTTGCTCGATGGTCTGACCCTGACCGAGAGCAAACGCTATATGCACCATTACAACTTTCCGCCCTACAGCACCGGCGAAGTACAACCCCTCCGGGGCCCCAGCCGCCGGGCCATCGGTCACGGGGCCCTGGCCGAACGGGCCTTGCTCCCGGTGTTGCCGGATGAGGAGCAGTTCCCCTACACCATCCGCCTGGTGAGCGAGATCCTGTCGTCTAACGGCTCCACGTCTATGGCCAGTGTCTGCGGCAGCACGCTGGCCCTGATGGATGCCGGCGTGCCTATCAAGGCCCCGGTAGCCGGCGTAGCCATGGGCCTGATCGTGCAGGATGGTCGCTATCGCATCCTGTCAGACATCCAGGGGATCGAAGATCACCTGGGAGATATGGATTTCAAGGTGGCCGGCACCCGGCAGGGGATCACGGCGCTGCAGATGGACATCAAGGTCGCCGGCATCACCCCGGAGATCATGGCGGAGGCCCTGGAGCAGGCCCGGCGCGGCCGGCTCTATATCCTGGACAGGATGGAAGCCACCATCGCTCAGGCCCGCCGGGACCTCTCCCCCTATGCGCCGCGCCTGGTGCGGATCAAGATTGACCCGGAAAAGATCGGCACGATCATCGGCCCCGGCGGCAAGATGATCCGCGCTATCCAGGAGGAGACCAATACCAAGATTGACATCGAAGATGACGGCACGGTGACCATTGCCTCCACCAATGGGGTCAGCGGCGACCTGGCAGTGAAAAAGATCAAGGACCTCACCGAAGAAGTGGAGGTGGGCAAGATCTACCTGGGCACGGTGAAACGGCTCATGGACTTTGGGGCCTTTGTGGAGATCCTGCCCGGCAAAGAGGGTCTGGTGCGGATCAATGAACTGGCCGACTATTACGTCTCGCGCGTGGAGGACGCAGTCAAGGTGGGGGACGAGATCATGGTCATGGTCACCGAGATCGACCACATGGGCCGGATCAATCTCTCGCGGCGGGCGGTGCTGGAAGGCCGCACCATGCCGGGTGAAACGAAGGGGGCCAGTGCCGGCGGCCGGCGGCGCGGGCCCCGCGAGCGAAGCAACGAACGAGACGGTGAGCGCCCGGTACGTCGGCGGCCCCGCGCCCGGCGAGACCAGACCGGCGGTGGGAGCCGAAACTCCCAGGGACTATGAAAGGCGTCACCTTTAACGTCCAGCGCTTCAGCACAGAGGATGGGCCGGGCATCCGCACCACGGTGTTCTTCAAGGGCTGCCCGCTACGCTGTGCCTGGTGTCATAACCCGGAGGGGTTGTCACCGCAGCCGGAGCTGGTGTGGTACGACACCCGGTGCATCGGCGCGCGGGATTGCCTGACGGCCTGCCCGCAGCGCGCCCTGGAGCTGATGCCCCAGGGAATGCGCATTGACCGGGCGCGCTGTACGGCCTGCGGCGCCTGCGTCGCTGCCTGCCCGGCCAGCGCGCTGGAGGTCATCGGCCGGGAGTGGACACCGGAGACCCTCTGCGCCGAGGTGCAGAGGGACGCTGTGTTCTACGAGACCTCTGGTGGCGGCGTCACCTTCTCCGGCGGTGAACCTATGTTGCAGGCCGGGTTCGTGCTGGCCCTGGCCCGGCTCTGCCGTGCCGCCGGCCTGCACGTGGCCCTGGATACCTGTGGGATCGTTCCGTGGGCCAGCTACGAGGCCCTGCTGCCCTGGGTGGACCTGGTGCTCTATGATCTCAAGCTCTTTGACGGCGCGGGACACCGGGCCGCCACCGGCGCGGACAACACCGGCATCCTGGAGAATGCCCGGCGCATCGCCGCCGCCGGGATGCCCATGTGGATCCGCACGCCGGTCATCCCCGGTTACACCGCCAGCCCGGAAAACATCGCCGCCCTGGGAGCGTTCATCGCCGCTGAACTGCCCACCGTGACGCGCTGGGACCTGCTGGCCTATACCAACCTGGGCCAGCCCAAGTATCATCGCCTGGACAAAACCTACGCCCTGGAAGGCGTGCCCCTGCTGACCCGTACCGAGATAGAGGCCTTGCACGCTGTGGCTGTGGCGCACGTGCCGGTGGCGGTCTGGTCCGGGGCCACGCGCCCGTCAACCTAAAAAATGAGGACGCCATGCTCACACGTTGGTTCGCGTTGCTGGCCCTGCCGTTGCTGATCGCCCAGTGTTGTTGGGCCCTGCCGTTCACGCAGCCGCTGCCAGTGGGGAGCACGGCGCCGGACCTGACGCTGCCCAGCGTATCCGGCGGTGACATCTCACTGACCTGTTATCGCGGTCGGCCGGTCCTGCTCAACTTCTGGAGCACCACTTGAAAGCCTTGCCTGGAAGAGCTGCCGGTCCTGGCAGACCTGGAACGCGAGTTCGCGGCGGAAAAATTGGTGGTGCTGACCGTCTGCCTGGGCGCGTCGCCGGCCCAGGCGCGGGCGGCCTTGCAAAAGGCCCGGGTCAACCTGATGACCCTGGTGGATGAGGGTTGGAAGACCCAGGGTGCGTATGGCGTTCGAGGCACGCCTACCACCTATCTCATCAGTGCCGATGGCGTGATCCTGATGAGTGATGTGGGCTATGGGAAGGGCAAAGAGGAGTATCTGCGCGCCAGGATCCGGCTTTTGTTGAACAATCGAGACTGAAAGCGAGGTGTGCGATGTTCATGCTCGCGGCGGGTGTGCCCGGCCCAGGCCGGACTGGGTCACCCGCCGCCGGGCGCGGGGTCGCAGACCCCGCGCGAGCACATATTATACGAGGAGGAACCAAGCACGTGGATAGCTATTTCGCTGATCGGGTATGTCTGATCACCGGCGGCGCCCAGGGGATCGCCTGGGCACTCACGCAGGCCCTGGCCGACCGGGGCGCGCGGGTGTATGCCTGTGACATCTCAGAGGAAAACCTGGCCCGGGCCAGCCAGGAACTGGCCGCCCTCCCCTGGGCGGACCGGGTCACTCTGACCCGGTGCGATGTGACGGACCGTGAGCGATTTGAGGGGTGGATCCAGCAGGTTCATCACCAGGCCGGGCGCATTGACGTGCTGGTGAACAGCGCTGCCTTTGTGCGGGGGCAGGACGTGATCGAGATGTCTGTGGAGGACACCCTGCGCACGATGCGCGTTGGTTACGACGCCATGGTCTATAGCATCAAGACGGTGCTGCCCCTGATGCAGGCCGCTGGCGACGGGCATATCGTCAACTTTGGTTCCTCAGCCGGCCGGGTCTTTGTCGGGGGACATTCGGCGGCCTATGCGGCCACCAAGGCCGCCATTGACGGCTACACACAGATGCTTCAGTTTGAGTTGCGCGGTTCACCCATCCACGTACTATTGGTTCGCCCGGCGGTGGTCGCTGGCACCGATTTCTGGCGCAAGGGCGTGGACTCGAAGCGCAACCCGCGCCTGGGTGATTTTGTCCCCTACGTGACCCCGCCCCAGATCGCCGAGGCCGTGGTGCGCGCCATCCGCGACCGCCGCCTGATCCTGGATATTCCTCGTTTCCTCTGGTTGTTCTATTTCCTCTTTGGGTTATCGCCGCGCCTGACCTGGTGGCTGTTCACCAGAGGCGGCCGCGCGCAACGCGATTATGGGCAGGTGGAGTGGCGGTATACGCCCCAGGCTCGCTCTTAGAACTCATCCTGGCGTGCCCGGCGGTAAAATCATCGGTCAACACCCACCAGGGAAACCACCTGGTGGGTAATTGTTTACTGGACAATTCTGGAGTCGAGCCTTCAGGTCTTGTGGTCACGACCGGCTAAAGCCTATATTCCTTGTGGTATGCGACCAGTTGTCCAAAGTCCAATGTTCATATATCGGCCAGGTACGGGATGGTGGACGACGCCTGGGGCATGAGGCCCACGCGAGCGCCCGGCGGCAGATCGGATAGGGCTTGGGCGATGGCAGCCTCCAGGCTGGCCGCCGGGTCCAGCAACAGCGCCCTCATGCGGTCCGGGGCCAGGTCTGTGACCCAGAACACGCGCACCCGGGCGGCGTCGCGGGCGATCAGGTAGGCTTTGTGCGGCCCCACCCGAAACCCCTCGCGCTCAAAGCGGGCGATGACCTCCTGGTGGGAGCGCAGCCCCATCACCCAGGATTCGTAGCTCTGGCTGCCGCTCCCCTCCGGGCAGGCCGCGGCCACGATCACCGTCCCCCCGGCGCGCGTGACCAGGCTGGCGTGGGCCAGGGCCTTTTGCGCCTGGTAGACGTTGATGTCTTTGGGATGCCCGCCCGGCGAGGCGATCACCAGGTCGAACGGCGCGGCGACGGCCACCTGGCAGACGGCCCGGCTCAGCGGCACGCCCGCTTCCATCACGGCCCGGGGATCGCCGGCCAGCACGTGGACAATCTCCCTTTGCTCGTTGAGGATGGCGTTCAGGGCCAGGTGCACGCCGATGGCCTGCCCGATCTCCTCCACGTCCTGCCGGGTCGGGTTGTTGGTGTAGCGGCCCAACCGGGCGCGCGGATCGGTCATCAGGGCATGGTTGTGGCTGATGGTCTCGCGCCCGGCCAGCCCGATGGCCGCGCTCTTGACGCCGCCGGAGAAACCCTGGAACTGGTGCGGCTCGATGTCGCCGACGACGATCCGCAGGTCAGCCGCCGCGAAACGCCGGTTGACCCAGATGGGCGTGCCCCGACTGGTCCGCCCCCGATATGACAGGCCGGCCCGGTCGTCGCAGTCGTGGCAGAGCACCGGGTAGCGCGCCAGCACATCGGCCGGCACGACCCTGCTGTACTCCTCCGGTGGCATGGGAGGGTGCGCACCGGCCGCGATGACCAGCAGGATCGCCGCTGGTGGCAGCCCCAGCCCTTCGAGTCGTCGCAGCAGCGGCGGCAGCAGGTGGGCGTGGGGCACCGGCCGGGTCTTGTCATTGATGGCGATGGCCGCCGAACGAGCATCCCGAAAGGCGGCCCAATCCACGCCGTCCAACGCGGCTTCGACCGCGCCGGCCGGGTCCGGCGCGGCCGGGGTCGCCGGCGGCGCGATGACCTGCGCCGTCACCCCAGCCGGCAGGCTGAAATCCAGTTGCCTCGCGCCATAAGGTACGCGGAACATCGTTTTCTCTGCCACGAATTACGCGAATCTCCACTAACTCTTTTCTATTCGTGCTATTCGTGCTATTCGTGCTATTCGTGTTATTCGTGATTAAAAGGGCTACTCGTAAGGGGTCTGATCCCAGAAGGCGGCGAACCGGGCCAGGCCCAGGTGGGTGTAGGGATGGTCGAATAGCTCTTTGTAGACGTCAAAGCCGGCCGTGACGATGTCGGCCCCGGCCACCGCCGCGTCCACGACCTGCCGGCCGTTGCGGACCGCCGCCACGATGATCTCAGTGGCGAAGCCATAGTTGTCGCGGATGGCGACGATCTCCTCGATCAGGCCCCGGGTCTCCTCGCCGTTGGCCTCCTTCCAGCCGATGAACGGCGACACGAAGCAGGCCCCCATCCGCATGGCCTGGAGGGCCTGCCCGGCCGAGAAGACCAGCGTCAGGTTGCTGCGGATGCCCTGCTCCTTGAGCACGGCCACAGCCTTGAAACCGGCCTCCGTGGCTGGCAGCTTGATCACGAAGTTGGGGCTGATGGCCGCCAGCTTTTCCGCTTCGGCCACCATCGCTCGATGATCGCTATGGTGGGGGTTGACCTCCACCGAGATCGGCTTGTCGGTCCCCTGGAACAGGCCGGCGATCTCGCGGATGGCGACCAGGAACGGCTTGCCGGCCGCCTGGACGTGGCGGGGGTTGGTGGTGACGCCGTCCAGGTTCCACATCTCCAGCCCATATGCGATCTCGTCCACGCGCGCGCTATCCAGAAAGAACTTCACCGTCGAACCTCCTGTTTTTTTTCACCACGAAGGGTAACTGCCTACCCTGAACCCTCCCGCAGGTTAGAAAGGGGCTGGCAACCGATGCAGCCGGTCATCTGGGCGTGTTCTGGTCTGGTCATTACGCCCAAACCTGCGGGAGGGTA
>DAOTYG010000300.1:0-7232 GCA_034435155.1 Anaerolineae bacterium | reverse complement strand
GGCGTCCACGCCGGTGGACGCCTGGCCGCAGGCCCCTGAGGTGCGACTTGAGTCGCTTAACTTGACGCCTGTGACCCTACCCCCCGGCCCCCTCCCCTCTCCCAATATTGGAGCGGAGGGGGTGTGGGGGAGGGGTGAGAGCCTGGACTGGGCCATCGTCGGCGTGGGCCTGAACGTGAACGCCGACGCGGCCACCATGCAGGCCATCGCCCCCCATGCCTCCAGCCTCCTGGTGGAACGTGGTCAGCCGGTCTCCCGTGTGCGGCTGCTCCGCGCCATCCTGGAGAGCATCGAGCCGCGCTACGACGCCCTGCGGGCCGGCGAGACCGAACGGCTGCGGGCGGAATGGGCCGCGCGCCTGGCGACCCTGGGCCAGCAGGTGACCGTGACCACGCCGGCCGGCGCGCTGGAAGGCCTGGCCGAGGACGTGGACGCTGACGGCGCGCTGCTCTTGCGATTACCGGACGGCCGGCTGGAGCGATTGCTGGCCGGGGACGTGACTTTGCGCACCACGTGACCGGCATGGGCACGCCGGGGGACGCCTGGCCGCAGGCCCAGCAGCCGCGCCCCTGGTCGCCAGCCTTGAGTCTACCATCTGTGTCATCAGATTGACATCTATCTGTTAGAAAAATGCCAATCTGGTCTGGACATGATGGGTTATAATAGAAATCGCCAGAGTTGATGACTCCTTTTCACGCCTGGGGGTAACTGCTGCTCACCCTCCCGCAGGTTTGAACGTTCAAACAACCTGCGGGAGGGTAGGCCGGGCAGTTATGCCTGGGGTGTGCCTTGCCACCGAGGAAGCGATGACCACTGACCGGATCGTCCAGGTGATTGTAAAACGAGTGCGTCCTTTTGGCGTCTTCGTCGGCCTGCCGGACGGGAGCGAGGGGTATATTCGTCGCCGTGAGCTTTCATGGGACGGCGATGTAGAACCGCAGAACGTTGTGGCAGAGGGTGAGCAACTCAAAGCTGTCATCGTGAAACCGGCCAGCCCGGGCAAGCTCATGGAATTGAGCCTCAGACGTGCTCGGCCCGATCCCTGGGGAGACTTTGTGAGGCAACACCGTGAAGGGGACATCGTGGCCGGGGCGGTAAAGTCACTGATGCCCTTCGGCGCTTTCGTGGAGGTTGCGCCGGGCGTGCAGGGCCTGGTCCCCCTGCGGGAGTTGGCCCCCTGGCAGGTCAAGGCCCCAGAGGAAGTGGTCTGGATCGGGGACGACGTGGAGGCCGTGATCACCCGGCTCGAACCGACCAAACGAAAGATGTCGTTGAGTATCCGGGCCCGGCTGCGCCAGTTAGACCGGCAACTTGAAGAGCATCTGAGCCAGTCGCGCCCTTCCCAGGTATCTGTAGCTGAGCAACTGGTGCTATCACCAGAGGAGCTACTTCGCGTCCTGGAAGGAACACTCGCTGACGAAGCGGTCACTACCCAGGAACTACGACAAATTGGCCGGGTGCTGGTAGTGGATGACCATACAGAAGTCCGCCAGCAGTTGGCCGGCTGGCTGCGTCGCCAGGGCTGCCCTGCCGATGCGGTCGGTACTCCAACAGCGGCCTGGCAACGGATACATCAGCGCGATTATGGCCTGCTGATCATAGATATTGACCTGCCCCAGGGCGATGGCCTGGCCCTGGCCCGCCAGATCAAGGCCGAAAAGAACACCATGCCCATCGCGGTGATGAGCGCGGCCGATCTGATCGAGAAACGGATCGCCGAGATCGAGCAATTGGATTGGGCGGGCATCCTGGTCAAACCCCTGGATTTGGACGAGGTTCGCCACCTGCTTGCCCGGATCGCCCGCGGTGAGCCGCCGGTCCGTCTCACCGTAAGGCCGCGTATCGCCGCCGAACCTCGCGGAGCCGCTGCGTTTCGTGATTGGCTGGCGGCCTTGCAAAGCGACGCATCTCTGGAGGGACGGCTCCGTGCCGGGTTGGAACGGCTGCGCGAGGCGGCCCAGGCCGAGGCGGGGATCATCTTCCACATGGATCCCCTTGCCGGCACTATCTCGATAGTGGCGCAGGTGGGGACGCTGGCGCTGGCTGAGGAGAAGCTATATGCGTTGAAAGACAGCCCGGTCAGGGATGTCATCCTTGAGGGCGAGCGCCTCCTGGAAGAGAACGCCTCCAAAGCTGTGGACAGGTTTCGCAAGCTGTTGGAGGCGTTACCTTTCGAGTCCTGTGTCGGTGTGCCCATCGAGGTGGGAGGAGAGACCCATCACGCCCTCTTCCTCTTCCATCGCGATCCAGCGCGCTTTTCCCAGTATCGCCTGCGCGATGCCCTGGCCGCGGCCAACCTGTTCAGCGCGGCCATCGAGCGCGATGCGCTGGAGAAACGGGCGCGGGCGCTCAACCAGTTGCTGCTGGCCGGGCAACTGGCAGCCGGCATGGGGCACGAAATATACAACAAGATCTCGGGCCTTGAGCTATCCCTGCGCAACCTGCTCTCAGACTATCAGCAATTGGGGCGCCGGGAGCCGTACCTGGGCGATTCCCGCGATTATCGAGAGATCGCGCGCGCTCAGGAAGCCATTCTGGAACTGGTCATGGATATGAAGCGGACAACCGGGCTTTTCCAGCAACTCATGCGGGCCGATGTGGAGCAGGAACTGGATGTGAACCAGGTGGTCGAGAGCGCAGTGACGTCTTTACAGCCCACCGCGCGACGGCTGGGCGTGCGGATCGAGACTGAACTGACCCCAGAAATGCCCCGAACAGCCGGCAGCGCCGTCCAGTTGCGGCAGGTCTTTCTCAATGTGATGCTCAATGCTGCGCAGCAAATGGATCTGAAGCCGGAATCGAGCAAGGTGCTCCGGATCACGACCGCTTACCAAAATACAGGCACCCCCCGGCCGATCCTGGTCCGCTTCTCCGATGCCGGGCCGGGCATTCACAGGCAACTGTGGGACAAGATCTTTGCCCTGGGCTTCTCCACCCGGCCGGGCGGCACCGGCCTGGGGCTGTTCATCGCCCGCATCCTGGTCGAGGCCCTGGGCGGAGCCATCATGGTGGAACGGAGCGTGATCCCCATCGGGACCACGTTCCGGGTGGAGTTGCCAGCAGTCAGGATGGAGGTGGGGAGATGAGCGAGGATCGCTTACGTGTCCTCCTGGTGGACGATGAAGTGAGCCTGCGAGAACCCCTGGCTAGATACCTGGGAGATAATTTCGGTTATCAGGTAGATCCCGTTGCCAGCGGAGAAGAAGCGTTGCGACAGGCAGAAGCCAGGCAGGGCCGGTACGATGTGGCCCTGATTGATGAGGTGCTGATGCCCGGTCCCGATGGCATTCAGGTGATGCAGGAGATCAAGGCACGCTATCCGGGCATCGAATGTATCATCTTCACCGGCTGGGGCAAGGACTCGGCCCTGCGAGCCTTGCGGGAGGGGGCCTACCGCTACCTGGCCAAGCCGTTCGATGTGGATGAACTGGGGATGATCATTCGAACTGCGGCCCAGCAGGTGCGTCTGCGAGACATCAGCCGGGCCATCCTCTCGGAGCGAGACCCAGATCGAGTGCTCAAGAGCATTGTGGGAGCGGCCTGCTCGCTGGCCCTGGCCGATGAGGCGGCCATTGTGCTCCTGGATCGAGCGACGGAAAAATTGCAGGTTCACGCAGAGACCTATTCAGCCGAGAGACAATGGCGCAGGCATTTCAAAGACCAGGATCTGTCCAGGCAGATCATCCAAACCGGGCAAATGGAACGAATCCCAGACACGACGCAAGACGGCCGGGTCAATCCCCAGGTGATCGAGGCTGGCATTCGTTCCTTCGTGGGGTTGCCCATACCCAGCACAAACGGTAACCTGGGCGTGCTGTATGTCTACAGTCAGCGTCCGGGGCGCTTCGAGGAAGGGGGAACGGTGGCCGTGCTTCAAACCCTGGCCGGGCAGGCGGGACTGGCCATCGTCAACGCCCAGGCCTTTCAGCAGGTTCGCGCTCACGCCGGCTACATGGAAGCCCTGGTGCGCGTCGGGCAGGGGTTGACCAGGACCACGAAACTGGAAGACCAGTTGGCCCTGGCCCGGGACTTTGTGCGGGAGCGGCTCCAGGTCTCCACCTTCTATGTCGCCCTGTACGACCGCCGGAACGAAACCCTGCGCTTTCCCCTGGCCTATGACATGGGGCAGCCCATTGGCATATCAGATCGACCTCTTGGTGAGGACCCGGCGGAGTGGGGGATCAGTGGCTACGTGGTCAAGACCGGGCAGGAGTTATACTGGCCCACTTCGGAAGACGAACAGCGACAATGCCGGGATTTGGGTCTCCAACCCGTCCGCGTGGGCAGACCACCAGCCTCAGAGTCCTGCTTCTACTTCCCGCTCAAGACGGGTGATGAGGTGACCGGGGTCATCTCGATCCAGAGCCACGAGCGACATGCGTTCTCATCCATCTTGCAGAATGCCTTTCGCGCCCTGGGTAGCCAGTTGGCGGTGGCACTGGAAAACGCCAGGCTCTTTGCAGCAGAAGCACGGCAGCGGCAAGAAGCAGAGGCCCTGCGCGAGGCAACTCTGTCTCTGACGACTACCCTTGAGGAGCAAGAGATCTTTGAGCGCATCTTGAGCGAACTTCAAAAAGTGGTCCCCTACGACAGTGCATCGGTACAGATCCTCAAGGGCGACCAGTTGGAGATCATCGGCGGGCGCGGCTTTCCCAATCTGCCCGAACTACTGGGCATTTCTTTCCCTATAGATGGCGATAACCCCAACCGGGAGGTGGTTCGTCGGCGCAAACCCTTTATCGTGCCGGATGCCCCGGCTGTGTACAAAGGATTCACTCAGGAGCCTCACGTCCAGGCTGGGATCCGGGGTTGGCTGGGGGTCCCTATGTTGGTTGGGGATCGCCTCATCGGGATGATCGCCCTGGACAAGCGTCAGCCAGGGTTCTACACGGAGGAACATGGCCGGCTGGCGGAGACCTTTGCGGCCCAGGCTGCACTGGCTGTCGAGAACGCCCGGCTGATGACCAAGACCCGACGTTGGGCCGCCAGTCTGGAAACACTCCAACGTCGATCAGCCACTATCGCTTCCTCACTGGAACTGGACCAAGTGCTTCGGGAAGCCTGCCAGGCGGCAGTAGAATTGTTTGATGTGGATCATAGCGGCCTGGTTATTTTTGAGCCAGAGTATGGGCGGGGTAAGGTAGTCGCTGAATATCCAGCTAAGGGGACTCTGGGTATAGAGATTCCCCTCAGCAGGGTTCCAGCCGAGAAGCAGTTGATTGCCACGAGGGACCCCCTCATCCTGTCAGATGTGTCCAAAGAATCGGGATTGGGACCGGTCCTGGACATTTTCCGCCAGTTTGACATTCGATCTATTCTGATCGTTCCAGTGATAATCAAAGACCAGGTATGGGGATCCTTCAGCCTGGACGCGATAGGTCGCTGGCGCACATTTACCCAGGAAGACGTTGAACTATGTAAGAGTTTCGCTGCCGTGGTGGCTGTTGCCAGTGAGAATGCCAGACTATTTCAGGAAGCTCAAGAGGGGCAAGTTCTGCTCCGCTCCGTCTACCAGGCCGGCAATACCCTCATCTCTAAGCCTGACCCGGAGCAGGTCTTGCGGGCCATCGTGAAACAGGCCCGCAAGGCGCTGCGGGCCTGGCGGGCCAGCGTGGTCCTGCTTGATGAGATGGGACGACCACAGCGGTTGGCGGCGGTGGGTTTCGATAAGAAACTCCGGGTGGACACCGTTATCAGAGAGAACGGCCTTTCCATGCGGGTTGTGCGGACCGGCCAGCCGATCATCATCGAGGACATAGCCTGCCGGAAGGGAGAGATCAACCCGGGAATGCTGAAGGACGGCGTGGGCGCGGCGATCTGCCTGCCCCTGAGCCTGCGCGGGAAGAACATCGGAGTGGTGTGGCTCCACTATCGAGAGCCAAGACGGTTCAGCGAGGCCGAGAGCGAGGCCCTGCGCATCTACACCGCCCAGGCGGCCATCGCCTACGACAACGCCCGTCGGATGCGCGAGCTGGAGCACATGCGCCGGGCGGCCGAAGCCATGGCCGGCGCCCTGGAGTTGCATCAGGTTTTGGAACAGATCGTAAAGAGCGCCCGCGATGTGCTACAGGCTGATTCCGCGGCCATCTGGTCGTATGATGATGCACGAAATCAGTTCATCCCAGAGGAGTTGGTATCGGCGGGCATACCAAAAAGAAAATTGGAGCGGTTCCGCAAGACGGAACCCAAGACGGGCGGCACGGCAGACACCGTGATGCGCCGGGGCTGGGTGCGGGTCGCCGACATCCAGGACCCGGCCACGTATGACTTTATGATGGGCCACTCGACCAAAGAGCTCCTGGAGAGCATCGGCGCCCGAAGTTTCCAGGGGGTAGCCCTGCGCGTGGGGAATGAGAACCTGGGCGTGTTGTACGTGAACTATGATCGGCCGCGCAGCTTCAGTGAAGAGGAGCGGCAGACCCTGGAGACCTTTGCCACCCACGCGGCGTTGGCTTTGAAAAAGGCCCGCCTGCTGAAACAGATGGACCGCACCACGGAAGCGGCCCAGGTGGTGGCGCGGGTTACGGTCGCAGAGAACCTGCGCCAGACCCTCCAGACCATCGTCCAGAACGTGCAGGAGACACTCGGCAGCGATGTGGTCACCCTGTATGCGTATGATGAGGAGAGAAACCGCTTCTGGGAGTGGGCCACCATGCCGGAACGCCTGGAGTCCGCTCGCCCGCCGGAAAAGCTGGATCCCCCCTCTGTCATCTGGGAGATCTTGAAGCTCAAAGATCCCCCGTACCGCTTTGCAGAGGATGGGGCATCCGCTGATCGGATACTCGGCGGTCGCTTTGTCAGGACAGAAGGGATGCGAGCCGCGACCGGCATCCGGCTCAAGGCCGGCGACCAACGGGTGGGGGTGATGTTCGTGAACTATCGCTCCCCCCACCGCTTTACGTCGGACGAGCTGGCCACGATCATGCTCTTCGCTGACCAGGCCGCAGTGGCCATACGGAACGCACATCTGTACGGGGAACTCCAGCAACGCGCGAATATCTTGGAGACCCTGTACGATGCCGGTCGAACGATCACTGCCAGCCTGGATTTGGATACGACCCTTGATCAAATCTTGCACCAGGCGCGGCGGCTCACCGGCAGGCGTGGGAAAGAAGCGTGCTTCGGCGACATCATGCTGGTGGACGGGGACAACAAGTTGCGGTTTGCCGCCGCCTTTCCAGAGGGCGCATTGGAGAGGTTGCGGCAGCAGATCGGGCCAGGCGTTGACCTCA
>DAOTYG010000299.1:0-8997 GCA_034435155.1 Anaerolineae bacterium | reverse complement strand
GGGGGAAGGGGGAAGGAGGAAGGGGGAAGGAGGATCGCTCCGCGCTCCAGGCTCCACGCTCCCCTGGGTTTCTGGCACGCGATTCCAGCCAAGGTCAGGTGGCTGGCCCCCTCGTTTTTCCTGCTGGCGATGGGTGAGGCGATGTCGGCCGGGTTCCTGGCCCTCTATGTGAAGCACCTGGGGGCGACGGTGGAGCAGGTGGGGGTATTCTTCGCGGTGATGACGGTCGCTGTCGCAACGGCCTGGGTGCTGGGCGGCTGGGTCTCTGATAGCCTGGGGCGCATCCCCACGCTCCTGGGGGGCCTGCTGCTGGCGGCGTTGGGGTATGCCGGGTCTGCGCTGGCCCCGTCCTGGCCCTGGCTCTGGCTGTCGGCCTCGGTCAGCACGCTGGGCCTGGCGCTCGCCATGCTGAGCTACCTGGCCTACGCCACCACGTATTCGGCGGAGACGATCCGCGGCCGGCTCACCAGTCTGTTCGGGGCCGGGGGCGGGCTGGCGGCCATGATCGGCGTGCCGCTGGCCGGCCGAATCAGCGAGACCCTGGGATTTCAGGGCCTGTACGGGGTGGTGGCCGGGCTGGCCGCCGGGGGGTTCGTGCTGGCCCTGCCCCAGATGCGCCAGGAGACGGCGACCCCCCAGGACCTGCACCTGGCCGGCCTGAAGAACAGCGTGACCAGCCTGTGGGGCCTGATGACCCTGGGCGGGGTGCTGACCTGGGTCTTCCTGCTGGACGGCGCCCGCGACCTGGGCTTCAGCGTCTCGGAGCAGTTCATCCCCGTCTATTACCGCGAGATCGGTCAACTGAGCCTGCCCGACGTGGGCTTGCTGGGGGGCCTCGTCACCGTGGGGGCGATCGTATTCACGCCGCTGGGCGGCTGGCTGGCCGATAAGCTCGGCGAGCGCATGGGGGTCGCGCTCGCGGCCCTGCTGGGGTTCGTCGGCATGGCATTGTTCGTGTCGGCGCGGGGGTTCCCGGGCTTTGCCCTGGCGATGATCGTGTTCTCCTCGGCGCGGGCCTTCATGGACCCGGCCTTCCTCTCCATCCTGACGAAAGTGGCCCCGCCGGACAGGCTGGGCCTGGTCCTCGGTTTAACCGGGACGGCCGTGAGCGTGTTGTCCACGCCGGGGCCGGTGCTGGGTGGCATCCTCTATCGTCTAGCTCCTGCGGCGCCGTTCTGGACCACCGCCGCCGTTCTGCTCCTGGTAGCCGGGCTGGTCTGGCTCAAGTTCCGGACGCCGGGGGAGCAGACTGCCACGTAAGCCCCCATCCAGAAAACGCCCCCAGAGCGAGGTCAGATAGACCTCGCTCGTTTCTTCTTTCATCGGACGTAACTGCCTACCCTCCCCCCGCAGGTTCATAGGCGTCAAGTTAAGCGACTCAAGTCGGGTAGCCGAAGGCATTGCCTTCGGCTACCCGGTGCGATTTCCAATCGCCCGCGCCTTAAGTTGACGCATATGCCCCGCAGGTTGGAGGGCAAAATGCAGGTCCAGGTGTCAGGCACTTCAAAAGTGCCTGACACCTTATGGGCGAACGACCGGCTAAAGCCTCTACTCCTTGTGGTGTGGTAAGTCCGATCTTCTTTCAGGCCCGGGGCTTTGTCAGTTCGCCAGATGTGAAAACTCTAATGCGTAACTAACGCAATTCTAATGTTGCCCCGGTATAATGAGGGCGTGGGCAGCGCGCGGGCAACACCTGGAAGTTCGATAGTCCATACAGAAAGATCGAAAAGAGAGAGGAGGAAACACCATGCACCCAGAAACACATCTCTGGCAGCGAGCGTTGCGCCTGGCAATGCTCACCGGCGCAGTGGCATTGATCGGACTGCTCGGCTTGTTCCTGGGCACCTGGGCCTACGCCCAGGGCGGGAGCATCGCCGGCACCGTGGTTACGCCGGACGGCGGTCCCATCCCCCAGCACACCTTCGTCTGGCTCTTGAACCCGGACTACTCCACCCACGGGCAGGCCCAGGTGGACGCCGGCGATGGATCGTTCTCCTTTGGAGCGATCCCGGCCGGCCACTACATCCTGCGCGCCGTGCCCCCGGCCGCATCCGACTACACCCCCTCGAACTTTACCCCGGTCTCCGTGCTCCACTCGCCGGTGAACGTGGGCCTCATCCCCTTGACCTGGCCCTCGATCACCGGCACCGTCTACGCCCCGGATGGGCTGACCCCGGCCAATGCCTGGATGCACGTCTACGGCCCGGCCGGCAGAACGCTGGAGGTGCGCGCGGTCATCTCCGGCGAGATCAAGCTCGGCGGACTCGCACCCGGCTCCTACGGCCTGCAGGCCGAGCCGCTGGGCGACGACAACTACTGGTGGTCGCCCCGGCAGACCGTCACCCCGCCGCAGGAAGTGACCGTCACCCTGCGCCCGGCCAACGTCTTCGGCCACGTGCTGGCCCCGCTCCCGTCCTTTGAGCCGGTTGCCGAGGCCCACGTCCTGGTCATCGGGGCCACCGGCGCGGCCTGGGGCTGGGATCAGAGCAGCGCCAGCGGCCACTTTGCCATTGGCGGGCTGGTCACCGGCACCTACACCTTGATCGCGCGCCCGCCCTGGCACGAGGGCGGCATGGTTGCCGCGGCCCCTATCACCTTCACCGTGGACGCCGCCCACCCCGTCGTCAACGTCGGCCCCATCCACTTCCGCGCCGCGCCCAAGGTGGTCAGCGGTGTGGTGCGCACGAACACCGGCCAGGCGGTGCAAAATGCCCAGGTCGAGGCCAATCGGGTAGACGCCCGGGGTCGCAATCGCGTCCTCACCGCCCCCGACGGCACGTACACCCTGCGCCTGGGCGAAGGGTTATGGGCCGTGACCGTCCACCCCATCACCACGACCACGCCAGCCAACTGGGTCTACCCCGGCTCGCCGCGCCTGGTCTACTTCCATCCCAACCTGGATCCGGAGCACGAGACGGTCAATTTCACCGTCCTCACCGCTGATTCCACCGTGAACGGCGTCGTGCAGATGCCCGGCGGCGGGGTGCCGCCCTTCACCGTGACCGTCTCCCTGCACACCGACGAGGGCCTGGGTCGCGGCGCGCTCATCTCGCCCGTGGATGGCTCCTTCTCCATCGCCATCCCGCACGGCGTCTACCAGGTGGCCGTCCGCCCGGCTGACCCCGGCTACCTGGGGCCGGTCGTCCCACCGGTCCGCGTGCCGCCCACGTCCACCGTGGACCTGGGCACCCTCACCCTGCTGGCGAAGGACGCCACCATCGCCGGCGCCGTAACCGACGGCGCGAGCGGCGTCGAGGGGGTGCGCGTGATCGCCTGGCGGCCGGGTGCGCCGGGCCTGGTGGAAGGCTTCACCGGCGTCGGCGGCGCGTACACCCTCGACGTGGTCTCGGGCACCTGGCAGGTGCGCCCCAATCCCGCGCCCGACGCGCCCTATCTCTACACCGGTCGGCCACAGGAAGTGACCGTGACCTCTGGCGGGTCGGTCAGCGACGTGGACTTTACCCTGACCCCGGCCACGGCCTCTATCCTGGGTACGGTGGTGGACGAGGCCGGCCACGTGCTGACCGAGGCCGAGGGTTGGGCCACGGCCATCAACAAGAACGACCCGGCCGTCCACAACGGCGCGCCGCTCCAGGACGGCGGCTTCACCATCCTGGTCCCCGGCGGCGACTACCGGGTAGCCGTCAAGGTCCCGGCCAGCGCGCCCTACCTCTCCGGCGCGGAGCGCGACGTGACCGTGGCCGACGGGGGCACGGCGGCCGTGACCATCACCCTGCGCACCAGGAACGCCGCCATCGTGGGCGGGCTGTTCGACCCGCGCAACAATGACCAGCCGGTGGCCGGCGTGGCCGGCGAGGTCTCAGCCTGGAGCGACGGCTCGTGGGTGCGAACGGCCATAGACCGCACGAACGGCGCGTATCGCCTGGACGTGGCGGCCGGCCTCTGGCGCCTCACCTACCGGGTGGCCCCGGACTCTGGCTATGTGGCCCTGCGTGAGAGCAAGAACGTCCCGGTGCAGGCCCATCAGACCGTGCCGGTGCCGCTGCCCGTGACCCGGCGCGATGGCTTCATCACCGGCCGCGTCTTTGACCCCGACGGCAACCCCCTGGCCGAGGCCCGCGTCACCGCCGAAGGGATCGGCCCGCAGGTGCAACAGCTCACCTTCCACGCCACGAGCGACGAGCAGGGGCGGTTCCGGCTCCCCGTGCCGCACGGCGTCTACCGCGTATGGGCGGCAGCCGACCCGACCCTGGGCTACCTGCGGCCGGTGGACCAGCACGTGACCGTGCCGGCCAACGACAGCATCCCCGTCGTCCTGCGCTTCCGCCGCCCGGATGCCACCATCAGCGGGACCGTGACCGTGAGCGGGACGGCTCCCAGCAACGACGTCCACATCTGGGCCTGGAGCGCGGACGGAGCCTTCACCAAGACGATGGCGACGGTGGGTGAGAGCTACACCCTGCACGTCATCTCTAATACTGTCTGGCACGTGGGCGCGGTCTGCCAGGGCAATGGCGTCTTCTACGCCGACCGCGAGCGGGTGCCGGTGCCGCCCGGCGGGACCTCGCTGGACCTGGTGCTCACCGGCCCGCACCCGCTCCCCGCGCCGGCCAGCATCACCTTCGACGCGGCCGTGGGCGCACACCTGCGCCTCCTGGACGGCACCGCGATCACCATCCCGGCCGGGGCCATGCCGGTCAGCGGCATCGTAACCCTGCGAGTGATCCCGCTCGCCACCCTGCCGCACGAGCGCCACGCCAACGTCTACCCCTACGGCTACGCCTTCCTCGCCACCGACGCCGATGGCAACGCCATCACCGCCAGCTTCAACCAGGACGTGGTCATCGTCTTCGCCTACGACGAGGCCGAGCTATGGCGGCAGGGCATCGCCGAGAACTGGCTGCGGCCGGCCTACTACTCCACGTCCACCGCCAGTTGGACGATCCCGGAGGCCTACGCCGTGGATACCGACGCCAACCGCGTGATGATGCAGATCGATCACTTCACCGACTTTGCCCTCACCGGGCCGCAGATGTACAGCGTCTATCTGCCACTGGTGAGCAAGGGCGGGTAAGATCAGGTTTGAACCTTCCCGAAAGCTCTCAGGGTACCCGTTCATCCATCGGCTCGTAGGGGGTTGGCAACCCCCGTTTGCTGAACGCCTACCTCTCGGGGGCATCGCAAAGCCCCTCCTGGACGCAGGAGGGGCTTTTCTGTATTGCGACCACTCAGGCTGACCTGTGCTCCGATTTCCGCTTCTATGCTTCTGTCCACGACGGCAGTCGCAGACCGCCTGTGAGCAACCTGGCTGGGTGGTCGTGCTGAATTGACTGTTCTGGGGGGAGGCGCCGGTTCCCTGGCCTAGGCCGACTCCGTGAGCCGCAGTTCCACCCGGCACCCGGCCTCGGGCATCGGCACGATCACCTGCCCGCCCGACAGCCGCAGGTCGCGCCGGGTAGACTGGTCGCCGCACTGGACGTCCACCGTCGCCGGCAGGCTGTGCGAATCGTCTTCCGACGTGACCCGGTGCGCCCAGACCTTCAGCTCGTGGGCCGGCCGGGCCGGCGTCTGGATGGACATGGCCCGCAGCGCGGCTAGGTCGGGCACCGCGCCCTGGGCGGCATGCACCTGCTGCTCGCCGGCCGGGTAGCTCAGCCGCACGTCCGAGGGCAGCGGTTGACCGTTCGCCACGACGGTAAAGCCGGCCGGGCCGTCTGCACCCTCTTGCCGCAACTCCACCACCAGACGTGGCGCAAAGGCTCCCCGCCGCCACATGACGATGGTCGCCCCGGCCATGATCGAGCCGACCGCCAGGGCCAACACCCGCGGCGCCGGCTCGGTCCAGATCACCAGGCCGTAGGCGAACAGCGCCGTCATAAACAGCAGGTAGATGCAGGCCACCAGCAGCCGGTTGCCCAGGAAGCGGTAGAACACAGCCGGCACGCGCTCGCCCTTGCGCCGGCTGGCGACGAGCAACAGCACCGGAAAGACGCCGCCCAGCAATGGCAGCACGATCACGCCGAGAAAGCTGATCGGCCCGGTGAACGAGGCCGCGTTGATCAACAGCAGCCATTCGGTGAACAGGAAGATGAGCGCCACCGGGCCGACGGCCAGCCAGAACCGCCCGCGCGGACCCAGCAGGGCCTGGCGCATCCGGTAGAACAGGCCGCGCAGCCCGGCCGGTCGCTCCTGGCCCCCGGCCGGCGCGACAGCGTCCTGGCCCAACGCCTGCCAGATGGCCGCGGGCAGGCGGCTGCCGCGCTTGTGGGCCAGGCGGGCCTGGTAACGCGGCTCGCCAGCGGTTTCCACCTCCTGCACGCAACCCTGCTCGAGCAGCGTCTCCAGCAACTCCGGGACCGCGCGCCCCGCTGCCCCCTCGTAGGCCGCCAGGTCGGCGTAACCCACCGAACCCTGCCGCGTGATCCAGGTCAAAAGCCGCCGCTCGTCGTCCGGCAGGGTCAGCAGGTCGCCCATGTCCAGGCCCACCGTGTCCCACTGCCCCTCGTAGGCCAGGGCCAGCGACGAGTCCACGCGCAGGCGCGCGCTCTCCGGCGTCGCGTCTAGCGTCTCCACCGTCAGGCGCAGACCCGGCGCCTGCTTCAGCAGCGGCCGGGCGTCCCACGGCCCGGCCCCGGTCATCTCCAGGTGACGAATCTCCTGGCCCGTCTGCACGTCCAGGCGGAACCGGGGCTGGCCGTCTGCGAGTCCCAGGTAGACCAGGCCGATGCGCCGGCCGCTGTCGGCGCGACCGCGCTCACGCAGCACCAATCGCCCGTGCCGCCGGGGCAGCACGACGACCGGCGACGCCGGGCCGGGCAATCGCTCTTTGGTCAGGTTGAACAGGCCCAGAGAGGAGTGGATGGAAGCCATGCCCATGCCCAGGATGACAAAGACCAGCCCCAAGACGTGGACGAGGGGGCCGGCCCGCTCGGCCAGGGGGACGAGGGCGGTGCCCTGCTGGGCGGCCAGGACCGGCGGCGCGACGGCCCCGTTGGCCGCCGCCACCCAGACGCCGTACAGGATCATTGCCACCACCTGCGCCGCCGCCGCGCCCCAGATCAAGGAGCGACCGCTGGGGTCGCAGCGCATGACCACGCGGGCGCAGTTGCTCACCGATAGATGTCCAAAATAGGCAAAGAGCACCGTGCCGAAGACCAGTTCCAGGATCGCCGGGTCGAAGGGGCGGCCGCCCAGGAACGGCACGGACACGTAGAGCAGGTTCGTTGGCTGCACGTACAGGAAAGCCACCAGGGACAGGAGCAGGAGCAGGCCGATGTTGACGAACCCCACCACCAGGGCTGAGGCGACCGTGGCGTTCAGGGATTCGCGCCGCAGGAAATAGAGGCCGACCAGGAACAGGAGCGCGACCCATAGCGCGGCCGGCAGGCCGGTGATGTTTGCCAGGGTGGTGGCGAAGCCGATGTAGTAGGCCAGGAGGGCGATGCTGCAGATGAGGACAAGGCCGCCCATGAGGATGGCCGAACCGGCCTCGCCCAGGTAGTCGGCCACGGCCCGGCCGATGAACGCGCTGCCGTAGCGCATGGCGCCGCTGCGCGAGATGGCCTCGGCCATGTACCAGACCGTGAGGACGTTGACCAGGCCGAAGACGGCCAGGAGCGCGACGCCGGGCAGCGGCCCCACGCCGGCCAGGGCGATGGGCAGGGCCAACACGCCCGCGCCCACCGTCTCCGTGAGCGTCAGGGCGAAGGCCGTCCAGAACGGCGGCAGGGCGTCAATCCAGCCCGCGAGGCCGGCCCAGGCCCAGCGCAGCCGGTCCAGCGGCGACAGCCGGAGCGCGTAGATCGTCTCCAGCGGCTTCCCGTACTGGCGGTGATAGGCTCGTTGGACCGGCTCCGTGTCCAGGCCCAGGGCGGCCCGGATGCCGGGGGCTGCGGCGGCGCGCAGGCGGTACTTCTGGGCCAGGAAGTGGGCCAGGGCCGCGCGCACGGCCGGGTTCTCCGGCACCAGGGGTGCCCAGAACTCTGCGTAGCGCTCGAGGTCCTGGACGGTGGGCTTACGCGGCGGCTCCCGGCCCTCGGCGAAGGCCGTCAGGCAGGCCAGCTCCTGCGCAGCGGCGGTCTCCTCCGTGCAGTAGCGGTCCATGGCCCGCTGGTCCTGCCCGGCCAGGCGCCCGGCCCGGCTTTCGATGAGGAACAGCAGGGTGCGCGCCCGCCGGGCTGGCAGGCCGCCCAGTGCCTCCTCGCGCGAGAACAAGTCATCGGCTGGCATGGTGGTCCTTTAGGTTAGAGCAGTTATTTTGTCCGACCGGGTGCCTCGCCCACACCTTCAATCGGCATGGCAGGCAGTTGCAGTCAACCGCCCTGCCACGCCTATTTTACAACATCAACGGCCCACTATCAAGACCAGGACGATTCTGTGAGTTTACCCTCCCGCAGGCTACTGAAATCAGCCTTTCTGGCCTGGCCCGGCGCGGGCGCTGGCCGATGGCAGGGCTATAAAACGAAGGCCGGGCATCGGCATTACCGATACCCGGCCCTGGCGTGTCGTCGTGGTGCTGACCGTGGCCCATCGCGCTATTATGGCACGACCACAGCCCGGATCATGTAGTCGTTGGCAAACGCCTCCCAGGGCACCTCGTAGCTGCGACCGTCCGGTGAGGTGGTGTCCACGCCCACCGAGGGGTCGGAGTGCTGCACGGACTACAGGAAGCCCACGTAGAAATCGCCGCTCACCGTCCGGCCGCGCCGCCGTAGTTGTTCAGCACGAGCGGCAGGTAGAGCTGCGCGTTGCGCTTAAGGCCCTGGTTCCTACGGCCGGCGCGGGGCCGGCTAGGACGGCTTAGGTGCCGGCCAACAGGAGCAGCGTCACCACCAGGGCGGCGGCCAGGGCCGGCGCGCGAATGATTGTTCGTCGGTCGTTCATAATTCCCTCCTGTCAGACCTCTTTCTACGTTTGACGTTTGACGCATTTACACTGAGTTGACTCCTAATGCAAGTACTTGACATGGTGTGATATAATGTTGCCAGGAGGAGTCAACATGAATACCGCCATAGAACGATTCGAGAGCTATCTGCG
>DAOTYG010000298.1:0-6905 GCA_034435155.1 Anaerolineae bacterium | reverse complement strand
CTGTTGGGGGCACGGTGGGCGGAGATACAGTCGAGAGCGTAGTGGGCGCAGTCGTGGCCGCCGGGGGAGACGCAGTGGCCGTGCCGGCGGCGGCCGCAACCACCACCACGCTGACCACGGCCGGGTCACTGACGACCCCGGTCACATTGGTAGCCTGGACCAGCAAGATATGAGGCCCCGGCGTGGTGGCGAGCCAGGTCAGCACACCCTGGTAGGCCGTCACTGGCTGCGGCAGGTCCTGAGCGGCCACCGGGAGGTTGTCTACCCTCAACTCCACCCGGCTGAGACCCTGGGTGTCCACGGCCATCACCTGAACGTGCACCGTCTCGCCAGGGACCACCTGCGTACCGGCCAGCGGCGCGATGATGTTCACCGTGGGCTTGCTGAGCGTGCTGACGGTCTGGCCGGGCAACGTGCAGGCCAGCAGGATCAGAACATAGACGGTGACTACCAGACCCGCGCTACAACGTTGCTTGTAAGCAGACATGGCGCTACCTCCCGAGCACGTGTTGCGTGCTGCGTAATGGACCACGAATCACGCAACACGAATCACGTTTTTCATGGTGCCCACGAGACGCGCTCGTTACCCCAGTCCCCACCCAGGCGACCAGTGCCGGGCAGGTCCAGCAACTTGCGCCGGCCGGAGCCATCGGCGCGCATCACCCACAACCCCCAGCGCCCGCCCTCATCGGAGACAAAGGCGATGTATTTGCCATCCGGGCTCCAGGCCGGCAGGCCATCCTGGGCCTCGTTATTGGTCAGTTGCGTGAGGCCCGCGTCCAGGCCATAGATGCTGGCGGTAAAGATCTCATAGTCACCTGGGGTGCGGATGGACATAAAGGCCACTGTGCCGCCATGTACGGCTGGCGCGGTGTCCTGGCCAGATGCGGTGAGCCAGACTGGTATGCCACCGCCATCCCCGATGGCATATAGCCCGCTTTGGGTATTGTCGCCCCAGTAGTTGGACGTGTTAAAGATGATGCGGCCATCGGGCATCCAGGTGGGATATTGGCCCTTGATGCCGGTCAATGCGCCGGGGCCGGGAATGGCGTGCCAGGTCCGGGCGATGGGATTATCCACGATGCATATCTGTGACCCGCCGCCGGGCGCGGCAGTGGTGTCAAAGACCAGCCGCCGGCCGTCAGGCGACCAGGAGGGGTGGCTGTCTTCCACGTGTTGGGAAACCTCCCGTTCGTCTGAGCCATCCATATTGACCGTGACGATATTCGCGCGGTTGGGAGCCTCGCCGTTCATGGCGATCATCTTGCCATCAGGCCGGAAACTGGGCTGGCGCATCCTGGCCCGGAACAGGGTTGCGCCGGTGCCGTCCGCATTCACGATCCACGTGTCATAGTGATAGCCGTCTTCGTTAAGGACGGGGAAGGCGATCTTGCCGGTGAGGACGGGGGCTGGCGGCGTGTTGGTGGGCCTGGGCGTATTGGTAGGACCAGGCGTCCTGGTGGGGGCCGGCGTGGCCGTTGGTGGCTCAGTAGGCTGGGGGGTGGCCGTCATGGTAACTGTCGGTTTGGGTGCAGTGGTCGCCGTAGCGGTCGGGGTGCTCTGGACCGTGGCGGTGGCCGGCTGAGTGGCGATGGGTTGGATGATGGGCTGGGTGGCAGTGGGTGCCTGGGCCACCTTGGTAACGGTAGGCGTGGCCTGTGGGGTCAGGAACGCCAGCCCACCGGCCGCACCCAACACCCCACAAACGACCAGGGCGGCCGCGATCACGACCCCGCCGCCGGCCAGCCAGGCCCACCGGGGAATGCCTCCCCGCCGGGCCGCTGGCGGCGCAGCTCTGCCTGGCTCGACCGGTATGCCAGGGGGCGTCAGGGGCACGCCGGTGATGGTGGCCGCCGCGCTGTGCCGCACCTGGTCCACGGCCTGTTTCAGGGCCCGGGCCAGCTCGCCGGCCGTCTGGTAGCGATCGTCGGGGTTCTTGGCCATGGCCTTGAGGATCACCTGTTCCACGGCGGCCGGCACATTGGGGTTCTGCTGGCTGGGCCGTGGCAGGGGATCGTTGATGTGCTTGATGATCACCCCCATGGGCGTGTCGGCTTGATAGGGCAACTGCCCCACGACCATGCGATAGAGCATCACCCCCAGGGAGTAGATGTCGGCACGGGCATCCACTGGCAGGCCCCGGCCCTGCTCCGGCGCCATATAGTCCGGCGTGCCCATGCCCATGCCGGTCTTGGTCAGGTCCCCACCGCCGACCACCTTGGCGATACCAAAGTCAGAGAGCAGGAACCAATCCTCGCGGGGGACCAGGATATTGGAAGGCTTGATGTCCCGATGGATAACCCCTTGCTGATGGGCATAGTCCAGCGCACTGGCGATCTGTTGGATGACCAGCAAGACGGTCGGCAGGTCCAGGGTGCCGCGTTCTTCCAACACATTGGCCAGGGTCCGCCCGCCCTGGATGTATTCCATCACGATATAGGTGTAATCGTCCTGCTCACCATAATCAAAGACGGTAAGGATATTGGGATGGCGCAGCCTGGCTACCGCCCGGGCCTCGCGGCTGAAGCGGGCCGCGAACTGCGGGTCATGGGCAAAATACGGGGGCAGGACCTTGATCGCCACCTCGCGGTCCAGCGAGACCTGCAAGGCCTTGTAGACAGTGGACATGCCCCCACGGCCGAGTTGCTCCAGGATTTGGTAGTGTCCAATGCTTGTGCCGACCAGATCTTCCATACTGTACCCCTTACTAAAGCGTCTGGCGTCAAACGTCAGGCACACGTCCGACGTTTGACGTTTTACTCCTTAGCCACCGCCTGCGATGCCTCTTGCGCCAAGGTCGCCGTGCGCGTCACTGCGGCCATCACTTCGTCTATAGATCGGATCAGGGCCTCTGTGCCGCCGATGATCTCATCGCTCAGGCCGGCGATGTCGCCGGCGGAGCGACGGGAGCTTTCCGCCAGGCGGCGAATCTCATCGGCCACGACAGCAAACCCCCGGCCGGCTTCACCGGCCCGGGCCGCTTCGATGGCCGCGTTAATAGCCAGCAGATTGGTGCGTCCAGCGAAGCGTTGGATCGTGGTTACGATCTGGTGGATGGCCTGGGATTTCTCACCCAGGCTCAGCAAGCCCTGCGCCGCGTGCTCCGCCAGTTCACGGGTCTCGTCAGAGGCACGAATAACCTCTTGGGCCAGATGACGTAACCCGGCCATCTGTTGTTGGACCCGCTCGTATAGTTGCGCGCTCTCGATGGCCAGGGCTGCTGGCCCGGCAAAGGTGGTCAACACGCGCACATCTTCGTCGGTAAAGGCGTGCGTCGTGGTCAGGTTATCCAGAGATATTGCGCCGATACCGCGACCTTTCACCAACAATGGCACACAGACCACGGATCGGATGGCCTGGACCTCCATATCGGCGAAACGGGCAGTCCGGTCATCGGCATGTACATCGTGGATCAACAGTGGTTCGCCATGCTCGGTCACCCAGCCGGCATAGCCCTCACCCCGACGCAGGCGCACTTTGTCCACAATGTCCGGCGGGTAGCCCACGTAGGCCCGGATCTCCAGTTGGCCGGTCTTTTCATCCAGCAGGTGCAGGCTGCCTTTCTCAGCCGCCGGGATAGACCGGATAGCCGCCTGGATGATAGATTGCAACAATTCCTGGAGCGATAGGACACCGGTGATGCTTTGGCTGATTTTAAACAGGTTTTGGATCTTTTGCAGGTGCTGGTTGAATTCCTGGAACAGACGCGCGTTCTGGATAGCAATAGCTGCCTGGGTGGCGATAGTGCAGAGGATCTCCTGATGGGCCTGGTCGTAAGCCCCGCTTCGGTCGTAGCTCTGCACCGCGATCACGCCCAACACCTTGTCGCCGGCCAACATGGGCACGCCCAGCCACGATTGGGCAGGCTTGCCCATGACAGTCACTGCCCGCAGTTGGGGGTCTTGGGACGTCAGAAGCAAGGGTTGTTTATGCTCCAGCACATCCTCGATCAGGCCATGAGTGCGTTTCTGCTGTCGCCGGGGTTGCCGCTTGCCGCCTGCTACTTCGTAAGCAAAGACGATCTCGTCACCATCCTCAGCGCAGAAGGCGATAACAAAGTTCGTGGTATCCATAAGCCGGCTGGTTTCCCGATATACTGTTTCCAGCACGTTGCCCAGGTCCAGCGTGGAACTGATGATCTGCCCGATCTTGGTCAGGGCGGCCAATTCGTTGAGGCGTCGCTGATAGTTGCCGATGAGGCGGGCTTGTTGGATGACCCGCCAGGCCCGGCTGGTCAATGCCTCAGCCATCCGCCAATCGGCATCTGTGAACCCACCGGGCTTGTGACAGAGCTCCAACACGCCCATGACCTGATCACCGTCCAGTAACGGTACAGTCAGGGCGTTAAAGCCCGGCGTGGTGGTGCTGAGGTTGGAGGGGAAACGCGAGTCCCGGCTCACGTCCGGGATATGCAAGGGCTGCTTGTGTTGGGCCACCCAGCCGATGGTGCCCGTCCCTGGCTCAAAGTGGGCGCGTGGTTGCTCTGCCTGATCCAGGCTCCAGTATGCCCGGCATGACCAGCCGGCGGCTGATTCATCTGGCAGATACAAGGCCCCCCAGGCAGCACCGATAGCGCGAGCCGTTTGCTCGACGATGACCTGCCGGCTGGTTTCTTCGTCCAGCCTGGCATCCAGGGCCTTATCCACACTCAGGAACGCGGCCAGCACCTCCGCCTGGGCCTGCGAGGCCCACTTTTCCCGCCACCAGGCGCAAACGGCCGCCAGGATCGTTGCCAGGAGCAAGATGGCCCACTGGCTGGCCACCACCAGATCCAACGCCGGGCCGGCCAGAGCCGCCAGCACACTGTAGCCCAGGACCAGGAGACCGCCGCAGCTCAGGGTACTTACCGGGTCAAAACGCATGGCCGCGACCAACAGGAACGGCAGCAGGATGGCATAATATGGGCTGCGCGCTCCGCCGCTGATGGCGATGACCAGCAGGAGGCCCACGGCATCAGCCCAGGCCAGGAGCCGGGCTAACCAGGCCGGGGGCATCCGACCCAGCCCTAGAGACACCAGGATCGCCACAGCCAAAATGCCGGCCCCCAGGATGATCACATTGGTCAGTGTCTGAAAGGCCGGCTCCTGGCTAAGCCAGCCCATGTTGTTCAGCACCAGGGCTGCCAGCACGACAAACACGCGCAGGACACCGGCTGTCCACTCACCAAATGGATGGGCCCGTGGTGGGGTTGTTGTCCCGAGCAGGCCAGACATCACCAGGCTCTCCGGCTAAGCAGATTTGCTTTGGGGAAGAGGTGGAATGCACTCGATTATAGCACACGGACACGCTTTTGCCAAGCCAAAGCTTGACATCCGTGCGTAATTAAACGCATGAGGGCACTGCCTCACTCCCCACTTCGCGTCCCTTGGGGGAGGGGCCTCGTGGGGTTTTTGCGGCGGCGAAGCCGCCGCAAAAACCCCCAGAAA
This sequence comes from Anaerolineae bacterium, assembly GCA_034435155.1. Lineage (GTDB taxonomy): Bacteria > Chloroflexota > JAHJIN01 > JAHJIN01 > JAHJIN01 > DAOTYG01. Next base: position 1,479 of record DAOTYG010000298.1, on the reverse strand, counting down.
GGTTTTCTCCCCTATTGTTCCCTCCCTGACAGGAGTTATGCACGGATGTCAGAAAGGCTTGACAGAATCCACAAGATCATGTATGTTCTAGGAGCCTGCTAACCACGGCGGCCATTCCATATGAGAACCCCAACCACGGAGGAAGAGTGACTAAGCGCCGGGTTCGCGCTGTATTTTTGGACCTGCACGGCGTGCTGGTAGATAGCGCAGCCCTGGGACCGCAATACAATGAGGCCCAGGCTCGCATCCTGGCGGCTCGCTATGGCGGTGAAGTGACTGATTGGATCGCTGCCCGCCGAAGGGTGGCCGGCCGGTGGCAGGAGAACTGGGCCGACCTGGACCTGGCGGGACCCAACGGCGCGGACGCACTCCTGGAAGGCTGGACGCGCAACCTGCTGGCCCACCTGCACGCGATGGGTATCGCCGAGGACCCGGCGACAGTTCGCCGTCTGGCCCCAGAGGTGTCATACCAGGTGACGCGCCAGTGTTCCGTGCACTATGGCGAGGTGCCCGGCTGCCTGCGTCGGCTGCGGGAGCGGGGCCTCATCCTGGCTGTCCTCTCCAATGCCCACAGTTCCCATGTGCGTGGTATGCTGGAAGGTAGTGACCTGATGCGATACCTGGACTATGCCTGGGGGCCAGACCTGCTGGGCCTGGGGACCAAAAACGCCGAGGCGTACCGCCGAGCTTTGGCGATCATGGGCCTCCCGGCAATGGATTGCCTGGTGGTGGACGACAATGCGGATGGCATCCGGGCGGCCCGGGAATTGGGCGCGCTGGCCGTATTGGTGGACCGCCCCGGCGCCCGCGAGCGACCAGACAAAGACGTGGCCCGGCGCCAGGCTCACCTGGTGGTGCCGGACCTGACCAGCCTGCTGAATCGTCTGGAGAGTCTCAGGATATAGAAAAAGTTGTTCAAAGCGGCGACCGTAGGGAGTGCGACCCGCGTAACCGCCTGGAGAGTCTCTGAATATCTCGGCGTGTGCCCTCGTTGCCATAACCCCCAGCCCGTCCTGGCCCGGTAATACGGGGTGAGCGTATTGCGTTGGGGACAGTACGGCTCTGGAGTCGAGGCTTTAGCCGGTTCGTGCCCGCAAGACCCGCCTGAAGGCTCGACTCCAGCGCGCATAATCGCTACTGGTGCCCGTTTCCTGTGTCCCCCAATGTGTAACGCTCCCAATACGGGCTGACATCCGTGCATAACTCCTGTTAGGGAGGGAACAAGGGAAAGAAAGCCTTTCTGGGGGTTTTTGCGGCGGCGAAGCCGCCGCAAAAACCCCCTATGAGGCAGTCTTTCCCCTCCCCGAAGGGACGCGGAGCGGGGCTGGGGGGCGGTGCCCTCGTGCGTTTAATTTACGCCCGGATGGTAACTATCTACCCTCCCGCAGGTTTGGGCGTAATGACCAGACCAGAACACGCCCAGATGACCGGCTGCATCGGTTGCCAGCCCCTTTCTAACCTGCGGGAGGGTTCAGGGTA
>DAOTYG010000297.1:0-2915 GCA_034435155.1 Anaerolineae bacterium | reverse complement strand
GTCGCAGACCCCGCGCGAGCACACCGGCGTATTTTCGTGCCACGGGGTGCGCCCCGCGCGTGGGGAGCTCCTTCGAAAATAGACCCCGTTCGCGGCGGGTCTGTGACCCGCCGCCAGCGCGGGGTCGCAGACCCCGCGCGAGCACACCGGCGTATTTTCGTGCCACGGGGTGCGCCCCGCGCGCCAAGCCCAGGCTTGACTGGGTGCGGGTCTCCTCTGTATCACTCGTGGTTAAAAGATCCTCGTCGTCGTGTTGGCACGATCAGACGGTCTTCATCCGCTGCTCCACCTGTTCCCGGGTGGGCAGATTGGTGGTCCCCGGCCCTTCCACGCAGAACGCGGCCACGCAGTGGGCGAACCGGGCGGCTTCATACGGGTCATTGGACTCGCGGAACCGCAACAGGAAGGCGGCGGCAAACACATCGCCGGCTCCGGTGGGGTCCACTTCCTGGGCCGGGAAGGCTGGCACATGGCGGGGCACGCCCTGCACATAGACATCGGCTCCCCTGGCGCCCTGGGTCACGATCATGATCGGCACCATCCTGGCCCAGGTAGCAATGACTGTCGGGTCGCTGGTCACGTCCTCCTCGCTAAAGACCAGCACATCTGAATGGGCCAACACCGTGGGCGCTTCGAGCCACGGCCTGGGGCGCACCAACCGATCCGTATCATCCCAGGTGCGTAGCCAGCCTTGCGGGGTAACGCCGACCAGCGAATGAGGGAAGCGGGCCGCCAGGTCCGCCTCCAATTCGCGGACGAGTGGTCCCAGGTGGATCACCGGGGCCTGGCGCCACTCGGCGGGGACATGAGCAAAGGTGATAGGCTCTGCCACGGCATGGAGGTATTGGCGGCGGTGCCCGGCGTGGTATTGATTGTCAAAGATGGTGGTAGCAGGGGAGGGGACACAACACACCTGAACCCCGGCCAGGACCGCGTTTAGATCCAGGGTCGGCTCGGCACTGGTGAGCACGGCGGCGCGGTAACCCAGGTTGCGCGCGGTGAGGGCAGCATAGGTGACAGTACCCCCGATGGTGTAGCCGGTGGGGGTTATATCCTTGGTCACGACGCCGATCACCACAAAGTCCGGGGGCGAAGGCATGGGCTGCTCTTCCCGTGTCGGAACTGCCGGCCTTATAGAGGCGGCCCGGCCTGGGCCGGCGAGATCACGACCTTGCGGTTGCCTTCCTCGCCGTAGCTTTTGGTGGTCACATGAGGATTATCCCTCAGGGTCAGATGGATGATCCGTCGTTCATGGGGGGGCATGACCTCCAGGGCGACTGGTTCGCCGGTCAGGCGCACCTGGGCGGCCATGCGTTCAGCCAGACCCCGGAGCATCTCCTCGCGGCGGACCCGGTAGTGTTCCACGTCCACATTCACCCGGGCCCAGATTTGCAGTTTCTTGCCCACCATGAGCCGGGTGATAAATTGCAACGCCCGCAAGGTCTCGCCACGCCGCCCGATGAGGGTGCCCAGGTCATCGCCCAGGACATCCAGGGTCACGAACAATAGCCCGTCGCTATCGGTACCGTGTTCGCGGATGAGCACCTCACCGCGCACTTCCATGGTCTCCAACAACCCCTTCAGCACAACCTGGGCCGTCTGGGCCACGGTTTCTGAGGTGATCGGCCCGGCTGGGGCGGGCGTGGAAGACCCGGCCGGGCCGGGCGCCAGTTCCGGCAACTCACCCCTATCCTCGTCGCGCACGGTGGCGCGCAGGCGGACCTCGCCGGCTTCCGAGGCCAGGATTTCATAGGTGATCTCATCAGGTCGTTTGTCCAGGAGCCGGAGGGCACGGAACAAGGCCTCGTCCAGGTTTTTGCCAGTAGTCTCGATGCGAGTAGCCATGGAATTATCTTCTCCTCTTTTTGCGCTGGCGTGAGGCCGGTTTGCGGATCTCCTTGCGGATCTCATCTGCTTTTACGAGCGGCTCCGGGTTACGCTCGTTGGGCAGGGGCTGGGTCGGAGACCCGGCTGGCAGATAGGCCCGCAGGCTGGCCGGCAGATATGAGGTCAGAGGGGGCATCGTATCGCGCAGCAGCACATAAGAGATGACCATCGTGACCAGGTTATATACGAGCCAGTACAAAGACAGGCCGGAAGCGAACTGCAAGGAGATATACCCAATGAACAAGGGCATGGTGATCTGCATCGTCTGGTTCATCTGGGCCTGTTGAGGATCGGCTGAGGGGGTGGTGAGCATCTTTTGCTGGAGCCAGGTGCTGGCGACCACCAGGATCGGCAGGATATAATACTGCCATTGGCCGGCGGTCGCCGCGCTCAGGGAGAGGTCCAGGCCCAGGAACATATTTTGGACCGGCACCATCCGCCAGATGGCCGGGAAGGGGTAGAGGTGCTTGCTCAGCTCCATGAGCTGTTCCGGCTGGCTGGGCATCATCTGGATGATGGACTGGTACAGGGCGATCATGATGGGCCAGGGGATGAGGGCCGGCAGGCAACCACCCAGCGGATTCACGCCAGCCTCTTGATAGAGCTTCATGGTCTCCTGGGACAGTTTTTCCCGGTCTTTGGCGTATTTTTTCTGCAACGCCTTGATCTGCGGCTGTAACCGGGTTATGGCCTGCGATGATCGCAGTTGCTTCACTGTGAAGGGCATGGTGATCAGGCGGACAAAGATGGTAAAGGCGATGATCGCCAGGCCATAGTTACTGCCTAACAGTATGGTGAGTAACACCAGGGCATTGAGCAAGGGGTTAAAGATAAAGTTGTTCCAGAAGAGATCCCACAGAGCAGTTATTTCCACGCCAATCGTCTCCTACCAATTTCCTATTTGCTTATTTCCGGGTAACTACCTACCCTCCCGCAGGTTTGGGCGCAATGACCAGACCAGAGCACGCCCAGATGACCGGCTGCATCGGTTGCCAGCCCATTTCTAACCTGCGGGAGGGTTCAGGGTA
>DAOTYG010000296.1:0-2491 GCA_034435155.1 Anaerolineae bacterium | reverse complement strand
GCTCAGCGGGGGTCTGAGATCCCCACGTCCACTCGCCCCTTGCTCAGTGTCCAGCGGCGGTGGCACACCCGCCGCGAGCACGATATCCCTTGCTCAGCGGGGGTCTGAGACCCCCGCGTCCACTTGCCCCTTGCTCAGCGGGGGTCTGAGCCCCCCGCGTCCAGCGGCGGGTGGCACTCCCTGCGGTCGCCGCCGCGAAAAGTTGCTCAAAGCGGGTCTGCGACCCGCCGCTTCGCGCTCGGCGGTCAGTGCGAAGCCTCAGGCCTGGGCCTGGCAGACCGCCGAGGAGCACAAATTCTATCTACTGAGCCTCATCCTCGCTGGCTTTGACCTTGACTTTCTTGATCTGGCCGGTACGCAGCATCTCGATGGCCTCTTCCGAGGTGATCTCGCCTCGGGCCAGTTGTTCCAACACCTGCTTCCGCAACTCTGGCGAGGGGCCGCCCGATTCTTCTTCTGGGGTCACCTCATAGCCCAGGGCGCGGATCACATCGTCCAGGCGGCCGCGAGCGGTGGCATAGCTCAAGCCCAACTCATCGCCGGCCTTGGAGACCTGGCCCCGGTTCTTGATCAGCGTCTCCACAAAGCGTAACTGCTCCGGGTTGAGACGATACAGCCGCCCCAGGGTGAACCGCCCCCGCAGTTCCGAGGCGCACGCGCGGCACTCCAGGCCGGTTACGACCATCTCTCCCCCACAGATGGGACATGTACTCGTTGCGGTATGCATGGCTTCCTCCTTATGTTCCCCTGCCTGGCCTCCCGCAGGTTGGAGACTAACCGGTGGGAGGGTACAGCGGTCTTCGCTCAAAGCGGCGACCGTAGGGAGTGTGACCGGCGTCGTCTATAAATATTTTACCATATATCACAAAAATTGTCAAGTGGGCAGCAAATATTAGGGTCATGAATGAAAATATTTCGAAATAAAAAACCGCGCCGGTCTGCGACCGGCGCGGGGCATTGTTGGAGCGTGCAGCGCTCAGGTGCCCGGCGAGGGGCTGGGGTAGGGTTGCGGTTTTGTAGTGGTGGGCACCGGCAGGCTGGTCGGGGTTGGTGGGACCGTGGTGGCCGTGGGCCGGCCGACCCGGTCCTTATAGCGGTTCACCAGGGCCACCATGTCCGGGTCATCAGCCACGGTACGGTCGAGCAGCCAGAGCTGACCCTGCTGCTCGGTGATGACGTGGCGATTGTCTAACCGGAGTTGCAAGACGCCCAGCCAGCGGCCCTCATAACCGGCCTGGACCATCAAGGTCCGGGTTGGGTTGATGACCTGTGGCTGTTGCAGGTAGGTACGCCCGCCGCCGCCCACGAGCACGGCGATCCCCGGCACCTGGGCCGCTATCTGCTGGTTGATGGTGAGGCCGGCGTTAGAAAGGACGACCACCAGGTCCACTTCTTGGGCGAGTCGGGGTACGTATTCCTGGGCGGCGGCCAGGGGGTCCCGGACGGTCAGGTCCGGGTTTCTGGCGTCGGTGCCGGTGAGGCCCAACAGGCCCACGCGCCGACCACCGACTTCCAACACGGCATACGGACTGACCAGGAGCTTGCCATCCACGGTCGCCACGTTGGCCGACAAGACCTTGAACCGGGCCTGGGCGATGGCGGCCCGCAACTCGGACAGCGGCAGGTGCAACTCCGCTGCTCCCAGGGCCAGGGCATCATAGCCCATCAGGTTCATGGCCTCGACTATCGCCAGGCCGTGAGACTGGTTAGCCAGGTCCTGGCCGGTGAGGGCGTTCCCGGCGTCCAGTAGCAAGAGATTCGGGTTCTGGCTCCGCAGTTGTTTGATCCCGGTGGCGCGACGCGCCACTCCACCGGGAGTTCCTCAAACGTTGCAGGGGTCCAGGTAACCCAGGGTATCGTTGGTGTGGAGCAGGACCAGGTTGGCGGCGATGGGTCTGGCCGTGGGTGTGGCGGTCCGAGTGGGTATGGGAGTGAAGGTGGCACTGGCCCGAGGCGTGGGCGTGGGGACCGGGAACAGCACATCCGCCCCTCCAGCCAACAGCAGGGCGATGAGGATAACCACGATCACACCGGCGACGGTAAAGAGCTGTGGGGTTTTCGAGGACATAGAGCATCCTGTCTGAATACGAGCTAAGAGCAATTATACATCATCGCCAATGGCTGTCAAGCCGGTATTGACATCCGTGCGTAATTCATAAGGGCCCTGCCTCACTCCCCCTTTTGCGGCCCTTCGGGGAGGGGAAAGAATGCCTGGTAGGGGTTTTTGCGCCGGCTTCGCCGCCGCAAAAACCCCCAGAAAGGCTTTTTTTCCCCTTGTTCCCTCCCTGGCAGAAGTTATGCACGGATGTCAGCCGGGTTACCGTTGACAAGGCCAGGGAATACTGCTACAATGTGCCTCGGCTTTTCAACCAGCCAGGGTAACTACCTACCCTCCCGCAGGTTTGGGCGCAATGACCAGACCAGAGCACGCCCAGATGACCGGCTGCATCGGTTGCCAGCCCATTTCTAACCTGCGGGAGGGTTCAGGGTA
>DAOTYG010000295.1:0-8820 GCA_034435155.1 Anaerolineae bacterium | reverse complement strand
TACCCTCCCGCAGGTTTGGGCGCAATGACCAGACCAGAGCACGCCCAGATGACCGGCTGCATCGGTTGCCAGCCCATTTCTAACCTGCGGGAGGGTTCAGGGTAGGCAGTTACATTTCCGGGGGGAATTGCCAGCGCACGGCGCCGGAGGCCGCGTCCAGGGCGTATAACCGTGCCTCCGCCGTGGTCACGTAGAGCTGATCAGCAGCCAGGAAGGGGGTAGCCAGCACCTTGCCGCGCACCTGACATTCCCATTTCAGATCGCCGGTCTGGGCATCCAGGGCCAATACCTTCTGGTTCTCGGACCCGACATAAGCCACGCCATCCTGGACCACAACGGCCGCGCGGACCTGGCCGCCGGTGTCGTGTTGCCACTTGAGTGCGCCGGTGTGGGCATCCAGCGCGTATACCCAATGGTCCAGGCTGCCCACGTATACCGTATCGCTGATCACGGTCGGGTCGGCCCAGATCCAGTTCTGCGCGCTGAACGTCCAGGCGATAGACCGGTCATCGGTCAGGTTCAAGGCGTAGAGGCGGTGCAGATCGCCGAAGTAGAGCCGGCCGTTGGCGAGGGCCGGGGAGGTCACGATCAGGCCTTCCCCCTCGTGGGTCCACCGGGGCCGGCCGGTGGTCGCCTCCACGGCATAGAGTTTGTGGTCATTGCTGCCGAAATAGACGACGCCGTCGTGCACGGTGGGGGTGGACCAGATCATCTGGCTGGTGGTGAAATCCCAGCGTTTGGTCCCGGTCTGGGCCTCCACGGCGTAGAGCTTGTAGTCGTTACAGCCGAAATATAGCACGCCGTCATGCAGGCGCAGGCCGGAGATGATGGGGCCGCCAGCCTCGAAGGGCTGGGGCCAGGCCAGCGCGCCGGTCCGGGCATCCAGGGCATAGAGCTTGTGGTTATAGGCTCCCACATAGACTACGCTGCCGCTGATGACCGGCGTGGTATAGACGCCGCCCAGGGTGCCGGCGGGGGAGGCGCTGCCGGTCATGCACCCGAACAGCCCGCCGGTCGGTTGCTCGCCCTTGTTCTCCTCTGGGGGTGGATAGACCCACAACTGCGTGCCGTTAGTCGCATCCAGGGCGTAGACCTTGCCGTCGGCCAGACCGCAGTAAACGACGTTCTCGGCCTTGTTTGGCCCGGCCCAGCCCAGGCGAGGCGCCCCCCCGCCGCATTGGAGGGCGGTGGCGAGCAGAGCCACCAACACGATGCCCACCAGAAGCAGGCGTGTGCGTAAGCAGCGTGCAAGATCACGATCCTGATGTGTCAAATCGCTAATCCTCCGTCAGCTATTCGCCAATAGCAAATAGCTACCAACTTTCAGGGCACCGGGTCGTAGCCGCCGGGGTTAAAGGGATGACACCGGCTGACGCGCTTGATCGCCAGCCAGCTGCCCTTGAAGAGGCCGTGTTTGGCCAGGGCCTGGTAAGCATACTCGGAGCAGCTCGGCTCGAACCGGCACGTGGGTGGCATGGCCCGCGAGATAGTGTTTTGGTAGAGGCGGATCAGCCAGCGCAAAAGCAGGCTCATGGACTAATCTCTCCAGCCTTGAATAGTCCGGCCTGGCGCAGGAGCGACTCGAAAGCCCCCTGGACCTGCGGCTGGCGCGCGCCCACCAGGGCCGGTCGCGCGATGAGTAGCAGGTCCCAGCCGGGATGGATATGGGGATAGCTGAGGCGGGCGGCCTCGCGTAGCAGGCGGCGCGCCCGGTTGCGCGTCACCGCCTTGCCCAATCGCCGGCTGGCCGTCACGCCCAGGCGGGTATAACCCATCTCGTTGGGGCAGGCGACCAACACCAGAAGCGGGTGCGTCCACGATCGTCCCTGGGAACGCACCCGCTGCACATCCGCTTTTTTCGTCAGGCGTCGGCTCCGCGGCCACCCCGTCGGGCCTGCCTGCCAGGTCGCAGACGTGGGGCCTGGCTGCCGGCGGTGCTGCTCCTCCACCTGGGGCCAGTCTATACGGTCAGGCGTTTGCGCCCTTTGAGGCGGCGCGCCTTGAGTACGTTGCGTCCATCGCGGGTGCGCATCCGGGCGCGAAACCCGTGGACCCGCATCCGATGTCGTCTTTTGGGTTGATAGGTTCGTTTGGGCATGTCCTTCTCGCTTCGTAATTGTCTCCTCTCCCACCGATGGGGCTAACCGGCGGGAGGTGCTCTTCAGGCCAGATAGCCAGGGTATTATAACCGCTCACCAGGTGGCTGTCAACGGCCTGGTGGCTTTTGTGCTTGAGATAGGGTATAATTAGCCATGACCTCCCCTCCCCGCATCGCGTAAGCGGCGAAGGGACGCGAAGTGGGGAGTGGGGCAAGGTCCTCGTGCGTTTAATTACGCACGGATGTCAGAAACCCACCTTGACAGTCGGCCCAAAAACTGATAGATTTAGGGTTATGGGTTTCGAGAGCCAACTGGAGCCAATCTTTCGCACCCGGGGCGTGGTACTGGCCTATCTGTTGTTGCAGGCGACCGGTCACACCGGACCAGGCAGTGAAGTGGTGACCGATTATTTTCGGAGGAGCTACCCACGCGCCCGCGCACCCCGTAGGATGAAAATATGCTGCGCGACCATGCTCGCGCGGGGTGTGCCACCCCGCGCCGGCGGCTATCTTATGATCGCGCGGGGTGTGCCATCCCTTGCCTCGTGCCCACGCTCAGCGTGGGCACGAGGCAGACGAGACGGCCCTGACCGCGCGACCCGGCGTTTCGCACCCACGCCGAGCGTGGGTGCGAGCAAGCTCGTGCGGGATTTGAAACCCCACCGCGAGCAGTAAAGCCAGTGGCTATTTTCGGAGGAGCAGGATCAGTAACATGGTCAGCATGGACACCATCGTCTCATTATGCAAACGACGAGGCTTTATCTTCCAGAGTAGCGAGATCTATGGCGGCTTTGCCAGCACCTGGGACTATGGCCCGCTGGGCGCAGAATTGAAAAACAACGTCAAGGCGGCCTGGTGGCGCGCCGTGGTCCAGGAACGTGATGACATCGTGGGCCTGGATGCCGCCATCCTCATGGCTCCCCAGGTCTGGGTGGCCTCCGGGCACGTGGAGCAGTTCACGGACCCGTTGGTGGATTGCAAACAGTGCAAACAACGTTTCCGCGCCGACCAGGTGGGGGAACGCTGTCCGGCCTGTGGCGGCGAATTGACCGAGGCCCGGCAGTTCAACATGATGTTCAAGACCTTTGTCGGCCCGGTGGAGGACGACGCGGCCGTGGCCTATCTGCGTCCAGAGACCGCGCAGGGCATCTTTGCCAACTTTGCCAACGTCCAGACCACCATGCGCAAGAAACTGCCCTTTGGTATCGCCCAGATCGGCAAAGCCTTCCGCAACGAGATCACGCCGGGCAATTTCACCTTCCGCACCCGCGAATTCGAGCAGATGGAGATCGAGTACTTTGTCAAGCCTGGCACCGACGAGGAGTGGCACCGCCGCTGGATCGAAGACCGGCTGGCCTGGTACACCCGCTTTGGGATGCGCCGCGAGAACCTGCGCCTGCGGGAGCACACGCCGGACGAACTGGCCCACTATGCCCGCAGTTGCTATGACATCGAGTACAATTTCCCCATGGGCTGGAGCGAACTGGAAGGTATCGCCAACCGCACGGATTATGACCTGCGTCAACATACCAAATTCAGCAACAAGGACCTGAGCTATTTTGACCCCGAGACCCAGGAACGCTATTTCCCCTACGTTATCGAGCCGTCCGGCGGCGTGGATCGCACCGTGCTGGCGTTCTTGATTGACGCCTATCACGAGGAGCAGGTGCGTCAGGAAAAGCGGGTGGTGTTGCGCCTCCACCCGGCCCTGGCCCCCATCAAGGTGGCCGTGCTGCCACTCCTGCGCAACCGGTCGGAACTGGTCCAGTTAGCCCAAGACCTGGCGGCCCGGTTGCGCCGGCACATGATGACCATGTACGACGACACCGCCTCTATCGGCCGGCTCTACCGCCGCCAGGACGAGATCGGTACCCCCTTCTGCGTCACCGTGGACGTGGATTCCCTGGATGACGGCCAGGCCACCGTGCGCGAGCGGGATAGCATGGAGCAGGTCCGCCTCCCCCTTGCCGAGATCCCCGCCTATCTGGTGGATAAGCTGCGTTGGTAATGGCCATCTACGACCGCTACGCCGAAGTCTCAGTAGTCATCATGAACTGCGTTCGCCACAACGCATGAAAATGTGATAGGCAGCAGGCAATAGCCGTGCCTTCCTGAAGTCCATTTTCAAGTCAGATGGAAATTTGAGCTTCTCGGCGGTCTGAGACCGCCGAGAAACGCGAGCTGCGTTGGTAATGGCCATCTACGACCGCTATGCCGAAGTCTATGACGAATCTGGGCAGATCTTTTTCAGCCTGCGCATGATTGACTATCTGCGCGAGCTGGTGCAACGCCACGGGCCGCTTCTCGGCCAGACCGCTCTGGACCTGGCCTGCGGCACCGGCACCGTAGCCCTGGCCCTGGCGCAACAAGGGCTAAAGGTCTACGCGGTGGACGGCTCGCCCGGCATGATCGCTCAGGCCCGGCGCAAGGTCCAGGAGACCAGGGCCGAGGTGAGCCTCTCCTGCCAGGACATGCGCTCGTTCACGCTGCCGGCCCCGGTGGACCTGGTCACCTGCCTGTATGATAGCCTGAATTACCTGCTCTCGCCGGCCGACCTGATCCAGACGTTCCGCCGGGTGCGCGCGGCGTTGCGGCCCGGCGGCCTGTTCCTGGCCGACGTCAACACGCCGCTCGCCCTCACCCATATCTGGGGCGGCAAAACATATTTCGGGGAAAACCCCGCCGTCTCCATCGTCATGCAGAACACCTATGATGAAACTCGGCACCAATCCACGGTGACCATCACCGGTTTTATCCGGCGTGGCGATCTCTACGAACGGTTTCAGGAAGAGCATGTACAACGCGGCTATACGCCGCCCGAAGTTGTGGCCGCTTTGACGACGGCCGGGCTGCACGTCCTGGCCCAATATGACTGTTTCTCTTTCGATGCGCCCGGCCCGGCCAGCCAGCGCATCATGTACGTGGCCCAATGCCCCCACTCCACTCAGGAGACCCGGCCCGAATGAGCCAGGAACCCAGCCCTCTCAGCAAACGCGAGATCGAGATCGTGCGCCTGGTGGCCACTGGAGCCAGTAACCAGCAGATCGCGCGCGAACTCTATATCAGCGTGAACACCGTCAAGGTGCACCTGCGCAACATCTTTGCCAAGCTGGAGCTTAACTCCCGCACCGAATTGGCGATGTATGCTGTGCAGCGGGGTTGGGTGGCCGTGGAAAGCGCCCGGCCAGCAGAGGAGACGGAAGAAGAAAAGGAGGCCCCAGAGCCAGTGGGCGCAGAACAGGCAGCGCCGCCCCCCGGCCGGCGTCGCTGGCAGCCCCTGGTCATTGCCGCCGGGGGGTTGTTGGTGCTCATCCTGTTGGCCGTGCCGGTGCTCAGTGGTTTCATCCCCCTGTGGGCGACGCTGAACACTCCCGCCCCAGCCTCAACCGGGCTGGGGGGGACAATGACGGCTCTCCCCACGCGATGGCGAGAGCGCGCTCCGCTGCCCCAGCCGCGTACCGGCCTGGCCCTGGTCCTCCACGAGGGAAAGCTGTACGCCATCGGCGGGGAGACGGCCAGCGGTGTGGTCGGCACCACCAGCCGCTACGATCCCGAAACAGACACCTGGGCGGAGCGCGCGCCCAAGCCCACGCCGGTGACGGATGTACGCGCCGCGCTCCTGGGTGGCCGCATCTTTGTGCCCGGTGGCCGCCTGGCTGGGGGGCAGCCCGGCCAGCAGGTGGAGGTTTATGACCCGGAAAGCGATACCTGGGCTACCGTGGCCCCACTGCCGGCCCCGCGCAGTGCCTATGCCCTGACCACCTTCGAGGGTCAGCTCTATCTTTTTGGCGGTTGGGATGGGCGCCGTTTTGTGGCTACGACGTATACCTATGACCCGACGCGGGATGCCTGGACCACGCGCACGCCCATGCCCACTGCCAGGGGTTATGCCGGAGCTGCTGTGGCTAACGGCAAGATCTTTGTGGTGGGGGGCTACGACGGGCAGCAAGACCTGGCTGTCAACGAGGAATATGCGCCCAGCAAGGATAACGGCGGCCCGGCCACACCCTGGACAGTTCGTGCGCCCCTGCCTGCTGGCCGGGCCGGGGCCGGCGTGATCGCCGTAGCCAATCTGATCCACGTGATCGGCGGCGGCTGGACCACCGGCCAATCGGCGTGCTTGAAATACAACTCCCGCAATGACCAGTGGGAAGAGTTCGAGACGCCCACCACCGGGATATGGCGCAACATGGGCGTGGAGGTGGCCGAGACCAGGATCTATTGCGTGGGCGGTTGGGACGGCACGCAGCCTATCGCCAATAACCGCGAATATCTGGCCCTCTATGTCATCATCATCCCTATCGCCGGGACGCCCGAGACTAACCCATGACTATGAACAGAACGCCCCACCTGATCCTGGTCACCAATGACGATGGCTGGCAGGCCCGGGGTCTGGGCGCGGCAGTCCAGGCCGTCTGGGGCCTGGGAGAAGTGCGGGTCGCCGTCCCGTGGACCCAACAAACCGGGGCCAGTCGCAGCCTGCCCAGTACCATCGGCGGGATCACTGAAACGACGTTGCCAGTGGAGGGAACAACGATCCCCGCGCTCATCGTGCAGGGCACGCCGGCCCAGACCGTCCAGTACGCGCTGAATTGGTGGTGTCCCCGACGGCCAGCCCTGCTGGTCTCTGGCATCAATCAGGGCGAGAACGTGGGCAGCGATGTCACCGTCTCTGGCACCGTGGGCGCCGCCATCGAAGGGGCCTGTCTGGGCATCCCGGGCCTGGCCATTTCCCTGGAGACCGGAACCGAACACCACTTTAGCCAGGGCGAGGGGCTGGATTTTACGGCCGCCATTGCCATAGCCCGCCGATTGGTGGCTCTGGTCCTGGCCCACGGCCTGCCGGCGGGGGTAGATGTCCTCAAGATTGACGTGCCGGCCGAGGCCACGCCGCACACCCCCTGGCGACTGGCCCGAACCTCGCGTCTTTATTACTGGCTCCCGGCCCCCTATGAGCCAGACCCCGCCGATCCCACGCGCCTGAGAGCACCATATTATCGCAACCCCGCCCGGTTCCAGGACGATCCCGATTCGGATGTCACCGTCCTGGCTGCCCAGCGCCACGTAGCCGTGGTCCCGTTGACCATTGACCTGACCGCCCGCCAGGGCTGGGAGGAACTGGCCCAGGCTCTGGGACTGTCGGCCTGCCCCACGGTCGGCTAGCCCGTCCACCGCTTGCCAAACCCATCTTTTTGTGATAAACTCTGGGCCAGATTCAGCCCCCATCGTCTAGAGGACCAGGACACCACCCTTTCAAGGTGGCGACAGGGGTTCGAATCCCCTTGGGGGTACCACACCATCAGTTTCCCCCCGGAGTGTCTATGACAGCCTGCGCCTTTGTGTTCCCCGGTCAGGGGTCACAGCAGGCAGGCATGGGCCGGGACCTGTACGAGACCTTCCCGGCCGCCCGCGCCATCTATGATGAGGCCGATGCCATCCTGGGCTTTCCCCTGTCCCGGCTCTGCTTCGAGGGTCCCAAAGAGGCGCTGGCTGCCACGGCCAATACCCAACCGGCCCTGCTTACCACCAGTATTGCCGTGCTCCGCGCCTGGCAGCCCTCGAGCGAGCCGCTGTTCTATGCCGGCCACAGCCTGGGCGAATACACCGCCCTGGTCGCCGCCGGGTCCCTGGCCTTTGCCGATGCGGTGCGCCTGGTGCGTCGCCGGGGCGAGTTGATGGCCGCCTGCCCGCCGGGGGGTATGGCCGCGGTGTTGGGTTTGGACGAGGAGACGCTGGCTCAGGTCTGCTATGAGGCTTCGGAGGCGTGTGCTGCGCCGGTCGTTTGTGCCAATCTGAACGCCCCGGGCCAGGTGGTCCTGGCCGGCGCCCAGGTGGCTCTGGAGACAGCCGCCCGTTGGGCGCAGGAACGCGGCGCCCGGCGGGTGGTGCCCCTGGCCGTGACTATCGCCGGGCACTCGCCCCTTATGCAGGCGGCCGCCGCCGAACTGGCGGCGCTGCTGGCCCAGACCGAGATCCGCCCGGCCCGCGTGCCGGTGGTGAGCAACGTCACCGCCCGGCCAGTAACCCGGCCAGCCGAGATCCGCCAGGCCCTGGTCCAGCATCTCACCTCGCCGCTGCGGTGGGTGGAGAGCGTAGAGTATATGCAGGCCCAGGGCGTGACCCGGTTCTTTGAGCTGGGGCCGGGGACCGTACTGGCTGGCCTGATCCGCCGCATCGCCCCGACGGCCCAGGTGGTAAGCCTGGGCGATGCCCAGGCTATAGCGCGGTTCTCCTGGCCGCCCTCAGGCCAGACAACGCCACCAGGCCCCCTACCAGCATGAGACTCCCCCCGACCCAAATCCAGTCCACCAGCGGGTTGATGTGTACCTGGAACGTGTCCAGGTCCACCAGCAGCACGTACAGGTCCTCCAGGAAGAGTTGCCCCGCCCCACCCCAGATGGCCGGGTCGCTGGATGGCATGTCCGTCGGGGGATAAAACACTACCTGCGGCACCAGCGTCGCCGCCCTGCCGTCGCGCCTCACCGTCATCGGCGCGCGGACGATAGTCCGGCCATGCTCCAGGACCTCAACATCCAGAGCGGCCAGGTGCAGGGTGTATTGGCCCACCGTGGCCGCCTCGCCCGGACGCATCTCGATCATCCGTTCACTGGCATAGGCGGTGCTGACCACCACGCCGGTCACCAGCAACGCCACCCCCAGGTGAGCCAGGTAGCTGCCGTAACGGCGGCGCTGGCGGGTCAAGGCCCTCAGCAGCGGCCATA
>DAOTYG010000294.1:0-6542 GCA_034435155.1 Anaerolineae bacterium | reverse complement strand
CTGCGCCTCCTGGCGAGCGGTTTCTGGCCGATGCGATAGCAGGGGGAGAGAAGCAGATGGATCCGATTCTTCTGTCACGATGGCAATTTGCCCTCACCACCATCTATCACTTTTTCTTCGTGCCCCTGACCCTTGGCCTGGTCTGGTTCGTGGCCATCGCCGAGACGATCTATGTCCGGACAGGCCAGCAGCTCTACAAACAGATGGCCCGCTTCTGGGGGAAGCTGTTCCTGATCAACTTTGCGATGGGGGTGGTGACCGGCATCGTCCAGGAGTTCCAGTTCGGCATGAACTGGTCCACCTATTCCCGCTACGTCGGCGACATCTTTGGCGCGCCGCTGGCGATTGAGGGCTTGCTGGCCTTTTTCCTGGAGTCAACCTTCCTGGGCATCTGGATCTTTGGCTGGGATCGGCTGTCAAAAGGTCTGCATGCGGCGACGATCTGGCTGGTGGCCCTTGGTTCGAACCTGTCGGCGCTGTTTATCCTGCTGGCCAACGGCTTTATGCAGCACCCGGTCGGCTATCGGATCAATCCGGCAAGCGGCCGCGCCGAGCTGGTGGATTTTGGCGCGCTGGTGACCAACCCGCGCGGCTGGTTGCTCTTCCTACACACCATCCCGGCGGGCCTGGCCACGGCTGCCTTTTTTGTGCTGGGTATCAGCGCCTATCACCTTGTCCGCAGGCAGCAGCTCGAGTTCTTTAAAAAATCGTTCCAGATCGCAGCCATCATCGGCCTCATCGGCTCCGTGGCGGTGGGGGTGGCCGGCCATTTCCAGGGCATCTACCTGCTGGAGGTTCAGCCGATGGCCGCCGCCGCCTCGGAAGCCCATTGGGAGACCGTCTATCCGGCACCGTTCAAGGTGGTGGCACTCTTTGACCTGACCGGCAAACGGGAGATCTGGAGCCTGCAAATCCCCTACGCGCTCAACTGGCTGTACCTCCCCAAAGATGTCGGCGCCATCCCCGGCATCAATCAGATCCAGGCGGAATATGTAGCCAGGTATGGGCCGGGAGATTATGTGCCCCTGGTGGCACTCGATTTCTGGATGTTCCGCATTATGGTCGGCGCCGGGTTGTTGATGATCGCCCTGGCAGCCTATGCGCTGTACCTGCCCCTCAGCAAGTGGCCGGAGAGATGGACCAGAGGGCTCCGATGGATGGGATGGGCGATCGCACTGCCCTACATCGCCAACACCTCCGGCTGGATCCTGACCGAGACCGGTCGCCAGCCGTGGATCGTTCACGGCCTGCTCAGGACTGAGGAGGCCCTCTCCCCCACCCTGGGCGCGGGCACGGTGCTGTTTAGCCTGATCGGCTTTGCGCTCGTCTACGCCGCACTGATGGCTGCCGATGTCTATTTGCTGGTCAGGTATGCCAGAGCAGGCCTCGCAGCGGCGGAGCAGGAAGCGGTGGACCCCGCCCTGCCGGTTGCCCGGGCGCAGAGGTAAAGGAGGAGGGGGCATGTCCACGGAATTGCTACAAACCCTGTGGTTCGTCCTGATCGCCCTGCTGTGGATCGGGTTCTTTTTCCTGGAAGGTTTTGATTTCGGCGTGGGGATGCTGCTGCCCTTCCTGGGCAAAAGGGATGAGGAACGCCGGGCCTTCATCAACACCATCGGCCCGCACTGGGACGGGAACGAGGTGTGGCTGATCGTGGCCGGCGGCGCGACCTTTGCCGCCTTCCCTGACTGGTACGCCACCCTGTTCAGCGGTTTCTATCCGGCTCTGTTCCTGCTGCTGCTGGGACTGATTGTGCGCGGCGCGGCTTTCGAGTTCCGTTCCAAGGATGCCCACCCCCGATGGCGCAGTTTGTGGGACTGGTGCATCTTTGCCGGCAGCCTGTTGCCCGCCTTGCTGCTGGGCGTGGCCTTTGCCAACCTGGTCAGGGGGGTGCCGATTGACGCTGACAAGAACTACACCGGCAATCTGCTCACCCTGCTCAACTTCTATGGCCTCCTCGGCGGCGTGGCCACCGTGGCCCTTTTCCTGTTGCACGGCGCAAACTTTCTCAGTCTCAAGCTGGCCGGCGACCTGCATGGACGCACCCGCAGGCTGGCCCGCCGGTTGTGGCCGGTGGCCTTCGCCCTGGTGACTATCCTGATGGTGGCTACCTGCTTCTTGACCGATCTGTACTCCCGCCTGGGCCTGGCTTCAGGCGTCATCCCGCTGAGCGCGGTGGTGGCCCTGCTGCTGGCCGGTTCCTTCCTGGGACGCGGGCGGGAGGGCTGGGCCTTTGCCATGGCCGGGCTGGCCATTATCCTCATCCTGGTCACCTTCTTTGTGACCCTGTTCCCCCGCGTCATGATCTCCAGCACCAACCCCGATTACAGCCTGACCATCTACAACGCTTCCTCCTCACCCTACACCCTCCGGGTGATGAGCCTGGTGGCCCTGATCCTAGTCCCGATTGTCCTGGCCTATCAATTCTGGTCCTATCGGATCTTTCGCCAACGGATCAAGGCTGATCCCAGGTCTCTGACATATTGACAGCCTGGCAGCGATAGCGGGTGAGCAACCGTACCGGGAAGTAGCACTCCTCATAGTGGAAAGGGGCGGGGAGGTCGCGCCCCAGGCGCAGCCGGTCGGCAGCGACGAAGGCATCAATAGGGTCGCAGTGGCCCAGGTCCACACAGGTCCGCTTGAAGTTGGCCGTCAGGCGGGCAATGAGAACTCCCCCGGCTGTGGGGATGCGCCCTGGGTCTGCTGCCTCAGGCCACAGCAGGTTGCGAACAAGACGCGAGAAGTACCTATCGGGTCGAGGGGCGCACGCTGTGACAAAAGTCACCCTGCCAGGTGCAACAAGGAGATGCAGCGCTACTCTCTCTGGGCCAGCCCCCAGGATGCCAGAGGTCCCCGATCTTGCCAAGTAGACAGCGGGCTGGCGCCCCCACCAGGCACATATTATACGACGAGGTGCGAAATGAAAAGCAAATGGACCCTTTTGGGAAGCCTCCTGGCGCTGCTCCTGCTGGCGCTGGCGGTGGGCCTGGCCCGTGCCCAGGGGCCAGCCCCCTCCCAACCGGTAGGGGTCCAGGCCGCCCTGGGCACCGCCTTCACCTACCAGGGCCAACTCAAAAAGGACGGCAGCCCCTATAGCGGCAACTGCGACTTCCGGTTCAGCCTGTGGGATGCGGCTACAGGGGGGACGCAGATCGGCAGCACACAAACCAAGACCGGCGTTAGCGTGAGCAACGGCCTCTTCACCATCGCTGACCTGGACTTTGGCAGCGGTGCATTCACCGGCGACGCGCGCTGGCTGCAGATCGCTGTACGGTGCCCGGCCGGCAGCGGCTCCTACACCCCCCTCTCCCCGCGCCAGCCGCTGACGCCCGCGCCCTATGCGCTGGCCCTGCCGGGGCTGTGGACGCAACAGAACGCCACCAGTCCCAACCTCATCGGCGGCTACAGCGGCAACAGCGTGACGGGCGGCGCCGTGGGCGCGACGGTTGGCGGCGGTGGGGCCAGTGGCAACGTGAACCGCGTGACCGACAACTACGGCACTGTGGGAGGCGGATCCGACAATCAGGCAGGCGACAACGTTGGGGCGCCGGATGATTGCTCCTTTTCCACCGTCGGCGGGGGGGATGGCAACACCGCCAGTGGCTGGGCTGCCACCGTCGGCGGGGGGCATAACAACAACGCCAGTAACAGATATGCCACCGTTGGCGGGGGCCGAGATAACACGGCCACCGGTCAGGAATCTACCATATGTGGAGGGCGGGGAAACCAGGCCAACAGTATACAGGCTACTGTCTGCGGAGGTTGGGAAAACGCGGCTTATAACGCCAACGCCACCGTGTGTGGTGGCCAGGGGAATCTCGCCGGCTACTATGCCACAGTTGGTGGAGGCTTTTACAATAGAGCCAACGGTTCCTACGCTACTATTGGCGGGGGAGCCCAGAACACGGCGAGTGGTGCGGGTGCATATGTCGGGGGTGGTGGGGTTGATGGCACAACCGTGAGCGGGAACCAAGCCGATGGCAATGCCTCCACCATCGGTGGTGGCACAGGCAACATTGCCAGCGGTTCCTATGCCACCATCGGTGGTGGCACAGGCAACATTGCCAGCGGCGATTCATATGCCACCGTTAGTGGAGGGATCAGTAACACAGCCAGTGGCATTACGGCCACTGTGGGCGGAGGTTGGGGCAATATCGCCAGTGGCGATACCGCCGCCACCGTCAGCGGCGGCGTAGGCAACACAGCCGGCGGCGACTTTTCCACCGTCCCGGGTGGCTACAACGCTGCAGCCTCGCACTACGGCGAAATGGCCTACGCCGGCGGGCGGTTTGCGAATCCCGGCGACGCCCAGACCTCCCTCTATGTCATGCGCATCGAGCAGACCTGTAGTGTGGGCACCTGGTACGACCTGTATCTCAATGGCAATGAAGGTGGTTCTTTTGGGTACCTCACCATCGCTCCGGGCCGCACTGTCGCCTTGGATGCCCTGGTGGTGGGGCGCACTCAGGCGGGCGAATCCGCCGGATACTATATCCGGGGGGTCGTGGAGAACGTCGGCGGAACGGTGAGTTTCATCGGTGCACCGTCGGTCACCGTCCTGGGAGAAGATGACACCGCGTGGAACGTCCGCGCTTTGGCCAGCGACACGTATGACGCACTCTTTATCCAGGTCCAGGGCAACGGTGAGACCATCCGCTGGGTGGCCACGGTGCGCACGGTGGAGGTTTCCTGGTAGGAGGCGGCGATGAACGGCTCACGCTTCACGCTTCACGTTTCACGCCTCCTGCTCCTGGCCGCCCTGCTCTCCCTGCTGGCCTCCGTCGCCCTGGCCCAATCGGGCGGTGGCTACGACCTGACCTGGAACACGATAGACGGCGGGGGGTACACCTGGAGCGAGGGCGGCCCCTACTCCCTGGGCAGCACGGTCGGCCAGCCGGATGCGGGGGTGCTCTCCGGCGGGGGCTACACCCTGGCCGGCGGTTTCTGGCCCGGCGGCGCGGCGGCCCGCTATGGCGTCTACCTGCCGCTGGTGCTGAGGAACTACTGAGACCTCACCCCTACCCCTGGCGGCTCTGCGGCGGCACCCTCCCCCTCTCCCGACTCCCTCCCCCGCTTCGGGGGAGGGCCGGGGAGGGGGTTGGAGAGGGAAGGGGATTTGACTATGCGCGTTATGTATGGTAAAATGGCAATTGGTAGTGCGATTTATGAATCAATAGGAGGAAAGTAATGGAAACGGTGACAATTTCACCCAAATTTCAGGTGGTTATTCCAAGCCGGGTTCGGGAATTGCTGGGTGTGCGACCCGGGCAGAAGGTCAGGGTCATCCTGTATGACAATCGCATAGAGCTGATCCCTGTCCGGTCAATAAAGGAGGCGCGAGGGTTTCTAAAGGAGATAGACACAACCGTGGAGCGAGAAGGAGATCGGGTATGAAGGTGGTGGATTCGAGCGGATGGCTGGAGTACTTTGGGGAGGGACCGAACGCCGATTTTTTTGCGCCGGCGATAGAGGATGTGGAAGAATTGGTGGTGCCGACGCTGAGTCTATACGAAGTGTTTAAGCGAGTATTGCAGCAGCGAGGAGAGGGGGAGGCATTGCAGGCGGTAGCGGTGATGATGGAGGGGCGAGTGGTAGAACTGACGGCGGAGATCGCGTTGGCTGCGGCGCGGTTGTCGGTGGAGATGGGGCTGCCGATGGCGGACAGCGTGATGCTGGCGACGGCGCGCGCATATCAGGCGGAGTTATGGACACAGGATGCAGACTTTGAGGGGAAAGCAGGGGTGCGCTATATAGCGAAGCGAGGGAAAGCCAATGCGTGAGAAAATAGCCCCTTTATGTGGGGCACAACTACCTGTGGGTAGCCCGGCGGTGAATGCGGGCACAGCTAACGACGCGCCGACGATGAACCTGGAGAACCGCCTCTGTGACGCCCAAGCGGAACCATTGACCTCACCCCCTCCCCGGCCCTCCCCTCTCACCGCAGAGGCACAGAGAACGCGGAGGAATCACCGAAAACTCGGCGGTCTCTGCGTCTCTGCGGTGCAACCCATGCCTCTTTTCTTGACCCTGCTTCTTGCCCTTGCCCTGGCCTGTACCATGCCGGCCGTTTCCACTCCGGCCGCCCCCGTGCTGGGCGAGACCCCCGCGCCGACCGGCGCCCCGGCCGCGCCCGCGCCTTCTGGCGAAACGCCGGTCACTGCTGCCGGCAACGTCTACTACGTCGCCCCGGACGGCGACAACGCCAACCCCGGCACCCGCGAGCAGCCCTGGGCCACCCCCGGCTATGGCTCACGACAACTGCAGCCCGGTGACACGCTCATCATCCTGGGCGGCCGCTACGTCCTACGCGAGTACGACGCTGACATCATCACCCCGCCCTCCGGCACCGCCGACGCCTGGATCACCATCACCGGCGAAGAGGGCAACCGCCCCATCCTGGTTGGGAGGGATAACCTCCTCACCGCCATCAGTCTGGCCGGGGTCCAGTACGTGCGCATTCAGAACCTGGAGATCACCCACGACGACACTGCCTCCGGCGAGGCCGCCTGGTTCCGTGAGGGGGTGGAAATCCTGGGCGCGCC
>DAOTYG010000293.1:0-2673 GCA_034435155.1 Anaerolineae bacterium | reverse complement strand
GGCTGCTGAAAAAGTCCCGGCCTGCACCGCAGAGGCCGCAGAGACCGCAGAGTTTTTGTGATTCCTCTGCGTTCTCTGCGTTCTCGGCGGTGAAAAAGGAGGTTGTTCAGCATTCTCTGTGGGGGAGGTGGCGGAGCTGCGCTACAAAGCCTGGGGGGAGACCCGCTACACCTGGGGGACGACGCCGACGACCTATCGCTACACCGGCCAGCGGCAGGAGGAGGGCCTGGGGCTGTACCAGATGGGCGCGCGGTGGTACGACCCGGCGCTTTCCCGCTGGCTGAGCGCGGATACGCTGGTGCCGGAGCCGGGGGAGCCGCAGGGGCTGAACCGCTACTCCTATGTGCTGGGGAATCCGCTCCTGTTTATTGACCCGTCGGGGCACAGCCAGGTGTGCAACCGAACCGGCACAATCTGTGCGGACGATGGGACGGTGGAGCCGCACAGTGTGAACCCTCCACAGCCACCACCACCTGAACCCATCCAACTGCCAGGCAAGCTTACTGTCCAAACTCTGGAGGATTTGCAGAAGGAACCAGAGGCCATGTTGCTCACCAGACTGGTCTTTGGAGAGGCCCGTGGAGGTCCCCCGGAGAGGTGGCGAGCTACGGCTGCTTCTGTGATCGTAAGGGCTGCAGAGAACTACATGGGGCGTGGCATGTCAATTCATGCTCAAGTGCTGAGTCCGGGCGCATATTCAGTTTTCAACCTCGTGACAGGGGCACCAACCCCCGAGAAGCAAATTGCGAACATGAGAACGACGTTGGATCCTACCCGCGCAAACAATGGCGAAGAAACCTTCAAAGAGATATATGCTAAGGTTGCTCCAATGGTAACTGCAGTGGAGCGTGGAGACTACAGTGTATTACCACCAAACTTCACAGGACCCGGTGCATGGGACAGCTTTCGGGCAAGGCGACCTCAAGATAAGCCAACTGATCCTCACCTGATAGGTGTGAGTTATTTCTATCAAGGTGGATATCCAGGGCCTTCATACGGGACTTGGCCCTGGCCGGGGGTTGTTCCCAGCCGTTCTTATTAGTCATGCAGATAGCCATGTTCAGGAGGTACTCATGCGTCTACAATCAGGCGCGCAGGTACACAAAACGCTGCAGATGTTCTGTCTGGTTCTGTTGTTCACGGCTGTGCTGTCCTCCTGTGATGGGAAAAAGAGCCTTGAAACGACCCTGGCGGAAACCCGTATAGTGCCTCCTCCCGTTACACAAATTGTTCCATCTGCCACCGCGATCCAATTCACCCCGGTACCGACCGTCCGCACCCCATCAACGCTCATAACACTCACATTGGCTCCTGGTCATCCTACCTTGACACCAACTGCTACCCCTCCACCAACCGTTACTCCGCAGCCTCCTCCCTCAACTCCGACGGCCACTCCTGCTATTTCGAAGGTGATGGCCCGGTTACCAGAGGAAGAGATCTTCTACCTGGACGGTGGCCAGTTTCCACCTGAAATCTGGAAACTGAACCTGAGGACGTTGGAAAAGACCCGCATCTTTTACAACGATACGCCAGGCTTTGAAATCGGGGGCATGGCCCTCTCGCCGGACAAAAAGTTCCTGGCTTTCGACTTTTCCTTCTACGATCCGGTTAGCTTGCAGATCATCAACCGTTCTGGCCTGCAAATGATGCGGACCGATGGTTCAGAGTTGCGAGTATTGATGGAAACGACTGAATCTGACTGGGCGATAGGGGCTCCAGGTTGGTCTCCCGATGGTACCCGGATTGCCTATCTTCGCGAGTATCTGACCCCAGGGGGCTATCCTCCCCTTGTGTACCTGCACGTTCTTGATCTGGGCACCGGGCAGGATCGGGTTATTACGGAAGAGGGGGGACTGTTTAGTTGGTCACCCCGAGGGGACAGAATTGTCTACACCGGGCGGAACGATCACGGGGTCTATGTCCTCGATCTTCGTAGTGGCAGGCGAGAGACACTTTGGGAAGATGAGAAGTTGACCTTCGGATGGCCGGCGTGGCAACCTGGTGGAGAGAAAATAGCAGTGGCGGTTGTCGTCGGGGAGATGCGACCGTCCACCAGTCCAGAAGCCGGCCTTTATATCATGGATGCAACAAGCCGAGAGTGTCGTAAGCTTATAGACGGAGATATCTATGACATCTCTTGGTCGCCTGATGGAAAGAAGTTAGCTTACCTTG
The DNA here is from genome assembly GCA_034435155.1 of Anaerolineae bacterium. Classification (GTDB taxonomy): domain Bacteria; phylum Chloroflexota; class JAHJIN01; order JAHJIN01; family JAHJIN01; genus DAOTYG01. The sequence goes on along the minus strand of DAOTYG010000293.1, from coordinate 501 downwards.
TATTCGCTCTTCGTGGCAACCAACTGTGGCTCATGGACATAGAAAGCGGATCACAGGTCAAGTTATTAGATAAAATCGTCGAGTTAGGAACTCCAGCCTGGTCGGAAGATGGACGCGCTCTATTACTTGCTGTCGAAGAGGAACTCGAGCAACCGTACTGGATTTCAGTTATGGCTATAGAGGATCAGAGCCTTGCGAAACTTGTTTTAGCAGAGACAATGAGACCGTATTCGACATGGTAGAGTTGCAGGTCATTGCCGTAAGGCCAGGTTTCTACCCGGCCATTTCAGACGAGGGATCGCATCGGCGGCAGGCGGCCAGGGTGCGCGCCCCATCCGTCCCCCGCGCAGCAGGTTGACGCCACAGGTAGGGGCAGAGCGCCGCTCTGCCCCATATGCATCAAGTTAAGGATGACAAGAGGGAGATTTTGTGGTATGATTGCAGGTAGCAAACCAAATCAGGCCGGAGGTCTCCCTCATGAGTACTATACCACAGGTAGCC
>DAOTYG010000292.1:0-12415 GCA_034435155.1 Anaerolineae bacterium | reverse complement strand
CTGGCATCGGGCAGCAGAGGAAACGAGAGTTTCTGCGGATCGCATTTGAGATGATCAGGAACTTGGGACGGTTGGCCGACTCCAGGGCCGGCCGTGGTGGGAACCGCACCGCCGGCGCCAGGGCTGCCGCCTGGAATCGGGCCGGTCGAACCGGCGATGTCGCACGCCAACAAAAGCATCCCCGCGAACACCAGCAGGATGAACCGGCCGGCAGGTCGTGTGTTCATGTTTTCCTCCTCTCGGCCTTGCGCCCTCGCGCAGGCTGAAGCCCACGCCACCTGGCCGACAGTCATGCCGTCGGCCACCCGGGTGTCAGAAATTGCGCAGCACCAGCGGCAGGAAGATATCGTAGCGGGTGACGGCGCCGCCCCAGAAGCCGCCGGCCAGCGTATAGTTCCCGCCGGCGAGCGCCCCGGCGTCTGTCTGGCCGATGGTCCCGCCGAGCGAGTAACCGCCGTTAGCATTGAAGGTAGCCCCGCCGCCGTCCACGGTCCACCAGGAGAGGTCATAGCCGGGGCTGGCGCCCGCTTGCGCCCCCACCACGGAGGCCAGCAGGAGCAGCGCGCCCAGGGCCAGGAGCAAGCTTTTCATCCCTTCGCTGACGCTCAGGACAAGCCTTCCGCCGCCTGCCCGTGCGCCTTTGCACGGGTCATCCTTCATCCTTCCGCAGTTCATGGCGCACCTCCTATGGGCACGTGTTGGCGTAGAATGTATAGCTCGTATCGTAGACGCCGGCGCAGGTCACGGGGCAGGCGCCCGTGCAGGTGTAAACTGGCCCCCCCAGATGGGACGCGCCGACGGCGGTATCGTACCCGGGGGCGTTATAGATGGTATAGCCAGAGCTGCCATAGCTGACCGTGATCTTGCAATTGTCAATCTGCACCTTACCGCCCACGCTAGTCGTGCGGTTGAACACACCGATGTTCGTCGTGGCCGCATCGCCGACGCTTATCCGGCTGTTCTGGATGTATATCGCAGAATCGTCGTTGAACACGCCGAAGCTCTGGGAACCTCCCCAGACGGTGACGTACCCGTCCACCATCCTCTCCGGGGCAGAGTTATGATTGTAGAGGCCGTAATTGAAGTCGCCGCTGGCGGCATAGATGGTCACGTGTGTCATGGACGGGTAAGAGTCGTTATTGGCCACGCCGTAATTAGTGATGGTGCTACCTTCAGCGCGGGCGGTCACGTGGGTCATCGCCGACAAGGAGCCGAGGTTGAACACAGCGGTGTTGTTGACGGTGCCCCCCGAGGCGATGGCTGTCACATGGGTGAGCCGGGGCGAGGCGTAATAGTTGTGGATGGCACAGGCATGGTTGTTCCCGCCGGCGTTATGCACCGTCAGGAAGCGCAACTCGGCGTTGTTCGCCCCCCGCACGGTGCCGGTGGCAGTCGCGTGCCCGGCCGCGGTGATGATGGTGACGCCCTCGCCGGAGCCTTCGATGTCCACGTACTCCTTCATCTGCAAGGCGGCCGTGCCCAGGTTATACACCCCCGGCTCGATCTTGAGCAGGTAGGGGTTGGTGGCGGTGGCGCCGCTGATGAGGCCCAGGGCGTCTATCAGGACCTGGCCGTTGGCGTACTCGTCGCCGATGGGGCTGACGATCACGGTGCGCACGTAGGGGCTTCTGTCATCTGTAGCCGGCGCCCAACCTGACGCATTCCACTTGAGCACCTGGCCGTTACTGGGTGGCTTGTTGGGCACCACGGCGTAGCCCTGCAACGCGCCGGTGGAATTGCTGTACAGGGCATACGGCGCGGCGGTGAGGGCCTGGCGGCCCAGGCTGGTGTAGCCGCCGCTGCCGGCCGGACAGCGCACGGCAATCGCCAGCCAGCGGGCCTCGCCGTTGAAGGCGCTGGCCCCAAACTGGCCGCCCTCGTTCAACTTCACGGTGAACAGGCCATTGGCCACGCTGACGCTGGAGACGGTCTGGGTGACGCCGAGCTGGATGCCCAGACTGGCGGCGTCGTAGAGGCCGAACTGGAAGTCGCAGGCGCCGGTGACGGGATTGCCGTCGCGCTTGAGTTGCCCCTGGTAGGTGAAGGCTGTGCCGAGGGGAGAACCTGCCCCCATCCTGCTCTCCCCCTCATAGGAGGGTGGGGAGGGGGTTTGGGCCAGGCTGGGTCCGCCGGCCAACGCCAGCACCAGTAAGGCCAGGGCCAGGGTGGTGATGATGGTATGTTGTTTGGGCATCGCAGGACCTCCTTAATGAGAATTGAATTAGTGGTTCGATGGTGAATGATCAACGTGCGGAGAGGACGTGCCGCGCCTGGCCGCGCTGCTCGCTGCGCAGGCTGAAGCCTGAGCCACTGCTCGGTTTAAAACGCCAGAGCACTTCGCGCGGGTCATTTTGCACCTGTCTCGCCGAGCGCGGCGGCGATGATCTCGCTCACCTGCGATAGCTCGCGAAAGTAGAATTTCTTGTCTGCGCCCAACAGCTCGACGGCGCCGCGCCACTCGCCGGCGTTGGATGTGGCCTCATCAGGTTCCCACCACAATCGCACGATGAAAACCGGGCGGAAAGTCAATTGGGACGGGCTTTGGGTCTCAGTCATGGCCCTATCATAGCACAATGACCGTCCGAAAAGCGTTCAAAAAGCGTCCGAAGGGCAAAAGACCCTAAAGGTTTTGAAAACCTTTAGGGTCTCGTTAGAAGGACAGACCCTAAAGGTCTTGAAGACCTTTAGGGTCTCGTTAGCGGTATCGAATGACGAGGTGAGGGCGGCGGGCCGGGTCGGGGTGCTCGACAGTGTCCATCCAGTAGGGCGAACAGCCGGCCGGGGCTTCGACGACCATCAGCACGAGGCCGTAATTCTGGCCGCTCCGCCAGGGGGCCGTGGCCGCCGTCAGGTCGAGGGTCAGCGGGCCGGGTCCCAAGACCGCCTGCCGGTCTACCGGCGAGGGGTCATAATCGCTGCCGGGGCGCAGGCCCGGCTCGGCCCACGGATGGCTGAACGTGGCCGTGTCCGCATCCCACGCGCGCAGCAGGCGATAGGCGGCCAGGGTCACGGGCGGCCAGCCCTGCCGACTGGGGCACAGATTGTCCGCTTCGAGGTACAGGTTCAGCCGCGCGCTTTCCACGCGGCCGTGCGCGGGGAGCTGGCCCAGGTCGAAACGGAGCAGGGCGTCGCTGATGATGACGTTGGCCAGGTTCAGCCGGGCGGCGGGATAGCGGGCAAACGGCGCGCGTGGATTGACCAGCCCGCGTCCGTCGTGCAGGTCCACGTACAGCCACGGCGCGTCGAGGTCGCCTGCGCCGGTCGCGTCGGGCACGGAAGACAAAATCCACGTATCCTGGACAAGCTGGGGGCCGGCGAGGGTCAACGTCTGGCGTGGATGGAACGGCCGCTCGATCCAGATCACCGCCCCGGCCAGCGCGAACAACGCGGCCAGAGCCAGAACCGTCCAGCGGAATCCCCGGCGGACCGCGCGGTCTGGCGTGGCGGGCGCAAGGGGCACGTCGGGCTGAACGGCGGGGGGCGATTTGCGGGCCAGCGGCGGCAGTTCGGCGCCGGCGGCGATGCGTTCGCGCAGCGCCGCCGTCTCCGGCGAGATCTGGCCGGCCTGTTCCAGACGCGCCGTGAACTCGTTGTACTGGCGCAGGGCGGCGGCGCGGTCGCCAGCGAGATAGCGCAGGCTCATGCACCAGCGCAGCGCCGCCTCGCTGTAGGGCTGTTGGCGGAACAACTCTTGAGCAGCGGTCAGGGCCGCCGCATAGTCGCCGTCCGCCGCCTGGAGCGCGATCAGCCGCTCCAGCGCCTCCAGATACTCCAGGCGCAGGCGAGCGCGTTCCGCTGGCAGCCAGTCGCCCACCAGGCCGGGCAGCAGGTCGCCGCGATAGAGCGCCAGGCCCTGCGCCAGCGGCGCGATGGCGTCGGCCGCACAATCGCGCCGGAACTGGTCCACATCCAGCCAGGCGTCGGCGTCCGGGTTCCAACTCAGCGTGCGGCCCTCGATCAGCAGCCACGGGTGGTCGGCGGGAGCGGGCGGCAGCAGTTGTTGCAAGTGGTAGAGGCAACGCCGCAAGTGCGCCAGGGCTTTGTCTTCGCTGACGTCGGGCCACAGGGTGAACGCCACCTGACTGCGATGGAGCGGGCGGCGCGGGTGCAGCAACAGAAAGGCCCACAGTCCCGCCAGGCCGGGGCTATCTGGAATCGGGAGTGGCTGGTCATCCACGGTGGCGCGCAGGCCGCCCAGCAGATAGATGCGCAGCATGTCAATGCCAGGTGATGCGCAACACGGGCCGCAGATGGGGGGCCGCCGCGTCGGTCATATCTACCCAATAGTGCGCCATGTCTTCCGGCGCTTCGGTCATCATCATCACCAGCCCGTAATTTCTATCGGGATGGCGTTGCCATTCCGAGACGGCCTGCCGGACGTCAAAGACCAGCCAGGCCGTGCCGTTGATGGATTGCGTGTCCAGCGGCGGCGAGATGAAATCCGCGCCCGGCGCCAGGCCGGGCTGCGCCCACGCCTGATCCACAGCGGCCCCGTTGAAGGTGGCCTGCTCGGGTTGCCAGGCGCGCGTGACCTGGAACACACTGACCGCGGCGGGGAACGGCCGGGTGACCGGCTTGCTGCTTTCCAACGCCAGCCAGGTCTCCAGGTGGATTTCGAACGTGGCCGATTGGATCTGGACGTCGGGCGGCAAGGCGCTCAGGTCGAAGCGGATCAGGATGCGATCCAGGGCGTGGCGGTCATAGTATTGCAGGTGCGCGCGGGTGTAGCGATGATGCGGCGTGCGGTCAGGGTCGTCGGGCCAGTAGGTGTCGTTGGGAAAGGCTTCGGTGATCCACGTGTCCTGGACCGCGGCCGGCCCGCTGATGACCAGGGGCGCGGCGGGGCTTTGCGGCGAGCGCAGCGAGTGAAGTAAAAGCAAGAGGACGAACATGAAGATGACCACCGCCGCGCCGATCAGCGCCAGCGGCCAGCGGCGACGCTGTGCTCGAATGGACGGAATCACGATGGCCGGCGCTGCAGTCGCCGCCGGCTCACGCGCGGGTAAATCGAGCGCGGTGCCGGGCGGCTCTTGGGCCGGCCGGGTCACCGGCTGACCCTCCAGGATGGCTCGCTGCAATTCCAGCGTGGCCGGCATGGGGTCCACATCCAGTTCGCGGCGCAACAGGTCTCGACATTCCTCGAACTGACGCAGCGCGGCCTGACGGTCGCCGGCCAGGTAGGCCAGGCGCATGACCATGCGATGGGTTTCTTCGTGCAGGGGATCGTACACCAGCAGCCGTTGCGCGTACCGCAGCGCGCTGGCATACTTGCCCTGCCCGGCGCACTGCTCGACGGCGCGTTGCAGGGCCTGCAAGAGCAAAGCGGCCAGTTTTTCGCGTTCGGGGATGAGCCAATCGTCGTACAGCTCAGGCAGCAGGTCGCCCTGATACAGCTCCAGGCATGGCTCGCACTCCCCGCCGGCCTGCGCGCTGCGCGTGAACGCCTCCACGTCGAGCCAGAGATCGGCGGCGGGGTTCCACTGCACCGTCTCGCGGTTGGTCAGAATCCACTCGCCCGGCGGCAAAGCCTGCCGCAACAGGTGGAGGTGACGACGCAGGTTGGCGCGCGCTTCGACTGCGGGCCTGTCCGGCCACAAACGTTCTGCCAGTTCGTCGCGGGAGATGGACTGGTGGCGGTGCAGCAGCAAAAAGGCCAGCAGCGAGGTCAGCCGGGGCGACGATGGAACGGGCCAGGGTTGCTCTCCCCACGACAAACGCAATCCGCCCAAGAGCGATATTTTCAGCGTGGTCATGGTTGATAACCTATAGTCCGATGTAGAAGAGCACGCCTCCAAAGACGGGAAGTGAACCGCACCTGAGGGGCGTAAACCGCTGGCTGACCGTCTATGCGGTCGGTTTGAGCGTCCCCGCCGGTGGGGGGCCAGAGTTGACCTGGCGCGCCCAGTAGGCGAGCTGCCCCCCGCGTTCCTGGTAACCCTGGCTGACCGCCGCCAGGTCCATGTCTGTCGTCAGAACATCTAACACTGGCATACTGAGCGGCTCGGCTAACTCGCGATAGTCCACGGTCTTGAGATAGCCCCGGCAAGATTCGCAGACATATAGACGATAAACGTTGTCCGCGCTGGGGTAGTAGCCCAGGCGCGCGGGATTATCCTCGCCGCAGAAAGGGCACATCACCCTGGAAAACGGCCATTGCGCCCAACAGCGCGGGCATAGCAAGGTCCGTTCCCCACCGGGCGGCCGGAGCGCCGCAAACGAAGGCAGCCCGCCGCAGATAGGACACCAGCCACGCCACCATTGGTTCAGGTCCACGTCCGGCGCGTCGAGCTGTTCGCGCTCCAGGAATGGATGCAGGGCCAGTTGCATCACCAGCGAGAGCGTTCGCTCCGGCAACCCACCCCGGCGATACCATTCGCCCACCAGGGCCAGAGGCGGAATATCCGTGGCGATGGCCCACTGGGGTCGGCGTTCCGCCACCAGGGCGGCTATCCGCTCAAACGCCTGGTCGAACAACATCGGTTCAAGGCGCAGGCGGTCCACCGGCAACAGGGGCACGCCGTTGGCGAAGGCCGGGCCGGGCTGAAGCACCTCCTGACGCGGCGGCAGGTGAGCCGCCACCTCCAACTGAACCTGGCGCACAGCGATGTGAAAAGCCACCACTTCAACCTGTTCCGGGTCGCACTCACAGGCTTGCAGTTCCGCCAGGAACGTATCTTGCTGTTCGGTCATATAGTATGGTCACTCCGTTCGGTAGGGATGATGGAAAATGTCGCTCCAGGCGGTGCCCCCCAGCCCACCCAGTCCGGCCCCCGGCCCAGGCCGGACTGGGCCGGGGGCTGGATAGGGAGTATGACCCGCCGCTTCGCGCAAGTTCTCAGGGTTTGGCGACGGCTCTGCCGTCGCCAAACCCCCGGGGATAAGGAGCGAGTGGTTACTATTCTACTCCAAATAACTGGCGAGCGCAAGCGACAATATCCACATAGTTATTTGCAGTCGCCAGGTAGTCGCAGGCGCATTGGCACCGTGTCTCTGGACTGGTAGCATCCAGGCGGCGGGTATGCTATAATAAGCTCGTAAGTGCAGATGAAGACGGGAGGTGACCATGAGTCTGTTAGCCGATCTCAGCCCGACCCTGGCCGTGCAGGTGGAGCTTTTCACTTCTGAGCATGTGGCCCAAGGTCTCCTGGAAGTGCCCCGGGGTCAACGTGTGACTGATGTGCTGAATAACCCCCACGAATCCATCGTCGAGCTGACCCAGGTCAGGCTCAATCGGCTTTTGCTCCCCTTGCCTGCCCCCCTGTCCGCTACCACCCTGCGCGTGACCAAGAGCACCATCCTGTGCGCTATCCCCTTTAACGAACCGGAACCAGAGACGATCCGGGACCGCAGCAGCAAATTCGTCCCCAAACAACGCTACAATGTGATCGCCACCCTGCCCGGCTTTGAGATCCATGGGAATATGCACCTGAGCCGGGGCACCAAACTGCGCAGCATCCTGGATGTCATCTCCTATGCCTTTGTGCCCATCACCAACCCACAGATCTACTATCTGTATGATCCCCGGCGCCGTTTTGATACGCCGGTGGTGATCGTGAACAAGCCTCGGATTCAGCTTTTCCTGACCATCGAGGAGGGGCAGCGATAGCGGTGGTGGGCGTGGTCGGACCGCAGGTTTTGGATTTCATCAGCCACAGCGTGGCGCAGACGCAGCGCCTGGGAGCGCGTCTGGGCCAGTTATTGCGTCCTGGTGACGTGATCCTGCTGGCCGGCGAGTTCGGGGCCGGCAAGACGTGTCTGACCCAGGGTATTGCCCGGGGGCTGGGGATCACCCGCCGGGTCACCAGCCCTTCTTTCACCCTGGTCAATGAGTACCCAGGGGGGCGTTTGCCGCTCTATCATATTGACCTGTATCGGGTAACCGGGGTTCAGGAGGTCCTGGACCTGGGGCTGGACGAGTACTTTTACGGGGCCGGCGTCTCCGTGGTCGAGTGGCCCGGCCAGGCCCTGGCCGCCCTGCCCCCCGAACATCTCTTGATCGAGCTATCCGTGATCGGCAAGACCAAACGGGAGCTGCACATTACTGCTGTTGGCTCTCGCTACGGCGACCTGGTAGATCGGCTTCTGGCCCCGGCTCCTGGGTCTGGGCCGCTTCCTCCTGGGGCACCTCCCAGGGAGGTTTTTCGGTGCAGCCCAATCTAATGACCATGTACCCTCCCGCAGGTTAGAAAACGCCCCAACCTGCGGGAGGGTAGACAGTTACGCGACGGAGGTAAGAACCCCATGAAAACCACGATCAACGAATCCACCCTGGAATTGGTGGAGGGCGACATCACGATGCAGGATACGGAGGCCATCGTTAACGCGGCCAACAACTCGCTGCTGGGTGGCGGCGGGGTGGACGGGGCCATCCATCGAGCTGCCGGGCCAGAGCTACTGGCAGAGTGCCGCACCCTGGGTGGTTGCCCCACCGGCGAGGCCCGCCTCACCAAAGGCTATCGCCTGCGCGCCAGATATGTCATCCACACCGTCGGCCCGGTCTACCGGGACGGCCAACACGGCGAAGCGCTGCTCCTGGCCTCCGCCTACCACAGCAGCCTGGAGCTGGCCTCCCAGCACGGCATCCGCAGCCTGGCCTTCCCGTCCATCAGCACCGGGGCCTATGGTTACCCCCTGGACCAGGCCGCCCGCATCGCCTTGCGCACCGTCATTGATTACCTGAGCGGGCATCCAGAGATCGAACTGGTGCGCTTTGTCCTCTTTGGTCGGCCTGCCTATGAGGTTTACGAGCGCGCTCTCCTGGAAACCCTGGCTGCCTGAATTGGCGATGTGCATCTGGAGAGAGAGGCTATGAACATCCATCAACGACTGGCCCGCGTCGTGCCCACCACGCTGACCTTTGACGAGACGCTCCTGACCCCGGGCGATAGACAGGCCCTCAAACGCCTCATCGCCGCTTCAGACCTGATCAACCAGGTCTATTTACGGCAGATGGGGCCGGATGTGCCGGCCCTCCGTGACCGGCTGGCCGCCGCCACGGATGACGAGGGCCGGGCCGTCTATCGCTACTTCCAGATCATGAACACCGCCTGGGACCGGCTGGACGACCACGCCCCATTCGCCGGGAACGCCCCCTGGCCCCTGGGGGCCGGTTTCTATCCGCCGGACCTGACCCGGGAGGAGTTCATCGCCTGGCTCGCCGCTCACCCGGCCGACCGCGAGGCCCTGGAGAGCTATTTCACCGTGATCCGGCGTGACGGAGACAGGCTGATAGCTGTACCCTACAGCGTGGCCTATGCCGAATGGCTGGAACCAGCCGCGCGCCTTCTGGAAGAGGCCGCCACTTTCATAGACAACGAGTCGGAAGCGCGCTACCTGCGCTCCCGGGCCGCCGCCTTTCGCTCCAACGATTATATCCAGTCCGACATAGACTGGATGGATGTCCATGACAACTGTATCGAGGTGGTCATCGGCCCTTACGAGGTTTATGCTGACAGGCTCTTCGGCTACAAGGCGGCGTTCCAGAGCTATCTGACCGTGCGCGACGCGGCCGCCAGCGCGGCCCTGGCCGATTGGACCGCACGCCTCCCGGCCCTGGAAGAACACCTGGCTGCACTGGCCGATTATCCGCGACCCCAGCGGGGGGCGGCCTCGCCTATCACGGTGGTGAACCAGGTTTACGCTGCCGGCTGGGGTCGCAAGTGCCCGCCGGCCACCGCCTTTGCCCTGCCCAACGATGAGCGTGTACGCGCGCTGAAGGGATCCAAAAAAGTAATGTTACGAAATGTGGGGCAGGCCAAGTTTGAGCATCTCACCCGGCCCCTGGCCGAGCGGTTGCTGGCCCCGGACCAGTTGCCCCTCCTCAACTTTGACGCCTCTTTCGAGACCGTGCTCCTGCACGAGCTGGCTCACGGTCTGGGACCGGCTCAGGTGACAGGGCCTGATGGTCGGGCTGTGGCCGTGAGCGTGGCCCTGCGTGACCTGTACTCGCCGCTGGAAGAGGCCAAGGCCACCGTGGTGGGCCTCTACTGTGCTCAGGTACTGGCGGAACAAGGGGTGCTGCCCCCAGACCAGGACCTGGCCCGGGCTATCGCCTCGTTGGTGGGCGCGTTCCGGGCTATTCGTGTGGGGGCCACCTATGTCTATGCCATCGCCAGCGCAGTCGAGTACAACTTTTTGAGCGAGGCCGGCGTCTTGCGCCAGGATGCCCCAACCGGCCGGTTTCGGGTGGACCCGGACCGCCTCCGCACCGGCTACCGCAACCTGGCCCGTGAATTGCTGGCGGTGGAGGCCGCCGGCGACTATGACCGCGCCCAGGTGTTTCTGGCCCGTTATGGTCAGTTACCAGCGGCCGTTGTGCAGGCCCTGGAGAGCGTGGAAGTGCCGGTAGACATCGCGCCGTCCTTTCCCATCGAGGAAGCGGCGAGAGGTTGGTAGAGGCTGAAAGCTCTGACAAGCCCGGCGTCAAGCCTTTATCGAGAGGGACAAATGAAGCCACCCCTCACCGGTGTTGGACTTGCAACTCTGGAGTCGAGCCTTCAGGCGGGCCATACTTTGTGGTCACAACCGGCTAAAGCCTCTACTCCTTGTGGTGTGAGACCCGTTGTCAGGTCCAAAGCAGTGGGGGCTGGCTTATCTCCATAACAGGGGCAGATACAGGGAAAAGGGCGCGATAACTTCGACCATGATGGTGTCGCTGATCGGGGAGTGCGGATCGCAGTTCCAGGCTTCAAAACCAATAATGTGGGTGCCGTTAGCACTGAAGGTATAGCTGAAAGTCAGGGGATCATCACTGCTGATCTGGGTTACCCCCACTGCTTCCCCAGCGGCATAAATGGTGTACGTGTAAGGTTTGGTGGCCTGGTCTGGCTCCAGATCGGCGCGGAATTGGACCGGCTCACCCGTCCATGGCGGGCCAGGGTTTGGCCCGGCCAGCGTCACCTGGGTCAGTGGCTCGCAGGTGGTGGTGATCAGACAGTCGGTCAGGTGGACAAAGGTGCCCACGGCGGCTTTGGTCCAGGCGGTCAGGTAGGGCAGATTAAGATACATGAGCCGGTCGCTGGTGGTATGATAGTGGGAGTTAAAGTCGCCGCCTGAATAGTATTCGATCCCCAGGAGGGCCGGGTAGCCGTAATCCCAGAAGGAAGCCTGGTCACTGGCCCGGATGCCGTTGGGTATGACATGGGGCACGAGGGGCAGGTCATAAGCTGCCACTACCTCCACCACGAGTTGCGCCAGTTGCAACGAGGCGGGCACGCCAGCCTGATCGGCATGGAGGTCCAGGTCCGGTCCGCCGATGGAATCCCAGGCGATCATGTCCAGGTTGAGGACACCCCGGATATTCTCGCCGCGCTGGTAGCAGCGTTTGGCGTAGGCAGCGCTGCCCTTCAAGCCCTGTTCTTCGCCGGTCCACAGGGCAAAACGCAGGGTGCAACCCCACTGATAGGGGGCGAGGATGTCTGCCGCCACCAGGACAGCCGCCGCCCCGCTGGCATTGTCGTCGGCGCCGGGGGCCACCGTGCCGCCGGGCATGTCATCCAGGTGGGCACAGATGATATAGATGTCGGTGGGGTTGATTGTCCCTCGCCGTTCGCCGATGATGTTGGGATAGGTGGAACCGCCCCACTGGTGGTACTCCACGGTCAATCCCAGGTCGGCCAGGTGTTGCCCGGCGAATTGGAGGGCCTTCTGGATTGGCTCGCCGCTGTAGGTATGCCGGGTACGAATGGTGTAGGGGTTGCCGCCGATCTGGACGGCCCACTCGCCGCTGAGGTCCCCCACATACTGGTAGAGAGTGCTGCTTTGGACCTGATCCAGCAGGGTCTGGACCAGCGGGTCCGGCGCGCTGACCCGGGGCAGGGCGGCGACCGGCCGGGGGTGGAGAGGTTTGGGGTCCAGCGTGAGCAGCCGCAACGCGAGGCCAGACCGGGCCAGAGAGGCGGCTTCCTGGGGAATAGCCCGCATGATCACGGCGTGACCATCGTCCAGGAGCACGCGCCCGTAGAGGGCCAGGTCCGGCCGGGGTTGGCCGGGCCGGGGATAGACCAGATAGTAAGTGGCCCCGGCTGTGTCAGGGTCGAGGAGGCGGGGGGAGAGGCCAGCCTTGTTCAGGCGACGCAGGCCGGGCGGGTCAGCGCCGGCCAGCAGGTAAGCCCCTTCTGCCCCGTACAGGCGGGCATAAGGCGGCAGGCCGGTGTCTTCAAAGCGAACCAGCGCTGCGGCGGTGGGCAAGGGCACATAGACCAGGGCCGGACCGCCCGCCGTCGGCGCGGGCTGGCCCAAGGCCAGGCCGGGCAGGGTGACCAGAAGGGCCACCAGCAGGAACCGGGATAGCCGATAATGTCTCAAGGTCAGCTCCTTGTCCAGACCATTCTGGCAAAAGCGAGATGTCCATGCTCGCGGCGGCGACCACGGGTAAGCGAAGGCACTGCCTTCGCCTGCCCCACCCGGCCCACCC
>DAOTYG010000291.1:0-5309 GCA_034435155.1 Anaerolineae bacterium | reverse complement strand
TCCCACAGACTTTTCATCCTGGTTACCTCCTTTCTTTGGTACCTGGGAAGATTTTACCACAACTGGTGAGTTTTGTCTTTGTCCAGAGTGGGGAGTTTTAGCTCTGACGGAACATCCCTCGAACCTGGTGTTAACATACTAACATGACTACGGCGCGCGGTTCTATGACCCGCTGCTGGGCCGGTTCATCAGCGCGGATACCGTGGTGCCCAACCCGGACAACCCACAGGCATTCAACCGGTATAGCTATTGCCTGAATAACCCGCTGCGGTACGTGGACCCCACTGGGCATGACCCAAACGACTTCTACGTGTTTGTGCAAGGAGGAGATTTTAACAAGGAGTGGTGGGATGCTTTCGTGAATTGGTTGGGAATACAGTGGGGCTACAATATCGAATCAAAGGAGTGGAGCGATTGGAAGGAAGCGCATGTCGGCTATACCAACTATGCTACGACAGGTAAAGCAGGAGAATTTGCGCAAGATCTTTCCAGGTGGTTACAGAACGACGCAAAGATTCAGAAGTGGGCCGACAAGTTCCCCGGCGGAGGGATACATCTCATTGGGCATAGTATGGGTGGAGCCGTAGTGATGGAGTACCTTGTGGGACTCAAGACCGGGACAAGCGGTATAAGTGCTCCCCAGCAAGGCATCAAGAGTGCATCTATTCTTGACGCGCCCTTGGAAACTCCCGAATCATTAGTAGGATTTCAGCGATACGAGGCACGGGAAGAGCGCAAAGGGGAATTACCTGAGATGGTGTATTATGATAGACTAACTAGCCTTGGCACGTGGGCAAAAGATCAAAAGATAACGGTGGTCACTGTCAGCTACTCCGAGAGTTTCTGCAATCATAGTCAGATTGATACCATCCCCCACTGGTCCATTCCGGGAGGGCCGGGGCGACCAAGCAGGTGGGATCCTCGCGGAGCGCATGCCTATGTGGTGGAGAAACCAGGGGGTAGTGGTTCCTTCCAGTTCCTTTGGGATCACAATGCTTTGAGATAGAAAATGGAGAAGCTGAATGCCTATGCCAGTTGGTCCGAAAACGCCACGTCGCCGGATGATCATCTTCATTGTAACTGGGCTACTCGCTTCGCTTGTCCTGCTAAGTAGTTCGCTTTTGTGGTGTTGGTGGGCAGAACAGAACAGACGCGGCGGGAGCCCTACGGATATCGCGGTGGGTCCTGATGGCGCACTCTATGTGAGTGATCCCGGGCAGGCGGGTCTGCTCTTTTGGATCCCCGGTAGTTCCGTCTGGGTCATTGATAGCCAGACAGACCAGTTGCGTGGATTGATCAAGCTGAGGAATGCCAGCTCGGGGATCGCGGTCGCACCCAACGGCAAAGTATATGCCTTCCCTGCGTGGGCCAATGGGTCCGATGTCGTCGAAGTGGTGGAAAAAGGAGCCTGGCGGACGACTTCGGTGATCACTATCTCCACTGATGTTAGTGACGTGGCTGGTATGTGTTTCTATGAGCATAAGGCGTTCCTCCTCACAGGGGGTGCTTTCCAGGATGGGATACAGGTCATTGATACCAACACAGATCAAGTCACTCAAAGCATACCTTTCCCTGATTTGGTGGAAAGTATGGTTTTTCTTGGCGACGTCAAGGCCTACGTTGCCGGAGCAGGTCACGTTTGGACGTTCAATACAAAGACCTGCACTGTAACCGGGGAAGTTGCCAATATCCCTGAGCATTACTACAAACACGCAGTCTTGGCTCCTGACGGCAAAGTCTATGTGGCCTATTATCACGAGGGGAAGTACGGGGTGCTGATCCTCGATCCAGAGACGGACCGGGCAATCGGTCAGATTTCGGTTCCATCCGACTTCATTATCGGAATGACCACTGTGCCTGATAGGCGGATTTACTTACTGCACTATGGTGGCGGGTTGGAGTGTAAGGAATGTAAGTACTATATCTCGGTGGTCAATGTAGAAGTAGGACGAGTCACGAAGACCATTCCACTGCCTCCTGAATCAAATGGGCCAGGCTCAGGGTCATATCATCGTATAGCGACCGCGCCCAACGGGAAGATATACGTCGTTCATGGGTTCAAGGCCTATCTTCGTTATGATCTCGACAGCTGTACCCGTGACAACGAAATGTACGTCGTCGTCATTGATCCCACGACAGATCAAGTCGTTCGGAAGATTCCTTTGCAACGCTCCTGGTTGGATCGGTTGTTCCCGTATTAGGGGAGGCTTGCACCCGTCACCACCCGCGCCGTTCCCATCTGGCAGCCCCAAGGGAAGCCGGCCGGCGGCCGGCTTCTTTGCCATCCTCCCCATCCAGCGTAGACCTTGACGGGTTTGTCCAGCCCGTCAGGTCTGTTGCCACCTGGGCTCCACCGCCCTCACCGTGGACAGCAGCGGCAGCAAGGTGGCCGAGCTGCGCTACAAAGCCTACGGCGAGACCCGCTACACCTGGGGCGCCACCCCCACCAACCGCCGCTTTACAGGCCAGCTTGAAGAGGGTACAATAGGGTTGTATGACTACGGGGCCCGCTTCTATGATCCGCTGCTGGGCCGGTTCATCAGCGCGGACCCCATCGTCCCTCGACCCGGCGATCCTCAAAACCTGAACCGCTACTCTTACGTCCGTAACAATCCCCTCAGATACATTGACCCCACTGGCTACTATGACAACGAAGATTGGCAGTATACTGATCCCGATGCGAAAGCACAGATCATCTTTGGGATCAAGAAAACCTATGGGGTCTCCGTTGTCTCTGAGGATGCGGAATGGTCAGTATCTGAGCTCACGTGTCTCCGCCAAGCAATGGATGACTTTCCAATGTACAAGATCGGCCGCGATGCATTGAGACAAGTGGTGCGAAAAAAGAGCAAGGACGAGTGGACATCTGGTGAATACAGGAGTTCCTATGGTCCCGCAGGTGTAGGTACTATCATTATCTACAACAACGCTTTCGATCCAGACTATATCGTGGGGGTCGCTGGACTATCTCTAGATACAGGATCTCGGGTCCTTATAAGCCATGAGTTGGTTCATCCTTACCAGCATACGGGCAAAAACGGGCAAAAACGATCCGATTCTGAGGCATTCGCCCAAGTCCAGGGTAGTTATGGCGGACAACTGGGATGGAAATCAGACATCAGGGAGTTCACAGGATGGTCAAACAAGAAACATCCTTACCCTTCAACCTCAATGTACATGGAGTATGGGAATACAAACCCCACTGAGGATCAAGCAGTTGCTGTTTCTCTCTACATGTATGCTCGCGCCCGACTTCAAGCTGTTTCCCCGATGAGAGTTGACCTTATACGTAGGGAATTCTTCCCCTACGACAGCTACGATTATTAGGAGGGGAGGACAGTATGAAGCGCAAGAGTGCGTTTCTATTTCTGATAGCATCCATGATCCTCCCAGCAGTTTGGGGGTTCGGCTGTGAACATACTACACCAAGCCCTTCTGCTATCGCGACAACGCCAGAAGCCTCACCAACCATAGTGGCTTCCCCTACTTGTGCTCTGTGGTCCCCTCCCACCTGGCACGGCATTACCCCTGGTAAAACGAGCAAACAAGAGGTTCTTCAGATCTTGGGTGAGCCGAACACGATCAAGGTATGGGATAATCTGGAAAGCCTGCACTACTTTCCGTACGACAGTTTTGCAGATACTTTCTATCGAGTCATCATCCGAGATGGGATCGTGGACATGCTCTACGTTGAGAGTGAGAATGGCGAACAGGGAAAAGTTCAGAGCGAGTGTATTCGTTGTTACAGCTATGAACCTGAAAGTGAGCGCGAGCATCAGGAGGGTTCTACCACAGCGACCGTCGAGCTCTATCCAAGGTGTGGGGTTGCGTTCGTAAGAGTAGTGCCGAGGACAGTAGGTATCCTGTATTTTGTGCCCATGACTTTGGACGAGTATCGCAATAGGTGGGGGAGATACTACCCAGGGGACGACCCAGTGTCGCGTCCCTTCCCGGGTCTCCCTGATACGGCGGGTGTTGTTGCTGGTCAAACGACCAGAGAACAAGTTATACAGCTATATGGGCAGCCGGATTATCGCGAGACTACGGCGCTTTTCGGTTTTCCCCCGGGCTATGATCGCGCCAAAGGCGATCTTGAGGTTATATACTACCAGGTACCAGGTACCATCGAGCGAACGCACTGGTTTCTCTTTGCTTTCGATGACCACATAGTACAGATGATCGTTATCAACCGAGCAATGGGCGACTTGCAGTACACGCTGGGGGATGTAGTTGCAAAGCTTGGTGCCCCTGAAATCGTCTACGAGAGACCGAACGACCGGCCAGGGCTTCCAAAGGTTCACGGGCCTACATTCCGAAAGTTGTGCTATCCTACAAAAGGTCTCACGGTTGAAGGTCTGGGTGATGAGGAACCGGGCCGGACGGATGAAGTCTGGTACATTTATTACTACGTTCCCATGTCTGTGGAAGACTATAAGAACAGTTGGGATGGGTTTCCGGGACCCAGCGCTCCTATCAAATGGGAGGGGTTTGCTGACAGTTAAGTAGATAAAGCCAGGCAGTACCCAGGAGACGGGCCGGCCCTCCCGGCCAGCTTCCCCTTTGCCCGCCGTCACAACAACTAATGGGGAAACCAACGAATCACCCTGCCCGCCATTCGTTGCATTCCCAATTCGCTGTCGTATTCCGCCAGCCAGACGCACCCGCCACGCACCAAGACCCAGAACCGTGTGGCCCCCTCCCGCATGACTGCGGACTGCGGACTGCGGACTGCGGACTGATGTCCAGCGGCTTGACAGTTCCACCAGCTTGCTCTATTATGGGGCCAGGCCGTAGGTACGATCCCACCCTGGGCCGCTTCCTCAGCGCGGACCCGGTGGTGCCGCAACCCGGCAACCCCCAGGCCCTCAACCGCTTCGCCTACGTGCTCAATAACCCG
Organism: Anaerolineae bacterium; assembly: GCA_034435155.1. Taxonomy (GTDB): domain Bacteria; phylum Chloroflexota; class JAHJIN01; order JAHJIN01; family JAHJIN01; genus DAOTYG01. The sequence continues at coordinate 412 of DAOTYG010000291.1, read as the reverse complement.
CTCAAGTACATCGATCCTACAGGACATGTGTACGATCCTGCAGAAGGAAACGGGTGGCAGGACACGCTGCGCATCCATATTGTCCTTGCTCAGGGCGGTGACATCAAGGAGAAGTTCTGGGTCCCCTATCTCAGGGCGATGGAAGGCCGCCTCCTGAACCAGATTGGTGATTATAACGGCGATGGTAAGGTGGGTCATGGCGATTGGTTAACATGGGCTACTGGCAAGGGGTACGATGACAATGAGAATGAGACGGGGAAAACCTATGTCCAGCATGTTCACTACAAGGCTTACACCGCAAACAACCTCTCCGTAGAGGGAGGGCGGGTTGACCTCGCAAACTATGTGCTGAACCTGAGCGCAGGTACGGGTGGCCCCATCTACCTCATCGGGCACAGCGCGGGGGGCGGCG
>DAOTYG010000290.1:0-7554 GCA_034435155.1 Anaerolineae bacterium | reverse complement strand
GTGGGTGGGTTGGGCAGGCCGATCTGGGCGCGGGCGGCGCGGACGTCGGCGGCGCCGGAGTAGCAGGCGGAGAGGACCAGGAGCTTGAGGTGTTCCCTGGCCGGGCGCAGGAGGTCGGCCAGCTCGTCGGCGGTGATGGGGTCCGGGCGGCCGTCGGGCATCTCCAGGATCAGCTCGCCCTGCCGGCCGTGGCCGGAGAAGTGGATGAGGTCCCAGCCGGGGGCCTCTTGCAGCGTGTCGGCCAGGAGTTGACGAGTGGCGCCGTATTGCAGCAGGCGCAGCTCCACGGCCCGGCCCCGGGCCTGCACAAAGTGGCGCACCAACTGCTGGAGCCGGCGGCGTTCCTGGCGCAGGTTGAGGGGGGTGGCGTCGCGGGGCAGGCTGAAGACGCCCAGGATGCGCAAGGTCGGCGAAACGCGGGTCGCAAACCCGCTCGGAGCCGCTTTTTGAGGCGCAAACCCTTCGGGTCTGGCCACGGTGTAGATGAGACGCAGGCCTCGCTCGGCCAGGGGCTTGCCGTCCAGGTGAGCCAGTTCGAAGGGGCGGAAGAGGAGGTCCTGCGCCTGGGGCGGCACGCGCACCTGGACCACGCAGGCCGGCGACTGTTCGTAGGCCAGCAGTTTCTGGCCCACGGCCCCGAAGACTTGATCGCCCAGCCACGCGCCCAGTTCGGCCAGCAGGTCCTCAGCCGGGCGCACGTCGGCGTAATAGGCCAGATAGCCGGGCGGGTCCACGAAGGCCGGGTAGAGCGGGTCGGCCGGGTCCAGGGCCACCTCGTGGTCGGCCAGGAAGCGGCCGGCGGCGTCGGTCAGGACCCAGCGCCAGGCGGCATCATCGCGGTAGTCGGCCACGGTGAGGGTGAGTTGGAAGGGCATGGTGGACCTCCGGGTGGAATGCGCGCGTAGCGTGGGGAATGGGGAATGCGGAATGGGGAATGCGGAATGGGGAATGCGGAATGCGGAATGCGGAATGGGGAATGCGGATTGTGGGTTGTTCATTCGTCCATTCGTCCATTCGTCCATTCGTCCATTCGTCCATTCGTCCATTCGTCCATTCGCCCATTCGCCCATTCGTCCATTCGTCCATTCGCCCATTCGCCCATTCGCCCATTCGCCCATTCGTCCATTCGCCCATTCGTCCATTCGCTGGTTCGGTGCTGGTGGGCGGCGCGGTTGCGGGCGCGAAACGACGGGTCGCAGACCTGGTTCGGGTTTTCATGTGCTGAAGTATAAGCGGTTGCGCCGGGTATGTCAAGTAGGGGGCAGGCCGGTCGGCAGGGATTTGACTTTCGACCCCGGGCCGGTTATACTTGTGCTGAGCAGGTCGGGTGGTCGCGGGCGAGTCTCTCGCGCGAGGAAAGTCCGGACTCCACAGGGCAGGGTGCTGGGTAACGCCCAGGCGGGGTGACCCGACGGATAGTGCCACAGAAAGCATACCGCCAGCGGGGGGTGCCAGGGCACCTCTGCGGGTAAGGGTGAAACGGTGGTGTAAGAGACCACCGGCAGTCCGGGTGACCGGGCTGGCCTGGAAAACCCCACCCGGAGCAAGGCCAAATAGGAGGGCGATGAGGTGGCCCGCCTCGCCCTCGGGTAGGCCGCTGGAGGCGCCGGGCAACCGGCGTCGTAGATAGATGACCACCACCCCTCAGGGAGGGGGACAGAATCCGGCTTATAGACCTGCTCGGTAACTTCCCTCCCGCAGGTTGGGGCGCAATGGTCAGACCAGACGCCGCAGGCGTGCTTCGATGACCAACTGCATCGCCGTTCTAACCTGCGGGAGGGTTCAGGTCACCCCCTGACCGGCTGAGGGCGCTGGAGCGATGATGACCTTCCTGTGTAGGCTGCGATCCCATCCCCTGACCCTGCACGTGGCGGTTTTGGCCGCGTATCTGCTGGCGACGCTGATCCTGACGTGGCCGCTGGTCCTGCACCTCAATACCCACGTGCCCGGCCGCAACGTGGATGAGTATGCCTTCCTCTGGAACATCTGGTGGTTCAAGTACGCGCTCTTGGACCTGCACCAGAGTCCCTTGACCACGGATTTCACCTTCTACCCGCTGGGCGTGAACCTGGCCCTCTACACCCTGGGCATCTTTAACGACCTGGTGGCCCTGCCGTTCCACGCCTGGCTAAGCATCCCCACCATCAGCAACCTGATCATCATTGCCTCGTTCGCCCTGAGCGGCTACGGCGCGTTCCTGCTGTGCCGGTATTTGCTACATGACGATACCCCTCCCTCCCTCGCAGGGAGAGGGGCCGGGGGTGAGGGTCACCCCCCCACGCTCACAGGGGATGTGCCTGCCGGGCCGGGCACATCCACCAGGTCCGGGCAGGGAATGCGGGTGACACACTCGCCTGGAGCACTTCACATTGCCCTGGCCGCTTTCGTCGGCGGGATGGTCTATGCCTTCGCCTCGTGCCGCTTTGTCTATGCCAGCCTGGGCCATTACAACGTGGTCTCCAGCGAGTGGATACCCTTCTACACGCTTTTCCTGCTCAAGACGGTGCGCCGCACTCCCTGCGGTCGCCGCTGGCGCGACGCGATCCTGACCGGCGTCTTCGCCCTGCTCTGTCTGCTCTGCGAGAACACCTTCGGCGTGTTCCTGGCCTTGCTGACCCTGGCCGTGCTGCTGTTTGAGTGGCGGCGGCTCTGCGCCCGCAAGCTGCTCCAACTGGCGACGGCCGGCCTGGTGGCGTTCGTCGGCTACCTGCCTCTGCTCGTGCCTATCCTGGGTGAGATGGCCCAGGCCCAGGCGTATAACCTCAAGGGCTGGGGCGGCGCGGAGTGGCTGGCCGCCGACGCCCTGGGGCTGTTCGTCCCCACTGCTCTCCACCCCTTCTGGGGCGGCGCGGCCCAGGCGATGGACTTGCAGTTCAAGGATACGCACACGGTCTTTTTGGGCTATGCCCTGCCCCTGCTGGCCCTCATCGGGGCCATCGTCTACCGACAGTTGAAGCTGTGGATCACGGTCGCCATCGCGTCGCTGCTGCTGGCATTGGGGCCACTCCTCACCGTGGGCGGCCGGCAGGTCTTTGATCTGGACGGCCTGGAAGTGACCGTGCCCCTGCCGTTCATCCTCCTGCATTATATCCCGGTCGTAAACGCCAACCGCACGCCCAACCGGTTCAGCCTGACGTTGATGCTGGCGTTGGGGGTGCTGGTCGCCTTCGCGGTTGCCGGTCTCATGTCACAGGTCACAGGTCGCAGGTCGCAGGTCGCAGGTCTCATGTCGCAGGTCGCAGGTCACAGATCGCGGGCCTCGCGCAGCGCGCAGCACGCACGCTTCGCGCGCAACACGTTTCACGTTTCACGTTTCACGTTTGACGTTTTACGTTTGACGTTTGACGTTTTACGCATCGCGCTCCCCGTGGTCCTCGCCGCTGCCATCGCCTTCGAGCACCTGGCTGTGCCTCTCCCCCTCACCGATGCCCGCGTCCCGCCCATCTACTGGAAGATCGGCGCGGAGCCGGATGATTATGCCATCCTCCAACTGCCCCTGGGCTGGCGCAACAGCTTTGGCACGCAGGGCGCGGAGCGGACGCAGATGCAATACTACCAGGTGGTTCACCACAAGCGCATCCTGGGCGGCAACACGTCGCGCAACCCGGACTTCAAGTTCGATTATTTCGCCCGGCTGCCGGTGATCAGATCCATCATTGACCTGGAAATGTACCGCCAGGTCAGCCCGGAGCAGCAGGCGATTGACAAGGCCCTGGCCGGCGAGCTGGTCTACCTGCTGGATATCCGCTACGTGGTGATGCACCCGCCGCTTCCCGGTCGCCTGCCCTACGCCGACACCTGGCAGGCCACCGAGGAGTACGTCAAGTCCGTCTTGTCCCTGGAACTCGTCTCTGAGGACGAGGCCGGCGTGCGCGCCTACCGCGTGCTCCAGCCGCCGCCCACGACCACCGTGACCGTGGACCTGGGCCAGGCGGCCACGCAAATGTACCGGGGCGAGGGCTGGAGTTGGGAAGAGGACATGGGCGGCGTCTCGGCCAACTGGGCCGCCGCGCGCCAGGCCCAGGTCTTTTTGCCGGCCCGGCTGCCCGGTGACTATCGTCTCTCTCTGATTGCCCTGCCGTTCACCTGGGAGGGGGCGCCGGCCCAGCGAGCCACGGTGCGGGTGAATGGCCGGGCCTTGCCCCAGCGGATCACCTTCGGCCCCGGCTGGGCGCCCTATGAGCTGCGCGTCCCGGCCGACTATGTGAAAATGGGCCTCAACGTCGTCACCTTCGAGTTTGACTATGCCGAGTCGCCCTATGACCGCTGGCCGGGTGATTTCGCCATCGGGAGCACCGGGGTCAACACGCCGGTGGACATCAAGGTGAACAGCGTGGGCGGCGAGGCCGGCTTTGCCCACATCGGCCTGGGCCGCGATGCCGACAAAGACATCAGCGTGGAGCGGCGGGGCTATAACCTGGTGGTGCTGGACGAGCGCACCGGGGCCGTGCTGGATCGGCGCGGCTTTGATACTTCCGGCAGCCCGGCCGAGTCGCGCCTGCTGGCGGAATACATCGCCCGTATCCCGGCCGGGCGCATCGTGGTGGCGGCCGTGCGCATAGACGGCGGGCGCAACCTCACCGCCGAGGCCGTGGCCGCTCTGGGGACCATCGGCGCGCAGGCCGATCTGCGCGGCACCGAGAACCGCGCCCACGCCATCATCGGGGTGAAGGGCGCTGCGCCGGGAACGGCCCTGGAACTGGCGCCAGCGGGCAATGCCTTCCTGTACGTGGGCCACGCCATGGACCAGCGGACGCTGGCCGTGGCCGTGGATAGCATCACGTGGTGCGTGGAGCAGTGAGCGCGATGGTTTCCTGACCGACATCACCAGGGAGCAGAAAACGCCGACCCACCAGGCATTCTCGCACGGCGGCGTATGCCCTGAGGATGCCCGTTGGAGGATCGGTATGGCCCTCTGAGTGGTGTTGCCAGAGCAGACCAGGACTCTCAGGATTGGGGGGACCGGCAGGGTCTGTCGAAAGGAGGCTGACTATGAGCAGCGAGACCAAGACCTGTCCCGCATGTGGAAAGGAGATCAAGGCCGAGGCCCTGGTCTGCCGTTACTGTCATGTCCGGTTCGAGATAACAACCAAAGGTTACTGCGCCACCTGCCACGCCGTGGTCGAGGCCGACGCGGAAGGCCGGTGCCGGCGATGTGGCGGTGAGGTGATTGACCGGCACGTGGAGAGCAGGCTGTTATCGAAACCACAAACACCCCCGGTTCCGCCCTCGCCCCCCCCGACTCCACCGTCCGTGGCACCACCAGCCCGCAAGGGACACGGTGGCTGGTGGGTCCTGGCCGCCGTGCTGGTGCTGGCCCTGTGCTGCTGCACGCTGGTCGTTTGTGGCGGGGGACTGGGCGCAGCGTGGATGGCGAGCGGCGTTCCGGTGGCCGGTCTGCTTCCCCCTACCACGCCCGTCCCCACGGCTGCCCCTCTCCCGACGCTCGCTCCTCCCGGCACGCCCGTCCCAACGGTGCGCGGCCCATCCGGCCAGTTAGTCATCGGCACCACGGACCAGGTAACCATGCTGGACCCGGCCGGCAGCTACGAAATCGCTACCTGGGAGGTCCTTCACAACACCGGTGACACCCTGCTGGTCCATAAGCCCGGCGGCATCGCAGACCTGGCCCCCGGCCTGGCCGAGGACATGTCCCAGGTGGACCCAGACGGCAAGGGCTATGTCTTCAAGCTGCGTCCCGACCTCCGGTTCAACGACGGCACCCCCTGCGACGCCCACGCCGTCGCCTGGTCTATTGAGCGCGTGATGCGGCTGAACGGCGGCCCCAGCATACTGGTTACGGAGTTCGTCGAGAAGGTGGTGGCCGTAGATGACCTCACGGTAAAGTTCGTGCTCAAGGAGCCTATCGCGTTCTTTCCGCTCCTGGTGGCCTCGCCGCCGTATGCCCCGGTCAGCCCCAAAAGTTACCCGGCCGACAGGCTCGATGAGGGTAACACCTCCGGCGGCGTGGGGCCATACCGGATCGTAAGGTGGGAGCGTGGCGTGCAGCTAGTCCTGGAGGCCAATCCAAACTACTATGGCACACCCCCCAAGACCGCCAAAATCATCGTCCGATACTTCCCGCACGCGACCGCCCTGCGGGCAGCCATCGAGGCTGGTGACGTGGACATCGCTTGGCGGACGTTGCGGCCCACGGACTATGTAGACATGAAGCAAAACAGTCAATTGACGGTCCTCGAGGGGCCGGGCATGCGCATTCGCTTCCTCTGCTTCAACTGCAAGAGTGGTCCCTTCAGCGAGCGTATCGTGCGCGAGGCTATCTACCTGGCCGTGGACCGCGAATCCCTCGTGAGCGTGGCGTTCCCGGACGCCTCTAACCCGCTCTATAGCATGGTGCCGGTGGGCATGTGGAGCCACGCTGAAGTCTTTCCCAGACGCGATCTGGAGAAGGCAAAGTCGCTGCTGGCCCAGGCCGGCTACAGTCCGAACCAGAAGCTGGTCACGGATCTGTGGTACTCCCCCACCCACTACGGCGAAACCGAAGAGGCTGTGGCCCAATCGCTCAAGGTAGCATTGGAGGAGACAGGCCTGATCCAGGTAGACCTCAAGAGCGCCGAGTGGTCGGCTTACGTGGACAACGTGAGGCAGGGCCGGATGGAGTTCTTCCTGCTGGGCTGGTATCCTGATTACCTGGACCCAGACAACTGTACTGTGCCGTTTGCCCGGACCGGCGATAGCGACCGCATGGGTATCTTTTACAGCAACAAGGAGATGGACACCCTCATGGAGCGGGGCCGGACTGCTTTCCTGGAACTGCACAGCGCGGACCGCCAGAAGGTTTACCAGGACTTGCAGAACCGCTGGGCCACGGAAGTACCAACCTGTCCACTGTTCCAGAGCCGGCAAATGGTTGTGACCCGCCGGGGGATTGGGGGTGTGACCCTGGACTTGACCGGCTTCCTGCACTACGACATACTATACCGGCAGTAAGGCTGATGGTTTGCAGGCGCGAGTGATGACCAACGAGAACGAGGAATCCGCTACGGCTCTGACATGGTGACTCCAGGAGGTGAGCCATGAGCAGTGAAACGAGGAAATGCCCGCTGTGTGCAGAGGAGATCGACGCCGGAGCGAAACTCTGCCCCTACTGCGGGGCCAGGTTCGAGGCTACAGCGACCGGCTACTGTATGCAATGTCACACCGTGGTGGAAACGGACGAAACCGGCCGGTGCCGTCAGTGTGGCAGCGACGTGGTAGACCGGCGCGTCGAAAGCACACTGTTAGAGAAGCCAGCGCCATTCCCCACTCCACCGTCTTCTATTGCCCCCAACGTCGCTTCACCGGCCCGCAAGGGACACGGCGGCTGGTGGGCCTTGGCCGTCGTGCTGGTGCTGGTTCTATGCTGCTGCTGTGTGCCGGGTCTGGGTGGCGCGCTCGGCCTGGCCTGGGGGTTCGGTGGCAATCTCCCGGTGGCCGGCTTGCTCGCCACCACCACGCCCACGCGGGCTCCACCGCCCACCCGCGTGCCCGTGCCCACCGCGCGCCCACTGCCAACCGTCCCGCCGGAACCGACCGTCGCCCCGGCGCCCACCC
>DAOTYG010000289.1:0-3815 GCA_034435155.1 Anaerolineae bacterium | reverse complement strand
GGGTGGGCGTGGGGGCCGGCGCCGCTGCTGTCGGGGTGACAGAGGGCGGCATGGGCCGGAGCGTGGGCGCCATGCCGGGGTCACACCCGCCGGTCAGCACGGCGGCCAGGAGGGCGAGGGTCGCGCACGTGCACAGGCAACGCTTCATCGCTGCCGCCACCGCCAGTATTCTGCCAGGTTGCGGTATGGAACCTCGGAATCAATGGCCCGGGCCATATCCGGGGTCAGGTAGTTCATCCAGTAGTCATCGAATACGGCTTCGCCAAGAGAAGCGAATGGGCCATTACCTGCCACCATATCTGGGATACTTCTGATAGAGCCAATATTCCTGGTGTTACCGCTGCCGGGTTGCTCCCCGGCGATACGCCATTTCTCCTGCAACAAAAATGTAAAATCCTGAACCACAGACACGATATCCTGGAGTTGATCCAGGTAGTAGACGCGGCGTTCATCGGCTGCAAGAGGGTTGCGGCTGTAGATCACCCCCAGAACGAAGTGCTTAGCGTACTCTTCATAGGGAAAGGTGATATTCTTTGTGGATCGCCGCTGTCGGAAGTAGCCGGTAAACGCCCCTAACGTGAACCCATTGACGCTATTTGAGTCTGTGCGATACGTACTCTTCAAATCCAGAGCGATCTTGACTCCATCCGGCGCAACGAAGCTGATGTCCGGGTAGTGATTTTGGTACTCGCTCAACACCATTTGATAGCTGTGTTCGGCCGCGAAACGGGAGAGCACCGGAAACAGCAACAGCTCGATGATCTTGGACACCACTTTCGTGTCCACAGACACTGTGTAGATGTTGCGGTAGACATCAATAAAGCCCTTGACGACCCAATCACCAGCGTCGGTGGACAACGTCCGCTGAAACTCGTCCACGTAGGTCATCAAGTCCTCTCGGAAATCGCCCATGTTTCTCCTCTTTACGTGCCGATCAGCAGGATTTCCTTTGATTGATAATTAGTGGACAGAACGTATTGATATTGCCCGTAGTGCGCCACGCGCACGTGCCGCTTGTACTGTTTGAGCCGGGCCACCAACTCCGCCTCGGATGGAATACCGTCGCTACGATAGGACACCACCAGGATGCTGTCGGCATACCGCTGGAACAGCCGGTCGAAGGCCCCGTGGATGCGCCGCTTATCCGTCCACGCCGAGGGCTGCACCTTCAGGCGACGATGTTTCGACCGGGCGTCTATGTGTTGCCCCCACTCGTCGTACATCGCCAGGCCCTCTAGAAAGTGGTAAAAGTCACGGTAGTCCACGCCCACGCCCTGTCCAGAGATGTACGGTGGGTCAATGTACACCAGGTCGTAAGCGCCGGGTACATCCAACGCATCGAGGTTGAGAGACTGGTTCACCTGGCCGTTGTCAAAGACAGCGCGGTTGGCTTCCGCCACGAATTCCCTGAACCACTCCGCAAAGGGCCGGTCCCAGGTGGCCTTGTTCCCAAACGACCGCTCTACCTCAGCGAAGCGGAGGTAGAGGTTCTTGCGATGAAACAGGTTGTAGGGCCGTTTGATGAGGCACGCCTGGCACAGGGCAAAGAACGCCAGGGCGAATTGGTATGGATCAGAGAGTTGGCGGATGTTGGTGATCGTCTGGTCAATCCAGGCATTTTCGTCGTCGGTGAAATATATGTCGTGGAACGTGTCTTGGACGAACGAGGGGTACGTGACGTCCGCGTGCCGGGCCAACAGCCAGTCCACCTCGTCCTGGCCCAGGCGCACCCGGCTGTTCTCCACCAGCGCCCGGCCGATGAGATAATTGAACCGCAGCCGGTCGTTATACGTGACCGCTTTGCCCTCTTGTTTCAGGCGGTAGGCCACGGCGCCGGTGCCGCCAAAGGCGTCCAGACAGGTGTGAAAATTCAGGTCAGCGATCTGCTCCCAGATCCAATCGGCCAGCCGGGCCTTGCTGCCCTGGTAGCGGGTGGAGGGGAACCCGGTCCTCAAAGCCGGGAAAAGGGCTGGCTGATATGCTGCCGTCGTAGTCACGATCCCTGGCCCGATCGCGTGTAGATCAGGAGATAGCGGTGCGTGATCGCCAGATAGGGGTCAGCGCCTGGCGTATCCGGCTCCCCCGCAACGACCACGATCTCCTTAAGGTCGAACCCCGGCTGGCTGGATAGATCCGCCCAGAGCAACCACCCGACGGGCCGCAGGGTCTCTCCCAGCCGCACATCCGGGGCCTCAATGACCAGAAAACCACCCCCGGGAAGCGTCTGGCCGGCGCGCCTTGCGATCTCGCGCACAGTGGCGCGATACCTGGCGATGGCCGGGTCGTCCGTCAGCGCGTTGGCCGACGTGACATGGATGACCGACGCGGCGGGGAACTCGCGTATTGGACGTTGTGGCTCATGCCCCACCTCGATCTCGACGAGTGGACCGCCCGGCGCGGCAAATCGCCTCACCAGATTGCGCCGGATAGCCGCTGCCAGTTGTTCCGGCGGGAGGATCCACACCGTGGTCGTCTCGGTCTCGTCCTCTTCCGTTGGCGGCACCGGCACCACGCGGGCCTCATAGGGATAGGCATCTTGTCGGCAGAGCACTGGTTCAGCCGTCTGACCAGCCACCGGCTTCTCGAAGATGGGCAGGTACTCGTGCGCCAACAGCAAGAAATTGTATTTTATGCTCCGGGTGTACCAGAAGCCGGTGGTCTTGCAGTTGTGCTGGCGTTTGATCACCAGCTCCCGTAAGATGAACCCGGCCTCCAGGAACACGCGGATCGTTTGAAACCCGATGGGCACGACGTGCTTCGACCGGCGGGCATCGCCGATGAGGATGGCGCACTTGCCGCCTGGTTTGAGCACGCGCAGGCTCTCCCGGGCCACCCGGCCCATCTCCGTCAAAAACTCTGGCCCGGACAGAGCGGATAGATCACCCGCCACGTGAGCGCCATATTGGATGATCCCGGCGTAGGGGGGATGGGCGCAGATCAGGTCTATACTGCCGTCGGGGATGCCGGCCAGGTCCCGGGCGTCGCCGACGGTCACCACCGGTTCATAGATCGGACCGGGCGTCTCCAGGAACGTGGATGGCGGCGTAAAGCGCAGGTTCTCCTCCGTGATCCGCACGGCCTCCGGGTTGATGTCGCGGGCGATGCACCGGCGTCCCAACAATTTGGCTTCCACGGCGGTCGTGCCACCGCCCACAAAATAATCCAGCACCGTGTCACCCGGCCGGGAGTACCTCAGGATCACGTTGCGAGGGATGTACGGTGACCAGTTGCCGCGATAGCGACCGTCGTGCGTGGCCCAGTTGCCTCGCTGTTTGAAGCTCCAGACCGTGGTGGTCTCCGGGCGGAAATAGGCCGGTTGCCAGCGCCGGATCCGTTTGGGCCGGTCGAGGAGGCTCACATTCGCGCCATAGGCGGCCGTGATGATCCGCTGGAGCTGCTGGAAAGAGACCCCATAGCGCGCACCAATGGCCGCGTCTGACCAGCCCTGTTCTTTGGCGGCGAGCACGGCCTGACGCCAGGCTTCCTCACCGTGGACCCGGCGGAGGTGATCGCCCAGAGCGTGTTGGGGCGAAATATCTTTCGCCCCAACACGTTCGCCACAGAACGGACACGTGTCTGCTGTCAGGGTCATAGTCACTCCTCACTCCCGGCGGTCGCCGCCATTATAGCCCACTACCCCCCGTGCGTCAACCGGGGCGTTTGACATCCGTGCATAACTTCTGTCAGGGAGGGAAAAAGGGGGAGAAAGCCTTTCTGGGGGTTTTTGCGGCGGCGAAGCCGCCGCAAAAACCCCCTACGAGGCCTTCTTTCCCCTCCCCGCACCGCATAGTGGCGAAGGGAAGCGAAGTAGGGGG
>DAOTYG010000288.1:0-9183 GCA_034435155.1 Anaerolineae bacterium | reverse complement strand
GCGCGCCTTCGATGCCGCGCTCCTGGATGATCCCGGCCCGCCCGGCGGCCACGAACAGGATGTCTGGCTGCACCGGCGTCTCCTGGCCGGGCAGATATACGTCGGTGGGCGCGTCGAACACTTCACCCAGGTGATGTCGCCGGGCGAACTCCCACATCTGGAACTCCAGGTTGCGAGAGGCCCGCTGATGTTCGGTGGTCGGCGCTGGAACCATGTAGAGCACCCCCTTGATGATCTCGTATTGCATCCCGTCGTCAGGCAGGTGCAGGTAGTCCTGGTAGGTCCACTGGCCCTGGGGCGGCGGCCAGGGGCGCTCTTCTACCGCCATGGCTCTCTCCACCACGACTTCCATCGCTTTCATTGGCCTTCCTCCCTCTCTGCCTGGGAGTAAGAGACCGGCGCTACGTGGGCGGGGCGTTGTTGCAGGCGCTCCAGCAGCCAGCGCGCATAGCCTTCGCCTTCCACTTCCAACAGCACATCCTCCATCGGCGGCAATGGTTCTTGCCATAACCACTCCACCCGCAACCAAAAGCCGGGCAGCACGTGGGAACGATAGATTCCAGCGTCCCCACTGAATGTTGGCCGATATCGTCCCTTTTCCAAATGATAGAACTCGGCCCATTGGCGATCCGGGTCCAGCAGCCAGTACTCCTGCACCCCGCCGGTCTCGTACTCGTCGAACTTGGTTCCCCGATCACGAGCCAGGCTTTCTGGCGAGACAATCTCCACTACCAGGTCCGCCGGCCCTTCCAGGTGGGTTTCCTTCAGCCATCCCAGGTGCGCGCGGGCCACAAACAACAGGTCCGGTTCCCGTCCCCGCTCCAGCTTCATCTGAAATGGGGCCTGAATGACCACTCCCAGGTGATGCAATTGGACATAGGCATAGAGCACTTTGTATAAAAAACCCACCATATCCTGATGCCGCCGCGACGCCGAGCTATACATAACTGCCTCACCGTCCACCCATTCGGCCAGCGTGTCCTCGTCGGCCCAGGCCAGGAACTCCTCATAGGTCATCTGAGGGCGCTGCGGTTCCCGTAGCAACGCGGTCAGGCGTCGTCGGAGTGCGGGCTCCTCTTCGATCCACTGGGGCAATTCTTGCACGATAACCTGCCGAACTGTCTGACTATACGCCTTTGCTCGCCGGTTCATCTTACTCCTCCATCTTTTTCGCCGGCCACCCAAACTCCAGCCGGATCAGGGCGATGAGGACCAGCACCGCCACCACTCCGGCGATACCATACGCTTCCAGCACCGAGGCCCGAGTTAGAAACAACGCGATCATGCCAAAGACGACACAGACCATGTACAGGATCAGCACTGCCTCGCGGCGGGTGCAGCCCATCGCCACCAACCGGTGCGAGGTATGATCCTTGCCGGCTGTAGTGAAGGGATTCACCCGCCGCCGCAGCCGGGAGATGAGAACCAACGTGGTATCAAAGACCGGCAACCCCAGCACCATCACCGGCACCATCCAGGTGACGATGTCCGGGTTGTCGAATCGCAACTTGATCCCCACCGCCGCCAGCACGAATCCGATGAACAGGCTGCCGGAGTCGCCCATGAAGATGGAGGCCGGGTTAAAGTTGTAAACCAGGAACCCCATGCAGGCCCCCAGGAGCGCGGCGGCCAGGCAGGCCACCAGGTATTGCCCGCTGAAGGCCGCCAGTAGCAGGAAAAAGCCAGCCGCCACCGCCGCCACCCCACTGCTCAGGCCATCCATGTTGTCCAGGAAGTTCAGGGCATTGGTGATCCCCACCACCCAGGCGACGGTGATGATCTCGTTGACCAGGGGCAGCGGCACAAAGTGCGCGAACTGGACCTGAACCCCGGTGGCAAGAAGCACCAACGCGGCCAGGATTTGCCCGGCCAGCTTGACGATGGGCCGCAACCCCCAGCGGTCGTCCCAGATGCCCAGAAAGGAGACCAGGGTGGCCCCGGCGAAGATACCCACCACCTGAGACACGTAGAACCGGTCGCCCAGGAGCACCAGGGCCAGGATAAACGCGCCGTAGATGGCGATGCCGCCCCAGAGCGGCATGGGCCGGGCGTGGATCTTGCGGGCGCTGGGCTGGTCCAGCGTGCCGGTGCGCACGGCCAGCCGTCGCACCAGCGGCGTGCCCACCACCGCTGCCAGCAGGGCCGCCACGAAGATGAGCATGTAGGTTGCCATATCCCTATCTACCTGTTCCTTGTCTACTTCTTCTGCAGCTCGGCCACCAACGCCTGGAGTTGCGGGTCGTTGGGGGCCAGTTGGAGGGCGCGCTGGGCCATCTCCAGGGCCTTTGCCCGCTGACCGGTGTCCCGATACAGGAGCGCCAGGTTCATCAGGGTGGCCACATCGTTGGGGGTTAGCTTGACCAGTTCTTCGTATTGGGCAATGGCCTCTGTCGGCCGGCCGGCCTGCAAGTATAGGGTTGCCAACGTCTGGCGCGTGGCCACGTCCCTGGGGTTGATCTGCGCGCAGGCCAGGTAGGCCCGGATCGCCTCCTCCTTGCGGCCCAGTTGCAGGTAGACGCTGGCCAGATTACGCTGGCTGGTAAAATCTCGGGGTGCGATCTCCACACACTGTTCAAACTCGGCCTGGGCTTTCAGGTATAGGGCCTGGGCTGCCGATTGTTGGCCGGCCTTATTGAGGGCCTCGGCCTGCTGGACGTAGATGTAGCCCAGGGCACTGTGGGCCGGCAGCGAATTCTCGTCCAGGGCAATGGCCTTCTCATACCAGGGGATGGCTTCGGTGTAGCGATTCTGTTCCAGGTAGATGCGCCCCACCTCGGTGCAGAGCTGAACCACGGAACTCTTGAAATAGGGCACGGAGGTCTCGAACGTCTGTATGGCGTTCACATAGAGCGTCAGCGTGTCCGTGATACGACCCTGGCTCCGATATAGTTCCCCCAGGAGCACGTAGGTGTTGATATACAGCGGGTCCAGCTCCAGACTGTGCTGATAGGTCTGCTGGGCCAGGTCTGGCTGGCCCAGGATCTGATAGGTCTGGCCCAGCTCGTTAAAGAGTTGCGCGTTGTGGGGGCTAAGCTCGACGGCCTGGCGGTAATATGCCAGTGATTGGTTATAGTCCTGCGTCCCCAGGCGATGCAGCCGGGCCAGGTTCGCCGTATGGTCGGTGTTTAGAGGGTTGATCTGCCGGGCTTTTAACAATTCTGCCTCGCTTTCCCGCAGCAGGGCCGTGCGTTGGGTGGTGTCTTGCACCTGGGGCAGCAGGTCCAGGTAAGCCTTGCCCAGGAACAGATAGTACCAGTCCTCGCGGGGGGCCAGCTTCAGGGCCTCCTTGTAGTAATAGATGGCGCGCGTATAGTCATGGCGTTGTTCAGCCAGGAATTCCCCTTGCTTGAACCACATGTTGGCCCGGATGACGTTCAGGTTCAAAAAGACGCTGGCCGCGATGATGACCAGGGCGAAGAGCGGGTAGAGTAGCGCCACCCAGCCCTGGAGCGCGCGCTGAGGTCGGGAACGGACATTCAGGTATAGCCCCAGGCCCACGGCCAGGAGCGCGATGAACAGCCAGACGTAGAACAATATCAGTGACAGGTCCGGGTCTGGCCGGGTGCCCAGCATCGTCAGGCCGGCGGTGTTGACCTCCAGGAGCACGCGCTGCGCCAGCATATACGCCACCACGCCGCCCCAGCCGATGAGGGAATAGGTCAGAAAAGAGATACCCCACTGGGTAACATCGTTGTTCTTCAGATGCCCCATCAACTGCGACACCTCGATCAAGGCCAGGAACAGCCAGGTCATAAAGATCATCAGTCGGACGGCCACATACTGGGGTTCTTGATTCGCCCCGATTGCCTGATTGGGGATGAACAGGTCGGCGGTCAGCACTGTCATGATGATCGCGCCGATCAGCCCGGCCGGGACGATGGGCAGCCACCAGGCTGCCGTGCCCTGGGGCTGACGCCCGGCCGGACGCCGCTCCGGGCGTGGTCTCTTGCGCCGGGCCTTCTTGGGCATCGTCTGATCGGCGGCAGGCATTGCGGCCTGGGCCGGCATCGTGCTGCGGGCCAGGAGATAGCCCACGACCACGACCAGGCCGGCGAAGAGCCAGAAATGCGTCTTGGTGGAGGCGATGGCGATCCCGAACTGGATCTCCACGAAATGGGCGATGATGGCGGCTAACAGGCCGATGAGGATCAGGTCGCGCCAGGTATCCCGCTGTGCGTTGTCCTCAAGCCTGATAAGACCCCGGACGAAGCTCAGCGCGCCAAAGACCACCACATACACCCCCACCAGGGCGGCGATGAGCATCCCGGAGACGGCGACCCACAGCGAGGGCGCGAATATCGCCGCCGCGCACATCACGGCGATGCCGACCGCATACCCGCCGACCAGCCACCAGCGGATACGCTGCACGATCAGCCCCAGGTAGCTCAGACCATAGTAGAACACGGCCCCGAACAGGATCAGATAGATGACCAGGCCCAGCAGGCCGGTGAACACCAGGGCGTCCCAGGTCTCGTTGTGGGAGCGGTCCGGCGAGGCGTTACGGGCCTCATAGTGGGCCAGGTCCGGTGGGTAGAACTTGTTGTAGCCCACGTGCATGGCCTCTGGCCCATAGCCGATGACCGTCCGCGCCGGATCGGCACGCACCATATCGGCGGCTCCTTCCCAGATCAGGATGCGCACCGTGCCGGTGCCGCTGGTGCCCGAAGCCTCCTCAAAGAGCCGGCCCAACCGCCCGATGCCCGGCACATCGCGCATGAAGGCCAATGGGCCATCCTCGATGTTAAAGACAGCCAGGAAGCCACCCACCACCACCGTCAACACCACGGCCGTGATGAACAAGACCTTCAGGCGTCGTCGGACGGCGTATAGAAAGAGGAATAACACCAGGCCAGCGATCAGGCCCAACTGCGGGCCACGGCTCTGCGAGTACCAGAGGCAGGCCAGTTGAACCCAGATCACCAGGGCGTAGAGTGCGCCCTCCAGCACAGCCGGCGGAAACGCGCGCTTCACCGCCGCCAGGACAATGGCTCCCACCAGGGTCCCCGTCGCCGCCAGCAATACGGCCCAGTCCCCCGGCGACAAGATCACGCCGGTCCGGGTCGTGGACATGGCGTAGATGCTCACCCCCTGGAACAACAGGGCGAACAAGGCCGTCCCCACAGCGAACGGCAGGACCAGCCGGCTGGCGCGGAGATACCGGCGTTGATCGTTGGCCGCCGGCAGCCCCTGCAGCGAGCGGTCCACCAGTCGGGCCACGGTCAACGGGGTCACCATGATCAGGTAGGCGGCGATAAAGATGGCGTTGCCCATCACCGAGGCTACACGCGAACGAGTATCCCCACCCCAGGGCAGCGGGTCCAGGCCAAAGTGCTGCAAGATGCCGTAAAACGAGGCCGGCACGCTGCACAGGATCACGGTGGTGATGAGCCGGTCCACCTGCGCCCGTGTGCGCATGGTCTGCACCAGCAGCAAAAAGATGGCGATGTAACTCAGCGTCGAATACGTCCCCTGGAGCCGCTGATACGAGCCCCACAGGCTCAAATGGGGCACGATGGAGAAAAGCGTGGCGATCAGATACACCGCCACGTAGAGTAGCGTGGGGATGATGAGCGGGGTGCGGAGCCAGGCCACCAGGCTGACCACTGGCGACTGCGGCTCCGCCTCGTTGGCGAGCTTTTCGCTGCTGATAGCGCTCTCCAGCAGACGCACCAACCAGGCCAGGATCATCAGGAGGGCGATATAGCGCACCAGGGTGATCTTGTCCGGCTCAAAGATGCGGCTGGAGATGACGTTGAAATACAACGGGGCGATGATAGCCGCTGCCAGCCACCCGGCCTCGATGACTTTATCGCAGAATAAGCCAAGCTTGGTTTGCATAGACAGTTCCTGTTCCTGGGATGAATTCTGAGGCGTCAAACGTCAGGCGTCAAATTGACGTTTTACGTTCCACGCGAAGCGGTATTTGAGCAACGTCCACATCGCCTGCACTCCATCCTGCCAGCGGATCTTTTTGCCCTCGGCGATGGAGCGGGCCTGGTAGGTGATGGGGACTTCGTGGATGCGATGACCGGCCAGGCAGACCTTGGCCGTCACTTCCGGGCAGAACTCAAAGCGCGAGGCGCGCAAGTCCAGGCTCTTGAGCACCTCGGCGCGGAAGACCTTGTAGGCCGTGGCCTCGTCGGTGATGCCGGCCTGATAGAGCAGGTTGGTCTCCCACTTGAGGATCTTGTTGATGAGCCAGTTGGGGAAACGCATCCCCGGCGGGGTCTGGAATCCCGTGTAGCGATCGCGGAACCGCGAGCCGTAGACCACGGTGGCCCGGCCTTCCAGGATGGGCCGCAGCAGGGCCGGGTAATCGGCCGGGTCATACTCCAGGTCCGCGTCCTGGATGAGGATCACCTCGCCGGTGGCATAACCGATCCCCACCCGGATGGCCGTACCCTTGCCAAAGTTCTCCCCCGACAGGTGGATCTTGAGTACCTCATCGCCCCGGTAACGTTCCAGGAGTTCCGCCGTGCCGTCGGTGGAACCGTCGTCCACGATGATGATCTCGCGTTCCAGGTCGCCGGGCAGGGCCACGGCCTTGACGCGCCGGATGACCTCTTCGATGTTCGCCCGTTCGTTATAGACCGGGACGATGACGGATAGTTTCATGGCTTGACGCCTTTCTGCGCCAGCAACTCCTGGTACAGGGCATCAATCTGGGCCACCATCCTGGGGAGGCTAAAGTCCTGCGCCCGTTCCCGGCCGGCCGCCGCCAGTTGCCGGGCCTGCTTCGGGTCTTGCAACAGGGCGATGATGGCCTCGCCCAACGCCTGCGGCTGTCCCGGCGGCACGAGCACGCCATTCACGCCCGCCGTGATGGCCTCTTCGACGCCATCCACCCGGGTGCTGACTACTGGCACGCCGGCGGCCAGGGCCTGGAGGATGACCAGGGGCAGGCCCTCCCAAAGCGACGATAGGGCGAACACGTCAAAGGTCGCCAGCAACTCTGGCACATCGCGTCGCAGCCCGGTCAGGATCACCCGCTCGCTCAACCCCAGCCCGGCGATGAGCGCCTCCGCAGCCGGGCGCAGCGGGCCATCGCCCACATAGACGAAACGCGCCTCCGGGACAGCCTGGGCTACCGTCGCCGCCGCGCGCAACCAGTCCAGTGGCGCCTTCTGCGGCGAGAGTCGGCCCACCGTGCCCACCACCGGCGCAGTGGCCGGAATCCCCAGGGCGGCGCGCATCGCCAGACGGTCCACCGTGGGCTGAGCATAGCGGGTCACATCCAGGCCGCCGTGGATCGTCACATACTTCTCCGGCCGGGAGATGCCCACAGCCAGCCCCTTCTCTGCGTTCAGCCGCGAGACCACGATCAGCCGGTCACAACAACGATCTGCCAGGCGCTCCAGGGTGATATAGAGGGTGCGCACGGCCGGGTGTTGGCCCTGGTAAAAACCCCAGCCGTGGACGGTGTGAACGATGACCGGCACGCCGGCCCAACGCGCCGCCAGGCGGCCCAGGATGCCGGCTTTGCTGCTGTGGGTGTGCACGATATGGTAGCGGCCCCGGCGCATGAACCGCGTCAGCCTGACCAGAGCCAGCAGGTCTTTGATCGGGCTGATCTCCCGCACCAGTTCCGGCAGGATCGTCAGCGGGATGCCCAGGGCGCGGACCTCACTGATGATCTCGCCCTCCGGCCCGGTCTGGGGACCGGCCAGGATGCTCGCCTCATAGCGGGTCGGGTCCAGCAGGGCCGTGGTGTACAGGGCGAGTTCCTGGGCCCCGCCCACGATGAGCCGGGTGATGGAATGCAGGACACGGAAGCGGGGCATTACCTGAACTGCTCTACGTAACCGATGATAGCCTGTGCGTAGCGCCCAAAGTCGTCTAGCCGACGCTGCAAAATACCATAGACGATCGCATCGTCAATGCGCGCATAATCGTGTACCAGCAGGTTGCGAAAGCGGGCCATATCTACCAGGGTAGGCAGAAAATCGGCCGGGATCACCCCTTCCTCATATAGCACCTGGAACACGTCTCGATTGTCCTCTGGGTATCGCCATTGATACCGTGTGATCAGGTGGCGGCCGATGTCCAGACACGCCTCAATCGCCATATGCAAGGTCCGCTCGACATACCGGCGCAGGAAGACGTCGCCCTGATACCGGGCAAACGACACCTCCTGGACCTGCCGCAGATCACTCACGTACTGGTCGAGTAACGTCAACCGCTCGTGCAAGATATCGTCTTCGCTGACCAAATCGCCCCTCCCGGATCGCCTGCCGTAGATCTGCCCACTGGCTGTCTCTCATGGGCTTCAGATCGTGCCAGAGCTTTATCACGCGAACCTCATAGGCCACACGTTCACCCCGGCTGCGCTCGTAGAGTAGCCGCCCATGTTTGAGCACCTGCTGCTGGAGTAAAAGCGAGCTGTGGTTGAGTAACGTCAGGTCCACCGGTCCGCGCAGACATCCCTCCACCGCGTTCCACAACGCCAGACGGCGCTCGAACGTAGCCTGTTCCGGCTCCAATAACACGGCCAGGTCTGTATCACTGCGGGGGCTGGCCCGGCCGGCCGCCCGGGAACCAAACAAGTAAACCAGCACCACGTCCGGTTGCCCGGCCAGGTAGTCTACCGCCGCCAGCAATCCCGGCGTCAGGTTGGTCTGCCCCAACTGGCTTTGACTCATGGCTCTGTACCGCTCTGCTTCTCGTCAGGAATCCGCGCCCGGCGGCGGGTGACCCAGTCCGGCCTGGGCCGGGCACACCCGCCGCCGGGCAGAGTATGCCGCGCGATCACAGCTCTACTCCTACGCGTGGTCTGCGCCCCCGCGCCCGGCGGCGGGTGACCCAGTCCGGCCTGGGCCGGGCACACCCGCCGCGAGCAGAGTGTGCCGCGCGATCACAGCTCTACTCCTCGTATAAAATGGCCCAGGCCCGCTCTCGCCGTTCAGCCAGGGTCTGCTGTTCTGCCTGCCGGCAGCGGCGGGCGGTACGCAAATACGGCGTGATGTCCTCCGGGTATGGCTCAGTCATCTTTATCTACTGTGCCGGGCGTCTGCAAATACGAATAGATGGCTGCCTTGAACCGCTCAAAGTCGCTCAGATTGTTTTGCAACGTGTAACTGCCTACCCTCCCGCAGGTTTGGACGCAATCTCCGCATTGGAGTGCGCCGCAATGAGCTGCTTACCCTCTTGCCTGCCACTTTCTAACCTGCGGGAGGGTAGGGGTAG
>DAOTYG010000287.1:0-13527 GCA_034435155.1 Anaerolineae bacterium | reverse complement strand
CTTTTCAGCCACGAATGACACGAATTTTCACCAATTCCGCTCCTATTTTCGTGCCAATTCGTGCAATTCGTGGCGAAATAACTGCCGAATAGACGAGCATGATTACACCCAATAGATATGCGCAGAGATACTCAGCGGCGGATCACAGACCCGCCCGGCACCACGCGCGAGCCGCAGATCCGCCCGGAAAAGTCCCCTTCTTGGGCGCTGCCAACCAGGTTCCAATGAGAACGCCGAGAGCGCAGGCAGCGTCTGCGCCCTCGACGAACATTACGGGGAGGTGTTGCCATGTGAGCTATCTTCTGGACCAGGTGACCAGTGATATTTCACGCCTTGGAACACAAAGGAGGGTGCAGAAATGTCCAAAGAGCGCTATGTGCTGATGGGTCTATTGGCCAGCAGTCCAGCTCTGGCGGCTTTTACCAGCCCACTGCAAGGGTCCGGCTGGGCCGGCATCTCATCGTGGGCCTGGATCATCGCCGCTATGATCTTGCTGATCTTGCTGGCCTTGTTGATCTGGTGGCTTTTCTTGCGCATCTCGCCGGAGCAGCCGGTGCCGGCCGCGCCACCACCGTCACCCCAACCCACTCCGCCATCGGAGCCGGACGATCTGAAGGTCATCGAGGGGATCGGTCCCAAGATCGCCGGCCTGCTCGCCAACGCCGGCATCACAACCTTTGCCCAGCTCGCCGCCGCAGATGTGGGACGGCTGAAGCAGATCCTGACGGACGCTGGCCTGGAGCGTCTCGCGGACCCCACTACCTGGCCGGAGCAGGCCCGACTGGCCGGCGCCGGGGATTGGGCAGCCCTGCAAAAGCTCCAGGACGAACTCAAGGGCGGCCGCAGGTAAGCTGAACCGGAGGGGACCATATGCTCAAAGAGTTCAAGGAATTCGCCCTGCGCGGGAACGCGGTGGACATGGCCGTCGGCATCATCATCGGCGCGGCCTTTGGGGCTATCGTCACGTCCCTGGTCAACGATATCCTCATGCCGCCCATCGGCCTGCTGCTGGGCGGGATAGATTTCGCCAACCAGTTCTTCATGTTGAGGGCCGGGACGCCGGCCGGCCCCTATGCCTCCCTGGCCGATGCCAAGGCCGCTGGTGCGGTGACGATCAACTATGGCGTGTTCATTAACCAGATCATCAGCTTCCTCATCGTCGCCGTGGTGGTGTTCTTACTCATTCGCACGATCAACCGGCTGCGGCGGGAGAAGCCGGCGCCACCGGCCGAGCCGACGACCCGGGAATGCCCGTATTGTCTATCGGCCATTCCCATCAAGGCCACGCGCTGCGCGTATTGCACATCGGAACTGGGAAGCTAGAGAGGAGAAGCGGATGGACGAACTGGTCAGGCTCGTGTCGCAAAAGACGGGCCTTTCGGAGGAACTGTCGAGAAGGGCCGTGGAAGTGGTGATCGGCTATCTCAAGGCCAGGCTGCCGGCCCCGGTCGCCGGGCAGATTAACGCGTTGTTGGGCGGCGCCGGGGCCGCCGGGGACCTGGGCGGCCTGGTTCAGGGCCTGGGCGGGATGTTGGGCCAGAAATAACCCCAGGTCCGTTCTCCTCAGCAATGGCACGGCCGTGGCAAAGGCCACGGCCGTGTTTTTGTGAGCGGCCAACTGCGCTCAGAACCACTGCGGCAGATAGGGCGCGTGAACGGCCAGCAATTCGTCCAGGACGGCCTGGGCCGTCGGCGTGTCCGGCACCACCGGGTCCAGGCACAATGCCTGGAGCGCGGCCCGGCGGCTCCCGGTCACCGCCGCCTCCACCGTCAACTCCTGGATCGCCACCTGGCGCGCGCACAGGGCGGCGATGCCGGTCGGCAAGGCGCCCACACAGAGCGGCCGGATGTCCCCGCCACCCACCACGACCGGCACCTCCACGATGGCCCCTGGTGGCAGATTGGCGATGGCGCCATTGTTGACCACGTTCACGGCTTCCTCGTACTGGTTCGCGCCGGTCCACAGGGCGGCGATGATGGGCACCCCCCGTTCGCCGGAGACCTCGCTCAGCCAGGTCCCCACCTCACCCTCATCACCGGCCAACACAGCATCAATGCTCTCCCACACGCCGGCCACCCAATTCTCGTACATGCCGAATTCATACCCGGCCAGGCCCACCTCCCGCCAGGCGTCGCCGATGTATTCGCCGGCGTGCCTGTCTCCCACGGCCGGATAGAGGCCATAGACGTCGTGCAGCCGGCGCGACAGGGGCATGAACGCCGGGTCGCTGGCGGCCAGTCGCTCGCGGAAGGCCGGGTACGCATCGCGCCCGTCGGCGAAGCGCAGATCGGTGATCCAGGTAAAGTGGTTCAGGCCGGCGGCCCGGATGCGTAGCTCCGTGGTCGGCACGCCCAGGATGGTGCTCACCACGCGATAGCCCTCGCCGATCTGGTGGCACAGGCCCACGCATTTGACCCGTGTGTGCCGGGCCACGGCCAGGCAGAGGCGACTCAACGGGTTGGTATAATTGAGGAGCCAGGCATTTGGGGCCAATGCCTCGATATCCCGGCAGATGTCCAGCATCAGCGGGATGTTGCGCAGGGCATGAGAGAGGCCACCCGGCCCGCCGTTCTCCCCCAGGACGTGGCGTATCCCGTGACGGAGGGGGACCTCCCAATCCAGCTTCCACAGCCGCTCGCGTTCCACGGCCACGCTGACTATCACAAAGTCGGCCCCGGGGAGGGCCTGGCAGCGGTCCGTGGTAGCTTGCAGTTCGCAGCCGGCCCCGGCCGCCCGGTTCAATGCCTGCCCGAAGGCGTGGATCCGGGCCAGGTGCTCCTCGTGCACGTCCACCAAAGTGACTCGACTGCCGCGCAAAGCCTCGCAGACCAGGATGTCGCGCAGTGTCTCCGGGCCAAATAGCGCGCTGCCCGCGCCGATGAGGACGATATGGGGAGGGCGCATGGATACCCCCTTTCACCGAAACCCAAAGATGCGCCGCCCGGCGTTGATGCTACGCAGGCCGGCGTCATAAGCCAGGCTGATCTCGGCGTGGGCAGCAAAGCCACAGCGGTCGCAGGCGATGTTTGCGGTGCGGTTCTCCAGGTAGCAACCGTGAGTGATGCGGCCGTCCGGCCCGGCGCTGGCAATGAGCCAGGGGTGGCAACGCCAGGTGTTGTCCTTGAGGGCCTCCAGGCTGGGCTTGGAGCAGGCGATGGGATAGCCCTGCCGTTTCAGGGCGATCAGTTCATCCAAAACCTGGTGACGTTCGGGCCGGGGCAGCCACAGGTCTTCAGTGCCCTCATAGGGGTAGTAGAACTGGATGGTGATGCCCTTGACCGTAGGTTTGGCGGCCAACAGGCGGACCAGATCGGGGATGTCCTGCCAGTTCAGACGGTTGATGGTGATGTTAACGTAGAGCCTGGGATGGGCCGTCGCCGCGATATTCGCCATGACCCGGTCGAACGTGGGGCCGCGATTGGCATTGTGGGTCTCACGCAGGCCGTCCAGGCTGACCCAGGTGATGTCGGTGATGGGCGCGATGGGGAGAACGCCGTTGGTGGTCATCCCCACGCAGAAAAAGCGTTCCCGGGCCGCGCGCACCACCTCCTGGACGGTGTGGCCGGCCGCGTCACGCCAGAGCAGCGGCTCGCCGCCTTCAAAGATGATCAGCCGGACACCCATGTCGTGCAGGCGGTCCAACGTGGCGATGACGCCGGCCAGGTCCAGTTCATCGTCGTGGGGCAGGCGCCAGAAGGGACAACCCCGGCAGCGCAGGTTACAGCGGTACGTGAGTTTGAAGCTCGCCAATAACGGAATGCGGTGCCCCAGCAGACGGCACCGCAGGTTGTGGAGCACAAAGTAGGCGTATTGTTCGCCGATCACGTTACGTTCCTGTATTGACCGCCGACCGCCGACGAATGACGACCATCTTCCTGGCGGTCCGCAGTCGGTGGCCGGCGGGTCACCCCAGCAGTTCACCCTGGATAAAGCGGACTCATATCGCGCAAGTGTTGGACGATGGGCGGTAGCACCTCCAGCACCCGGTCCACGTCGGTGTCAGTGTTCTCACGGCCCAGGGTGAGGCGCAGGCTACCGGGAGCCATCTCCCGGGGGATACCCATTGCCGTGAGCACGTGGCTCGGCTCCACCTCGGCCGAGGTGCAGGCGGAGCCGGAGCTGGCGCAGATGCCCTCGCTATCCAGGAGCAACAGGATACTCTCACCTTCCACGTACTCGAAGACGAAACTGGCGCTGTTGGGCAGACGCCGGGTGGGGTGACCGGTGAGGCGGGAGCGGGGGACACGTTCCAGTATGCCGGTGATGAGCTTATCCCGCAAGCGGGTCAGCCGGGCGTTCTCCTCGGCCTGGCCGGCGACGGCCAGCTCCAACGCCTGCGCCAGGCCCACGATGTAGGGGACGTTCTCGGTGCCAGCGCGGCGGCCGCGCTCGTGGGCGCCGCCGGTCTGCATGGGTAGCATCGCCGTACCGTGACGCTGATAGAGCACGCCCACTCCCTTTGGCCCATAGAACTTGTGCGCCGAAAGGGAGAGTAAATCCACGCCCAGCCGATCCACGTTCAGGTCCAGGCTCCCGCCGGCCTGCACTGCGTCGGTGTGAAAGGGGATGCCGTGGGCGTGGGCCACAGCGGCCAATTCCGCGATGGGTTCAATCGTGCCCACCTCATTGTTGGCGTACATGATGGTGACCAGAACGGTATTGGGACGAATGGCGCGCTCCAGTTCGGCCGGACTGACCAGGCCATACTCATCCACCGGAAGGTACGTCACCTCACAGCCGAACGCCTGTTCCAACTGCTCGCAGGTATGGCCCACGGCGTGGTGCTCGATGGGGCTGGTGATGATGTGCGGGCGTGCCACGCCACGCTGATGGCGCGCGGCCAGGGCCACGCCCCGGATCGCCAGGTTGTCGCTCTCGGTACCACAAGAGGTAAAGATGACCTCGCGCGGTGCGCAGCCCAGTATCTCTGCCACGAGGCGCCGGGCATCCTCCAACGCCTTTTGCGCCTCGCGGCCCTTGTGGTGAATGCTGCTGGGATTGCCATAATGCGTGGTGAAATACGGTTCCATCGCCTCCACCACCCGGGGATCCACGGCGGTAGTGGCGGCGTGATCCAGGTAGATGGTTCGTTTCTCCATGGCTGTTTCCCTCCCGGTCGCTATGGGTCTGCGCCAGGGATTGTAGCACTATGGGGGAGGGCTGTCAAGGAAGGGACCTGACATCCGTGCGTAATCCGCATGAGGGTTCTGTGCCCCTCCCCACTTCGCGTCCCTTCGCCGCTACGCGATGCGGGGAGGGGGAAAAATGCCTGGTAGGGGTTTTTGCGGCGGCAAAGCCGCCGCAAAAACCCCCAGAAAAGCTTTCTCCCTCCTTGTTCCCTCCCTGACAGAAGTTATGCACGGATGTCAGAGGGGCGGGCGTAAGAGTCTAACAGATTAGGTCGAGTTGAAAAAGAGCCAGCCCTGCCGCCGGTTGGAGGAGAGTAACACCTGCGGGACGACTTCCCCTCACCACAAAAATAATGCCTGACCAACTGGTCAGGCATCATGATAACTGGCTCCCGGCGTAGGACTCGAACCTACAACCTAGCGGTTAACAGCCGCCCGCTCTGCCAATTGAGCTAGCCGGGAAGCATAATAATTATACACCAGCGTCCCCCGGTGGTCAAGCCCACGAATTGAATCATAAATAATCTTACTTTCGGAGGCATCGTTACCTCATATATAATGTTACCGAGCCCCAGGCTCAACTATCACATAGGAGGCGACGATATGACACCCGAGAGCAAACGCGAGCTATTGGCTGCCGTCAGGCCGCGCCTACTGGAAAGCCAGCAAAACCGAAAAGACCCACATCTTGGACGAATTCGTGGCTAACACGGGCTACCATCGCAAATACGCGATCCAGTTGCTGCGGCGGGGCTGGGGCGCTCGCCCCGCCCAGTCACGACTAGGCCGCCCACGCATCTATACCCCTCAGGTCGACCAGGCGTTGCGCTTCATCTGGGAGACCTGTGATCGGATCTGTGGCCAGCGTCTGCAGCCGTTTGTGCCAGAGATGATCACCGTGCTGGAACGGCAGGGGGAACTCGTGCTCCCAGACCCGGTGCAGGTCTTGCTCTGCCGCATGAGTGCAGCCACCATTGACCGCCACCTGGCCTCAGCGCGGCAGCAGTTACCCCGGCGAGGTCTCTGTACGACCAAGCCTGGCACCCTGCTCAAGCGAGACATCCCCCTCCGCGCGGGGACCGAGTGGGACGAGCACCAGCCTGGCTTCACGGAAATCGACTTGGTAGCCCACTGCCGCGACTCGGCAGCGGGGGGGCATCTACACCCTGGATGTGGTGGATGTCTTCACGGGCTGGGTGGAGTGTCAGGCCATTCCCAATCGCGGCCAACTCGCCACGTTTGCCGCCCTGGTTGCCATCCGCAGCCGCCTGCCGTTCCCCCTACGGGGGGTGGACTCGGACAACGGCTCCAAGTTCATCAACCAGCATCTCTATCGCTACTGCCAGCAGGAGCACATCGTCTTCACCCGGAGCCGACCCTACCGCAAGAATGACCAGGCCCATGTGGAGCAAAAGAACTGGGCCGTGGTGCGCCGACTGCAGGCTATGACCGCTACGAGTCGCCCGAGGCGTTAGCTGCCTTGAACGAACTCTATCAGCTCCTGCGGCTCTATACCAACTTCTTCCTCCCCGTCCTCAAGCTGGAGTCCAAGACCCGGGTAGACGGCAAGCTGAAAAAGAAGTATGATCCAGCACGCACCTCCTACCAACGGGTCTTGGCCGCCCCAGAGGTCACAGAGGAAGCCAAAGCGAATCTGCGTGAGACCTACTGGACGCTCAACCCCGTCAGCCTGCGCCAGCAGATCGACGAGCAACTTGACCGGATATGGGCTTTGGCTGCCCGGTAAGCTCGATTATTGAGGTAACGATACCCCTTCGGTAAGATTTACTTATGAGTTACTACGCGGGCAGGTGTGGGGCTGGGCGCTTTGGCCGGGGGCAGTAACAACACCAGCACCAGGGTGGGTATGAGCAGGGCCGTGGCTAACAGGAAGGGCAAGGCCGGGCGCACCTCATACAGCCAGCCGGCCAGGTAGGGCGTCACCGTGAGACCAATGCTGTAGACCGTATTATAGACGCCAAAGCCCCGGCCCATCGTCTCCTCATCCAGCGTCTCGCCCAGCCAGGTGGCCAGCAGGGACCCACCAGCGGCATTGCCCCCGCGCAGGAAAAAGGCCACCACCAGTAAGGCCAGGGTCGGGGCATAGAGCAGGATCAGGAACGAGGCCAGCAACGCCCCTTGAGACAGGATCACGCCTGACCGGCGGGGAATACGCGAGGAACTGAGGGCGATCCCCAGGAGCGAAGCGCCCAGTGACCCGGCTACCCCCAGCCCGCCGATGGTCTCCACGTTCAGGCCCACCACCTCTTCCAGATAGTTCGGCATAAAGGACAACCCCAGGTAAAAGACCCCCAGGATGAGCGTGAAGGCCAGGCAGAGTACCATGAAACGCCGGTTGCGCAACACCGCCCGGTAATTGCCCCGGCTGGAAGGCGTCGGCACCGGCTGTTCGGTGAGGAAGAACATGACTATCGTGGAGAGGACGTACAGGGCTGTGGCGACGAGATAGATGGTCCGCAGGCCCCAGGTCTGCCCGATCCAGCCGCCGATGAGGGGCGAAGGGACAGTGCCGATGGACCAGGCCGTCATCACCAGGGTATAGGCGCGTTTGATGTCGCCGGATTGGCTGGCGGCCAGCACATAGCTCTGGAGGGCCGGCATGATGAACCCGGACAGACGAAAGACCACCAACGCCGGGATGAGCCAGCGCCAGTCTGGGGCGATGGCCATGAGCAGACTACCCATCGCCCCCATGCCCCAGCCCCAGAGGAGGTTCTTGCGCCGGCTGGTGCGGTCAGACAGCAGCCCGGCCGGCAGGTAGGACAGGATCGTGGCCGCGCTGCTGATGCCCAGGGTCAGCCCGATGTCAGTGGGATTGGCCCCCAGGCTCTTGATGTAGAGCGGCTGGATGTACAGGAACAGGCCGTCACCCAGGCCCCAGAGGAGCAAGCTCCACCACATGAGGGTGTTATCACGCCCCAGGTTGAACATCCCGCGCATGTTACGCTCCCCAGACTTTTGGCGAGTAACTAAAGTCGCTCCAGGCGGCGACCACGTCTGCGCCAGGACCGCCGAGGAGCACAAGTTTCGCACCCTGGATGACCAGGATCAGAGCGGTGCCGGCTGGCAATGGGGGCAAATATGGGTGCTGCGCCCGCCCACGGTGAGGCGCGCGATGGGGGTGCCGCAGGTGACGCAGGGTTGGCCGGCCCGGCCATAGGCCAGCAGGTAGCGTTGGTGGTTGCCCGGCTCCCCCTGGGCGTCCCGGTAATCGCTGGCGTCGCCCAGGCTGGTGCCCCGGTTGGCGATCCCGGCCGTCAGCACGGCGCGAATGGCGACGTAGAGGCGAGTTATCTCGTCTTCGGACAGGCTGTTGGCAGTGCGCAGCGGATGGAGCCCGGCGCGATGCAAGGCTTCGTCGGCGTAGATGTTGCCCAGGCCGGCCAGGAAACGCTGGTCCAGGAGCAGGGGCTTGAGGCGAGCGCGGCGGCCCCGCAACCGGGCGGCAAAGTCGGCCAGGGTAAAGTCATCGGCCAGGGGTTCTGGCCCCAGGTCGCCCAACACGGCTTCGGTCCCCTCCGTCAGCCAGATGCGCCCGAACTTGCGCGTGTCGGTAAAACGCAGCCGGCCCTGGTCCAGCTCCAAGACGGCGCGGGTGTGCTGGCTATCGTCAGAGTAATCTGCACCGGTCTCGCGGATCGCGCTCCCCGTCGGCACGGTCTCTTCCCAGAGCAGGTGGCCGGTCATGCGCAGGTGGACGATGAGGTGCTTCCCGTCGTCCAGATGCAGGACGACGTGCTTGCCCCGGCGGGTCACGTCGGCGATGCGGCGGCCGGTCACGTCCCGGCAGAAGTCGGCGGCCCGGGCCGCTTCATCCAGCATCCCATAGCGCGGAGTAGGGGCGATGGTGCGGTTCCAGAACACGCTGGCGGAACGGATGCGCCGGCCCACCAGCAGGGGCCGCAAGTCGCGGACGATGGTCTCTACTTCGGGGAGTTCGGGCATGAACTTTTTGCCGTAAGCAGTCCAGCGCCAGGTTGCTCACCGCAGAGCACGCAGAGGGCGGCGATTTCTTTGCGTGCCCGGCGACCTCGGCGGTGAAATTTAGTGCCCGGCACCTTTAGCGCTGACCCGATCCAGCGCGAGGAGTGCCGCGCCCAAGGCCCCCACCAACTGCGGCTCCGGCGGCACCGTCACCGGCGTGCCCAGCCGGGCCTCCAAAGCTCGAACCACGCCGGCGTTATACGCCACGCCGCCACTCATTGCCACCGGTGGCGTCCAGACTACCTGGTGTAACAGGCCCAGCAGCCGCTCGGCGATGGCGAGGTGTAGCCCGGCGGCGATGTCGGCCGGGAGCCGGCCGGCTCCCACCAGCCCCACCACCTCCGATTCCGCGAACACGGTGCAGGTGGAGCTGATCCGCGCCGCCTGCCGGGCCTGGGCTGCCAACGCGCCCAGGTCGGCCACATCCACTTCCAGGGCGCGGGCCATTACCTCCAGAAAACGGCCGGTGCCAGCGGCACACTTGTCGTTCATGGCAAAGTCTACCACCCGCCCACCCGGCCCCAGGCGGATCGCCTTACTATCCTGGCCGCCCACATCCAGCAGGGTCTGGGTCGCCGGCAACAGATGAGCGATACCCCGGGCATGGCAGGTGATCTCGGTCACCTGGTCGTGGGCAAAGGGGACCCGGGCCCGGCCGTAGCCGGTGGCAAGCACATAGACCACGTCAGCCTGGGACAGGCCAGCATCGGCCAATGCGCCGCTGTAGGCCGTCTGCGCGGCCTCCGCTGCCCGCGCGCCAGTGGCGACTACACGGCGACTCAGCACCTGCCGCCCATCATCCAGCAACAACGCTTTAGCCGTGAGGGACCCCACGTCCACGCCAGCGACGATCATCGCCAGTCTCCCTACTTCATGTAATGCGATCGCGGTTATATTGCCCCAGGCAGTGCATGGTGACGGGGGGCATTATACACCATCCCGGCCTGAGAGGCAATCCTTATCCTGACATCCGTATATAACTTCTGTCAGGGAGGGAACAAGGGGAAAAAGCCCCTATGAGGCAGTCTTTCCCCTCCCCGCAGGGACGTGAAGCGGGGCGGGGGGCGGTGCCCTCGTGCGTTTAATTTACGCCCGGATGTCAAGGCTGGGCTTGACAACTCGCCCCGGGCGTGCTATCCTGCTCACCCTCCCGCAGGTTGGGGCGTTATCGCCCTGATAGATGGAGCGCAAACCCGAATCACAGTTACCATCAACCTGCGGGAGTGTAGGCTGAGCAGTCACAGGCCGGCCCTCATTCTCATGCCTGGTGGCGAGCAGAACGAGCAAGGCAGGCGCAGTTCATGGGAGGCTGACATGGAAACGACCGTGCCGCTGGGACACCTGGACCCGCTATTGAGCCTGGCGATCATGGCCCTGGGAGTTATGGTGGTGGCCTTTTTCTCCAGCAGCGAAGCGGCGCTGATCTCGGTCAACAAGATCCGTATCCGCCGCCTGGCAAGCGAGGGCCACGGAAACGCCCAGGCCGTAGAGCGATTGGTGGCTAACCATGAGCGACTCTTTGCCACTATCCTCCTCACCGAGAACGCCTGGATCATCTTTTCCTCTTCCGTCGCCACGACGTTCTTCCACACTCTCCTGCCCGGCGGCACCGAGCTGGTCGCCACGCTGATCATGACCGTGCTGGTGGTCATCCTGGGCGAGATCACGCCCAAGACCTTTGCGGCGCAGAACGCGGAACGGCTGGCCCTCCTGGTAGCCCGCCCCATCGAACTGTGGACCAGGATCGTGAGGCCGATCATCTGGCTCTTTACGCTGGTGACCAACTTTTTGCTACGCCTCCTGCGCAGCCGCGCCGGGTCACGCTCCCCCTTTGTCACCGAGGAGGAGATCCGGATGCTGGTGGACATCGGCGAGCGCGAAGGGACGGTGGAGGACGTGGAGGGGGCAATGGTCCACCGGGTCTTTGAGTTCGGCGACCGGCGGGTGGCCGAGGCCATGATCCCCCGACCCGACATCGTGGGCCTGCCCGTCCAGGCCACCATCGGCGACTTGCTCCAGACCTTCGGCCAGTCATCGCACGCCCGGTTCCCGGTTTACGGCGAAGACCTGGACGACATCGTGGGCATCATCTCCATCAAAGATGTGATGCTGGCTCTGAGCCAGGGGGCGACCTATGATAGCGGGATTCGGGACCTGGTCCGGCCGGTGATGTTCGTGCCGGAAAGCAAGCGCATCGGCCAACTCTTTGCCGAGATGCAGCGGGCCAACGTGCAGATGGCGATCATCCTCGATGAATACGGGGGCACGGCCGGCCTGGTGACCACAGAGGAATTGGTGGAGGAGATCGTGGGCACCCTGAGCGATGAGCTGTTCACCGGGGCCGAGGAGGTACAGCCCATTGACGAACGAACGTACCGGGTGGATGCTGGCATGAGGGTGGATGAGGTGAACGAGGAACTGGCCCTCAACCTGCCTGAAAGCGAGGACTATGAGACCGTGGCCGGCTTTATCCTGGCTCAACTGGGCCATATCCCCCGCCAGGGCGAGGAACTGCGCTATCAAAACCTGCGCCTTGTCGTGACCGAGATGGCCGGCGTCAAGATCGAAACGGTGACGATCACCAAGACGGAGGGCGGAACGCTTCGCGTGAAGGATGAAGGATGAAACAAGAGCCAGGGGTTCATCGGCCGCCGTTTATGGCACACACCACCTCGTATGTGCTCGCGCGGGGTCTGTGACCCCGCGCCCAACGGCGGGTGGCACTCCCGCCGCTGTTTATGGCACACCACCTCGTATGTGCTCGCGCGGGGTCTGTGACCCCGCGCCCAACGGCGAGTGGCACTCCCGGTGGTCGCCGCCGCGAGCATGAACATCTCACACCTCGCTGGTTTGTAACTTGAAAGAACCCTATTCGTCGGCCGCGCTACCTTGACGGCGGGCCGAATACCTGTTACAATCGAGCCTGTCATTCGGGAACCTGACGATGGCTTAATCTACATCGTTTATGACAAGGGGGGAACCTTGAGCGACGAACAAAAAGACCTGGCCCGGGCCATGAAACTCATCGAATGGCTGGACGCGGAGCGCAAAACTGACAAGGCCCTCATCGCCGAGTTGGGCCGCCAGTTGGAAGTCCTGTCCTTGCAGGTCCGCGAGCAGGGGGCATTGTTGCGCCAGACGCAGGAGAACCTGGACCAGACCACCAGCCTGGCCCGCAAGACCCTGCGCCTGGAGGAAGCCCTCAAACAGGCGCATGACCGTATCGAGTTACTCCAGCAACGTATGGACGAGCAGGAACGGCTGGCCGGCCAGGCCACCCGGCTGCGCGAGGTGGAGGAGGAACGCCAACGCAAGGCCTTCGTCGAGCTGCAACAGCGATTATTGGCCCTGGAAGAGGACTTCCAGGAGGGCCGGGCCACCCAGTTTCAGGAGGCCCGGCTGGAAGCCGCCCGCCAGTCCATCGTGCAACTGGAACAGCGCACCACGGCCCTGGAACACGATGGGGAGAGCAGCGCCGCACGCCTGCGCCTGGCCGAAGAAAACCTGGCGCGCCTCCTGGAGCGGATGAACGTTACCGCCCTGCGGATGGATGAGGTGGACCGGGCCGAGTCGGAACGGCAGGCCCAGTTCAAGGCCTTTGAGGACCGCAGTCGGCGCAGCGTGGAGGCCGCCGCCATCGCCCAAAAGCTCGCCGAGGAGATCCGGGAGCAGAACACGGCTATCCTGGCTCGCACCAAGCTGGTGGAGGAGCAGGGGCGCCGGGCCGAGGCCCAGACCGCCCGCATCGAGGCCCTGGAAACCTGGCGGCTCCAACAGCAGAAAACCTGGGGCCGCTGGGAAGAACGCGCCCTGGATTGGACCAACCAGATCATCGCTCTGCAAGAACAGATGGCCGAGCGCCGCCGCTACAACGAGCAGCAGGATCAGCAATGGCGCGAGTTCATGGACCAATACAAGCTCCACCGCGATGAGGTGGCCCAGGCCCTGGAGCAGGAACGCAGCGACCGCCGCGCGCAAGACGCCGAGACCCTGACCCAGATCGACAAATGGCGCGCCCAGGTGCAGGAAGAGTTCGTGGAGACCCGACGCCAGCTCAGCGAGCGCATCAGCCACGAACACCAACTATGGACTGACTGGCTACGCTACGAGATAGAGAGACGCGGCCCGATCGTGGCGGAGGCACAGGCTTTCGCAGCCCTGGCCCGGGACCTGCTCCGGGGCGTACCCCGGAGCGGGTCACCAGAGCAATCTGAAGAGACATGACCCCCCCCCTTCGCGCCGCGTGGCGTTTCCCGACCCTGTTGGCGCTGATAGGGCTGGCGCTCACCATATCCGGCGGCTGCCTGCCCGGCCCCAACGGCGCCGGCCCGACGAGCAGTCCTACCGCGCCGGTAGCCACTCCCTGCGTCTCCCCATCCCCCGCTCCCCCCC
>DAOTYG010000286.1:0-7084 GCA_034435155.1 Anaerolineae bacterium | reverse complement strand
TGGAGCGGTTCAGCCTGGAACGGATTGTGGAGCAAGAGTTGGCCGTGCTGAGGAGCCTGTCGTGAGCCGGGGCGGGATGCTCAAGTCCGTGGGTCTGCTGATGGGGGCGACCCTGCTGGGCCGCGTCTTCACCCTGGTCCGCGAGATGCTGGTCGCCAACTACTTTGGGGCCACGGCGCAAACCGATGCGTACAACGTGGCCTTGACCATCACCACGGCCCTGTTGATGGTCACAGTGGCCCCCATCGCTGGGGTGCTGGTGCCGGTCTACGTGGAGCGGCTGAACCGGGACGAATCCGCGGCCCGCGAACTGTTGAACTCCCTCATCAGCCTGTATTTCTTGCTGCTGAGCACCTGCTTGCTCATCGCTTACCTGCTGGCCCCGACCTTGGTGGGTGTCTATGGGGCCGGCTTCGCGCCGGAGACGGCCGACCTGGCCGTGCGACTCACGCGCATCCTGGCGCTGTTCATGGTCACAGACGGGTTCTTTGGCTACTTCCAGATGATCCTGACGGCGCGCAAGGACTTTGTGGTGATCAGCCTCGCGCCGCTGATCACCAGCCTGGTGGGCATGGGCGTGCTATGGGGCCTGGCCGCGGCCGGCGTGGGCGTGGACGCCATGGCCTGGGGCCTGGTGGCCGGCAACGCCGTGGGCCTGGTCGTGGCCTGGCAGGGCGCGCGCCGGTGGGGGATTCGCCACCGGCCCAGCCGCCAACTGAGCGTGAGCGTGCGCGCCCTGGGCAAGCTTTCGGTCCTGATGCTGCTGGGGCGTTTGATCGGCGAGGGCAACAACCTGGTGGACCGCAACATGCTCTCGTACCTGGCGGCCGGCAGCATCGCGGCGCTGGGCTTTGCGCGCAACATCTTCGCCCTGCCGTTCGAGGTGTTCACGACCGGCATCACCCGGGTGGTCATCGCCCATTTCTCCTGGAGCGTGGCGCAGGACGATTTCACGCAGCTCCGGCGCGACCTGTCCTTCTCCGTGCGACTGGCGGCGTTCTTCATGGTCCCGGTCACGGTGGGGCTGATCGTGCTGCGGATACCCATCGTCCAGGTGCTCTACCAGCGCGGTGTCTTTGATGCCGCCGCCACCGATGCCACTGCCACAGCCTTGCTGTTCCTGAGCCTGGGCCTGTATTTCCGGGCGTTGACCTTCATCGGGGGGCGGGTCTTCATTGCTCGCCAGCGAATGAGTTTTCCCGTCGCGGCCAGTCTCCTGGTGCTGGCGGCGCACGTGAGCCTGAACCTGGCCCTCATCCCGATCTGGCAACTGGCCGGCATCGCGCTATCGCTCACCTTGACGGAGGTCGTTGGCACCGTGTTGTACTACGGCAAGCTGCGCTGGGACCTGGGGCCACTGGACGGGCGGCGCATCCTGATCGCCCTGGCGAAGATCAGCCTAGCGGCTGGCGTGATGGCCGCTCTGGTGGCGCCGCTAGATGTGCTCATGCGCACACCGACTATGGATACGTTGACGCGGGCCGGCCTGCTGGTCGTGGCCGTAGCCTGGGGCGTGGCGGTCTACGGCGGCATGCTCTACCTGGTGCGTTTGGAGGAGCTGCGCATCGTGCTGCGCATGGGACGGGACTTTCTGCGCCGGCAGGTCAAGCCGGCTTTGGAGGATTCGGTATGACCAGTCAGGAAGCGATCTGGGCATACTACCAGAATCAGGCCCAGGAGAGTTTTGCCGGATCTCGGTCCCGGCTGGCTTATCTACTGGGCGAGATCCGGCGGCGACGCCTGCACCGCGTCCTCAATATCGGAGTGGGCGGGGGCCTGTTTGAGCAGATGGCGCAGACGCAGGGGTTGATTGTTAGCAGCCTGGACCCAGACGCCGCCGCCGTGCAACGGCTCTGCGATCAACTGGGCATAGACGCCCGGCCGGGAAACGCCCAGGCCATGCCGTTCAACGACAACAGCTTCGATGCCGCCGTGGCCTCTGAAGTGTTGGAGCACCTGGATGCGGAGGCCTTGGCGCAGGCGTTAGTCGAAATTCGGCGCGTGCTGGTTCCCGGAGGCATCTTCTTGGGCACGGTCCCGTACCAGGAAAACCTGATGGACAGCACCATAGTCTGTCCGCACTGCGGGCTGCGTTTTCACCGCTAGGGTCATGCCCGATCGTTCTCGGTCGAGACGCTGCACGATACGTTGAGCAGCCATTTTGCCGTCGAGCGCGTGTTCCCCCGGCTCTTTGTCACCTTCTCGGAACTGAACTGGAAAGGTAAGGGTCTGGCCGTAATGCGGCTCCTCCTGTGGCGGCTGGGCCTCTACCGGGGCAAGCCGAACCTGGTATTCATCGCCCGGAAGCCACAGCCATGACGCGAATCAGTGTCTGCCACCTCCTTCTAGAATACTACCCACACATCGGCGGCGCAGAGGTTCAGGCCCGTCGCCTGGCCCGCTACCAGCGCGAGCAGGGGTACGACGTGTGCGTGATCGCCCGGCGGCGGCTGGTCGAGCCGGTCGAACGCCAGTGGCCGGCCCACGAGGAGATAGATGGACTCCCGGTCTACCGTGTGCCGGTGTGGGGCCGGGGTCGGGAGGCCGCGCTGAGCTACTTCCTGGGCGGCCTGTGGCTGCTGCTTCGCCACCGCCGCGAATACCAGATCATCCACGCCCACATGCTCGCCGCGCCGGCGATCTTGGGCGGACTGGCCGGCCTGCTGCTGCGAAAGCGCGTCGTCGCCAAGGCCAGCGGCGGCGGCTGGCAGATCCGCAGCAACATCAGCGATCTGCAACGCTCGCTGATGAGCCGTTGGCTGCTGCGCCATACCCTGCACCGTATCCTGGCGATCAGCCGCGAGATCGCCGCCGATCTGGGGCAGTTGGGGTTTCCGCCGGCCCAGGTCACGTACCTGTCCAACGGCATTGACGTGCGCGAATTTGCCCCGGCCGACGAGCCGCAGGCCGCCGTTTGCCAGCGCCTGGGCCTGCCGATAGACGGCCCCACCCTGGTCTTCACCGGCCGGCTGCGCCCGGTGAAGAACCTGGCCCCCCTGGTGGAGGCGATGGCGCTGCTGGCGACCGATTTTCCCGCTCTGCGCCTGCTGCTGGTGGGAGAAGGACCGGAGCGCGACCGACTGACACAACTGGCGCAGACCTTGAACCGGGCCGACCAGGTGGTGTTCGTCGGCGATGTGCCAGACGTGCGCCCGTATCTGCACGCCGCCGACATCTTTGTGCTCCCCTCGCTCAAGGAGGGGCTATCTAACTCGCTGCTGGAGGCGATGGCCGTGGGCTTGCCGGCCGTGGCGACGGCCGTGGGCGGCGCGCCGGACCTGATCGAAGACGGCGTCAATGGTTATCTGCTCCCGCCCAACCCGACCCCGGAGCAGATAGCAGAGGCCCTCGCCGCGCTGCTGCGCACCCCAGACCGCGCCCGCGAGATGGGCCGCCGCGCCCGCCAGACCGTGGTCGAGTGCTGCTCGTTCGAGGTGGTAGGACAGAAGCTGCTGGCCCTGTACCAGGAATTGCTGGAGACACCGTGATCGAACGCTGGACAGCTCAGGCAGCCGGCGCATACCGGCGTTGGAAATACCGGGACCGCTTCCAGATAGTTGATGAGACGCTGCGGCTGACCCATCTGCCGGCCGAGGAGTTGGACCGCGCCGTCTGGGGCCGCCTGCACGACCTCCTGGCATATGCCCACAACGCGATCCCCTTTTACC
The DNA here is from genome assembly GCA_034435155.1 of Anaerolineae bacterium. Taxonomy (GTDB): domain Bacteria; phylum Chloroflexota; class JAHJIN01; order JAHJIN01; family JAHJIN01; genus DAOTYG01. The sequence goes on along the minus strand of DAOTYG010000286.1, from coordinate 3,416 downwards.
AGGAGACTTTTCGCGCCCGCGGCGTCACGCCGGAGACCATCCGCTCCTGGAACGATTTCGCCGCCCGGATGCCGATCCTCACCAAGCGCGACATCCAGGAGCACCTGGATCGGCTGGTCGCGCCCAATCAGGCTGAAATAGGCGGCCGGGTCAATCACACCGGCGGCTCTACCGGCGAACCCCTGACCTTCTACCAGGACGACAACTACCGGGCACACTCCTCCGCCGGGTTCGCCGTCCTCAATGATCTCTTCGGGATGCGTCACGGCGACCGCACGGCCTGGTTCTGGGGGTCAGACTACGACAACCGCGCACACGAGACGCTTCGGGGTCGCCTACGCGACCGCTTCCTCAACAACACCCTCCACATCAACACCTTCGACCTTGATCGGGCGCGGGCCATCGCCGCGCTGAGCCGCCTGACGGTCTGGCGGCCCAAGTTCGTCCTGGGCTATGTCTCCTCTTTGACGATGATCGCGCGCATTGCCCAGGAGGAGGGCCTCGCGTTGCCCCCAGTCCGAGGAGTGCAGACCACGGCCGAGCAGTTGATGGACCCGCAGCGGCGGTTGCTGCAAGAGGTGTTCGGCGGCCCTGTGTTCAACCGCTACGGCGCGCGCGAGGTGGGAGCTATTGCTATGGACTGCGCACACCACCATGGGCTGCACATCATCACTCCCAATAACATTGTGGAAGTAGTGGACGAAGAGGGCCGCCCGGCCCCGACCGGCCAAATAGGCCGCATACTCATCACCAACCTGCACAACCGGGCCATGCCCTTCATCCGCTACGAGATTGGCGACCTGGGAGCGCTCTCCGCCGAACGCTGTCCCTGTGGTCGCGGGCTGCCGCTGCTCCAGGAGGTGGCTGGCCGCATCAGCGATGTGATCGTGTCGCCAGGCGGCAAACTTCTGCACGGCGAGTTCTTCACCCACCTGTTTTACAATGTCCAGGGTGTGCGCCAATTCCAGGTGGTCCAGGAGACCCGTGCCAACCTGCGCGTCCGCATCGTGCCCCAGAACGCCGAAATAAACTTGACCGCAGTGGAGGCGTTCATCCGGCAAACGGTGGCCGAGCACGGCGACCCGGCGTTTCGCCTGCACTTCGAGATCGTGGAGCATATCCCGGCCAGCCCATCAGGCAAGCATCGCTTTGTGCGGTCCGAAGTCTGGGAGGACACAGATGGACGCTGATGTGGCCCTGTGCCGCGCGGAGCCGGTTTACCCTGCGGCGCCCCCATTCCACCCACACATACGCTACCCAGAGTATCCATTCGAACCGGTGGGAACAGAGCCAAACCCGATCTACACCGCCGTGCGCGAGACGTTCCGGCTGCTGGGACTGGACAGCGCGCGTTACGGCACGCCGGCCTGGAACCCCCTGAGCGAGTTCATCCACCCCGGCGATAAGGTCCTGGTCAAACCAAACCTGGTCCTCCATCCGTGCGGTGCCACCCCGCCGGTGGCCACCATCACCCATCCGGCCGTCATCCGGGCCGTGCTGGACTATGCCCTCATCGCTCTGCAGGGGACTGGAGAATTAACCGTCGGAGATGCACCTCTGCAAAAGGCAGACTTCCAGCGTGTTCTGGATTGCCTGGGCCTGGGCGAGACGCTCTGCTTCGTCGAGGGGGCCTGTGGCGAGGTGCGCTTTCGCGTGGAGGACTTCCGGCTGGAGCAGGCTGTGGTGCGCCACGGGGTGGTGGTGGAACGCGAACGGCAGCGCGGCGATGTCAAGGGTCTGAAGCCAGTGGACCTGGGAGCGGCCAGTTTTCTGGCCCCTATCGCTGCCCATTACCGTCGGTACCGCGTCACCCAGTACAACCCCGACGAGATGACCTGCCACCACAACCTGGATCGCAACGAGTACCTGATCGCCAATTCCGTGCTGGACGCCGATGTGCTCATCGAGCTGCCCAAGCTGAAGACACACCGCAAAGCCGGGCTGACCGGCGCGCTCAAGAACCTCATCGGTATCAATGGCTGCAAGGACTGGTTGCCTCATCACCGGGTCGGTCCGCGAATGACAGGCGAAGGCGACGAATACCTCTATCCCTGCTGGCGCAAGCGACTGAACTCCTGGACGCAGGATACCCTGGAGCGGCGACAGAGCCGGCTAACCCGGTATACCCTCCATTGGCTGTCCAACGCGATCTTCAAGTCGTTCCAGCTCTGGCCCCCACCGGACCCGTACTTCGAGGGAAGCTGGTGGGGCAATGATACCTTGTGGCGCACTATTCTGGATCTGAACCTTATTGCCCAGTTCGCAGACCGGGTCGGGCAGATGCAGAAGACACCACAGCGCCGACTCTTTGTTCTGCTCGATGTTATCATCGCCGGGGAGGAAGAAGGCCCCTTGGAACCGAGGGCGAAACCCTGCGGCTACCTGGTGGCCGGAGCGGTTCCGGCTTACACGGATGCCTTGGCCGCCCGGCTTATGGGCTTCGATTACCGGCGCATTCCAACCATCGCCCACGCACTGCGTTACTTGGTGAACGACCCGGACCTGCAGCGGCTCCGGATTATAGGGCCGGACGGAACCCCGGCCGCGTTTGCCGATTTGCATATCCAGGGGTTACCCTTCCTGCCGACGGCTGGTTGGCGCGGGCACATCGAAATGGAATGAGTCGTGATAAATGATCTACGTGCCCGGCTGAACTGGCGGCAACTGCTCACCGCCACCCTGTTCTCGCTCCTTTTGGTCAGCCTGCTGTTGACCCAGATGCAGGATTGGGGCGAGATCGTCGCCACCGTGCAGCGGGTGCGCCTGCCGGCGCTGACGCTGGCCTTCGCTCTCTATGTGTTACTGAGCCTGGTTCGCGCCTGGCGCTTCCGGCTGCTCTTGCCGGGGCAGGTCACCTCGTTCCTGGCCGTGTGGAACGTGACCTGCCTCCACACCCTGGCGAACTATGTGCTGCCAGCCCGGACCGGCGAGCTGACCTACATCGCCCTGCTGCGCGCTCAGCGCGTCCCCCTCGCCGACGGGCTGGCCTCGCTGGGGCTGGCCCGCCTGCTCGACCTGGTGGCGCTCGCCGCGTGGGTGCTGGGCACGGCCTCGCTCACGATCGGCCGCCAGATGCACGTCGAGCAACTTCAACTGGCCGCGATCCCTCTGGGCCTGGCGACGCTGGCTCTTGTGTACTGGGCCGACCGCCTGGCCGACTGGGGCGCGCGGTTGGGGCACCGGGCGGCCGGCCAGCTCCGGGCAGATGGCCTGGCCTCGGTCCGCGCCGGGCTGGCTCTGGCCGAACGCACAGCCGGGGCCTTGCGGCTGGCGCGCACGCGGCGGCTCTACTGGTCCGCCCTGGCCCTCTCCCTGGGGCAATGGCTGGTCAACTTTGGCTTGTATTACGTCCTGCTGAACGAATTGGGGGCCACGGTAGACCCAGGCGGCGCGATCATCGCCTCGGCCATCGCGTC
>DAOTYG010000285.1:0-18923 GCA_034435155.1 Anaerolineae bacterium | reverse complement strand
GTGTGCCACCCCTTGCCTCGTGCCCACGCTCAGCGTGGGCACGAGGCAGACGAGACGGCCCTGACCGCGCGACCCGGCGTTTCGCACCCACGCAGAGCGTGGGTGCGAGCAAGCTTGTGCAGGATTTGAAACCCCACCGCGAGCAGTGGCCGGCGCGCTATTTACGAGAGAGGCGAACGCCTGTGCAGAAAGGAACCCGTTCTTGCCGAGAGAATGGGTTCCTTGTCTCACGAGGACGATTTCAGGACCAGCGGCAGGTAGAGGAGCAGGTCTGGCCAGGGTTGCCAGTAGCCGCTGTTCATGGCGTAGCTGGCGGCGTCGGCGGGGCCGGCGGCCCACTGGCCCAGCGTGCTATTCAGGGCAAAGTTGGCGCTGGCGGCCCGTTCGCCGCCGCCGGCCAGCACGTACCACGCCAGGTTGAAGCTGGTCGAGGTCTGGGCCGTGGCGGTGCTGGCGAGCAGCAGCGCGATCAGCAGGCCGGCCAGCCTGATGAGCAGTGTTCGCTTGTTCATGACGACACCCCCTACTGCAAGGTCACGAAGACGGGTACAGTGCCGGTCTTGGGATCATATGGTCCAGCGACCTTGCCCAGGATCGTGCCCGCCTGGTACTGGGTCTCTGCTTTCTCGGCCTTGCCTGACGCAGCCGGACAGACCAGGTCGCCGACGCGCAGGCCCTCCGCTTTCGCGCCGCTCACCTTGACCGCTGGCACCAGCCCGTGGCTGACGATCGCCAGGTAGCCACCCGGTGGGATGTTGCCTTCCACCGGCTGGACGTCTACTGACTTTTGCCCGGCCGGATCTTCTCGCCGCTCCACCTCCTGCACCCGCACGGCCTGGACCACCACGCCGACCACGGCTGTGTCCGCGGCCCCGCTGGCCTTGCGGACGGCCAGCAGCGGCTCGCCGCCGGCCATCAGCGGCCTGGACACCCCGGCGATAGCGACGACGTCGCCGGGTTCCAGGGCCTCGTCGCCGCCGTTGACGACCACCGTGCGATCCGCGCGCAGGGGCCAGACCCCACCGGCGACATAGATGCCGCCCACTCCATCGAAGTAACCATCGTACCAGCCGGTCAGACTCTTGGCGTAGATGCCCCGGTAGTACTCGGAGGTGAAGTAGCCGGCGTAGCCCATCTCGACATTCGTACCTTGACCATAGGCCCGGACCCCGATCCGGCCCGTGAAGTACCCGCCATAGCCATAGCCCGTGGCCGGCGCCTCACCCCGCACCCCGTACCCGTTCGTGCGGGTCTTCCCGAGGACGCCGCCGCCATAGGCGGACGTGGACGCGCTGCCGTTGTACCCGTAGACGCCGTAGCCGGAGGCCTCCGTGCTCTCGCCGCGCAAGCCCCAGCCACTGGAGGTGTTGGTCGCCATGACGATGGCATTGGGAGCGGCCACGCTGCCCTGGATGCTGGCCCCCGGCAGCAGGCTGAGGGCGTAGGCCGTGGGGAGCACCTGTACGCGCGGGCTGAGCGTCTCCCAGGAGCCGCCGCTGAGCCGCACCCGGATCTGCAGCCACAGCTCCTGGCCGTTAAAGTTGGCCGGGTTCACGGATAGCGACGTGCTATACAGGCCATTGGCGATGACCTGACCGCTCTTGGTGATGGTGGACCCGATCTGGACGCCCCCGCTTGAGAGCGACCAGAAGGTGAACTCCAGGTCGTAGGTGCCGCTCAGGGGTGCGCCGGTGGCCGGATGGGTGAGCCGGCCCTGGTAGCTGATGGATGCTGCCACAGTGCCGCCAGCAGTGTCACCCTCGGGCGGGATAGGGCCTTGCGCCCCGGCCCCGCCGGCCGTTACCGCGAACGCCAACAGGGCCAGGATGCCAATCAACGCGACGAGCTTGATGCTTTTCATGTCATTTCCTCCTGGTTGGTAGTTGGTAGATTGGAAGCCGGGAACACGTATCATGCAAAACGCATCACCTCCTCTCCTGCTCATCCTACCCTCCCGCAGGTTGCTGGGAACCGCGTTTCCCGTCTGCGTGTCGTCCACCGGCGTGCTGGGCCGCCGCGAAAACGCACGAACCTGCGGGAGGGTGAGCAGTTACGTGGGTTCTCGGAAAGCGCTGCCGAGGGATACAACAAGCCTTCGCCAGGGCTTATCTGGCGCACGCCGCCCATAGCTCCAGCAGGCCGGGGTGGTCCGGGGCCAGCAGCAGGCCGCGCGCCACAGTCTGGCACGCCAGCTCATGCTGGCCCAGGTCCCAGGCGCAGCGGGCCACGTTCAGGTACAGGTCCGGGTTGTCCGGGGCCAGCTCCAGGGCGCGTTGGTAGGCGATCAACGCGGTTTCCAACTGTCCCCGCTGGTGGTAGACGTGGCCCAGGCCCCGGTATGCCTCGGCCATAGTGGGGACCCAGCGCAGGGCATCGTGGTAGGCGCGCTCCGCGCCGGCCGTATCTCCCTGCGCCAGCAGCACGTCGCCCAGGTAGCGGTAGGCCCAGGCATCGGTGTTGTCCAGGGTGATGGCCTGGTGGAACTGGGCCTCGGCCTCGTCCAGCCGGCCCTGAGCGACGCAGGCCAGCCCCCAGCCGGTATGGAGCATCGCGCTGCCGGGGAAGAGCGCGGTAGCCTGTTCATACGCCGCCTCGGCCTCGGCCCAGCGGCCCCACTCCGTGTACAGCTCCCCGTACCCGGCCCAGACCCGGTAGTCGCCGGGCATGAGCCGCCGGGCCACGTCCAGCTCCGCCTCCGCCGCCTGAAACCCGGCCGGGGGGTGGATTCCCCGGCGCGCCCGTTGCAGATGAAGCCAGCTCAGATGCAGGTGATAGACTGGCTGGGTGGGCCAGAGGGCCGTGGCCTGCCGGACCATGCCGACATCACTGCTGTTGGCGCAGGTATCGGCGACCAGGAAGAGCAGGCTGGCCGGCACCACGACCAGGAGCAGGAGCGCGGCGAGGGCCTGGCGGGGCAGGCCCCTAATCCGCTCGTCGGGGGTCTGAGACCCCCGACAAGCAGTGGGGGCATCTCCCTGCCCGGCGGCGGTCTCAGACCGCCGCCGGGCGAAAGTCGCCACCAGCAGCCCCAGCGTGATCCAGAACAATGCTGCCGTGGTCATCACCGGGAAGCTGAGCTGGGTCTCCACCAGATGACCGATAGCGGCCGCCAGCCCGGCCGCCAGCCCGACGCGCGTCGCCGTATCCTGCGTCCGGCCCAGGGCCTGTCCGCCGGCTGCCAGCGCCGTCCCCACCAGGAGCGCGTAGGCCAGCAGCCCGATCACGCCGACGGACGCCAGCGTATCCAACACCAGGTTGTGGGCACGGTCCACCAGCACGGCCCGGCCCTGCAGGTAAACCAACTCCGGCGGGTAGACAGCCGTAAAGACCTGCGCGAACGTCTCCGGGCCATAGCCCAGCAGGGGGCGGGCAACGATGAGGGGCAAAGAGGCCCGCCAGATGACGCCCCGCGCCCCGATGGAGCCTCCCAGCCCCGGAAGCAGGGCCAGGGCCACCAGCCCCGCGAGCAAGCCCGCGATACCCATCGTCGCGCCGGCCAGCGCCAGGCGACGATGACCTCGGTGCCAGGCAGCGGCTAACCCAAGTACAGCCCCGGCTGCCAGCGCGCCCAGCCAGGCGGCCCGGGCCGTCGTCGCCAGCAGGCACGCCAGTTGGGCGACGAGGAGCGCGGCATAGGCGCTGCGCCAGCGCCGGTCGCGGGTCAGCCAGGCGGCAGCCAATGTGAACGGCAACACCAGCACCAGATACGCGCCCAGGAAGTTGCTCCGGCCCAGCGTGCTGATGACCGGCGAACCGTCCACGCGCCAGCCCAGCGGGTCCAGCCCGGCAGCCTGCAACAAGCTGTAGGCCACGACCGGCGCGCTGCCCCAGACGATGGCAGCCAGCAGGCGACGGACCTGGGCCGCTGTTCGCAATTGGTCAGCCACCAGCAGGAACAGGGCCAGGTAGCACAGCAGCGTCACACCCCCCTGCATTCGATCATAAGAACCTTGCGCGCTGAGCAACGCATTTGTGGACCAGATCGTAGCCAGCAGGCAGGATGCAAGATACATGGTGCAGGATACACTGTAAGAACGTGCGTTGCTCATTGTCCATCGTGCATCGTACATCCTGCACCCTGCAAGCCAGACAGCGCCCATCATTGCCACCACAGCCCACAGCAGCAACGCCTTGGGCAGCTCGAAAGGGTTACGGCCCCAGGGCGCGCACCACAGGGGCAGGCCGGCCGCCAGCAGTAGCCAGCCGGCCTCCACAATGTGCACACCCGCTGATGGCTTGTTCATCATGGTGTTTAGCCCGAGTAACTGCTCACCCTCCCGCAGGTTCGTGCCCAGCAACCTGCGGGAGGGTAGGCTGAATGACTCGACCCGCCAGCATGAGCCTGGCGGGTCGGGAGTGATCAGCGCCAGATTCGCAACAACATGACTGACGCGCCCAACAAGGGCAGCAGGATGAACGCTGGCGAGGGGCAGGCCGGGCCACGACGGGCGGGCCGGCCCGGTGGGGACGCCGGGGTGGCCCCCGTGGTGGGCAGGACGCCCGGCGACGTGGGTGCCGGGGCCGGCGGCTGCCCCCCGCTGCCCAGCAGGCCAATGTCGTCCACCCACAACGTGCCCTGGCTGTTCTCGCCAAAGACAAAGGCGATGCTGGTCACCTGGGCCGGGTCGAACTGGGCCAGGCCGCTGGCTTCGGCCCAGGAGGCGCGTTGCAGGCTGGCCCAGAGGACGGTGATCTGCGACCAGGCAGCCGGAGCCTGGATCGTGGTCTCGAACCCGGTGGGGCTATTCGGGTCGCCGGCAAAGACGATGAGGGTGATGGGCTGGCCTGGCGGATCGGCGCGGAGCCATAGGGATAGGCCGGCGGCGCCGCTCCAGTCCTGTCGGGGGTCGAAATAGCGGTCGCACCCGCCCCAGCCCCCGGCGACGATGCGGTACTGGACGCGCAGGGAAGTCGCTCCGCCGTGCCCGGTGTCCGCCGCGCGCTCCACCGTGGAGCCTTCGCCGTCGGCGTTGGCCGACCAGTCGTCCAGGCCGGCCTCAAAATCCTCGATTATACCGGCCGCTGGTGCAGGGCCGGGTGAGGCTGGAGTGGGCTGGGCCGGGGCAGTCGTGGGCTGGACCGGGGCCGATGTCGGAGGCACAACGGTCGGTCGCGGTCCCCCACCCAGGAAGCGGCGGATGGCCTGGTCAACGAAATCCACCAGGATCGGGCCGATGACCTGGTTGGCGCGTTCGTTGGGGTGAGCATCGTCATTGCTGACGCGATACTCCGGCCGCAAAAAGTTATCGGCGCCGGCCAGCAGGTCAAAGAAATCAAAGGTCACCACGTTGGGATGACCGGCCAGGTAGTCGTCCGATTTCAGCCAGTTGGCAAAGGCCCTGGCCCGGCGGGCCTCGTCCGGGTTAGAGGCCCCGGGCACCTGCGGCGGCGGGGTGAAGACGATGAACAGCTTGTGCGGGAACTGGTCCATGCGGGCCCGGATAGCGCGATAGTAGGACTTGTACTGGTTCAACTGCTCGTCGTCGCCGATGTTGCTGGTGGGAAAGCACGACTTGAAGGCGATGACGTCGTATTGCATCAGGTGGCTGAAGGTGTTATCCGGTGGGTCGTGCAGGGGCTGGGAAAAGATGGCCGCATAGCCGTCCGGGTCGGTGTTGTCGTCCGGCACGTTGAAATGGGTGCCGGTGTAGGAGCCATCAGCCCGGCGCAGGCCGTCGCTGTTATAACCGTGGTCCCAGAACTCATAGCCCCGGGCGGTGAGGCCCTCGCGCACGCCACCCTGGTTGATGAGGTTCTCGCCGGTGGAGTGGTGCAAGAAGATAATGCGTGTGGGGGCCTGGGCGAGAGCCGGGCCGGCGACCAGGAGCGATGCGAGCAGGCTCACCAGGACGATGTAAAGTCGCGGGCGCAACAAGGGGTTCATAGCCTTTCCTCCTCGTATAATTATGTGCTCACGCGGGGTCTGGGACGCCGCGCCAGCGGCGGGTGACACACCCGCCGCGAGCGTGACACACCCGCCGCGAGTGTGAGTATCAGTACATGGAAAAAGTTGCTCAAAGCGGGTCTGCCAGGCCCACCCAGTCCGGCCCCCGGCCCAGGCCAGACTGGGTGGGCCGGGGGCCTGACTGGGTGACCCGCCGCTTCGCGCTCGGCGGTCGCAGACCGCCGAGGAGCACAGACATCTCGCTTATCTGGCTAATACTCAACTGCGCTTTCCATATCCATTATATCACTTGAGTAAAGCCTCCGCGTCAGCCGGATCGCGTATCCATGATACGCAAATCGGCGTATCAGCCGGGCTGAAGATGTGGGCGCTTGCCGGCAACCGGCGCCGGTGGTATAATCTGTCTCATGAACGTGTTATATCTGTATCCCATCACAGCAGAGAACCTGGCGAACCTGCGCCGGCAATTGAGTCCCGACATCGTCGTGACCGTGCCCCCGGCCTTTCTGGACGCCGACGGCGCGCTGGTGGGAGAAAGCCCCCACGACCTCGGTGGCGCGGAGGACCAGCTCCCCCTGGCCGAGGTGTTCGTGGCGGATTGGGCCGATCCCACGGTGCTCGCCCGGGCCATGAGCCTGCGGGCCATCATCATACCCTATGCCGGCGTGCCGTCAAAACTTCGCCAGGTCCTCCAACCCTTCCCGGCCATCGCGGTCTACAATTGCCACTTTAACGCGGTGCTGGTAGCGGAACATGCCTGGGCGCTGGCCCTGGCGGTGGCCAAGCGCGTTGTGGAATGCGACCAGCGTCTGCGGAATGGTGATTGGACTCCCCGCTATGATGGATTCCGGTCCGTCTTGTTGCGTGGCAAGACCGCCGGTATCGTGGGTTATGGCACCATCGGGCAGGCCATCGCCGGGATGGCGCAGGGGTTTGGCATGGCGGTGCGGGCGGTGCGGCGCCGGCCCACACCCGCTGATCCGGATTTTGTGGACGATATGAGTCACCTGGACGAGTTATTGGCTCATTCGGACCTGGTATTCGTCTGCCTGCCGCTGACGGAGGAGACCCGAGGGCTGATCGGCGAAGACGCCTTTCGCCGCATGAAGCCTTCCGCCATCCTGGTGAACGTGGGCCGGGGGCCGGTGGTGGAAGAAGCAGCCCTGTATCATACCCTGCGCGAGGGTCGCATTCGCGGGGCCGGTATTGACACCTGGTATGTCTACCCGCGCACGCCGGAGGAACGCACCCATACCGCCCCCTCGCGCTATCCCTTTGGCGAACTGTCCAATGTGGTCCTCAGCCCCCACCGCGCCCCGAATGTGGACGAGATCGAGGCTTTGCAGATGAACGCCCTGGCCGATATGCTGAATCGCCTGGCCCGGGGCGAATCGCCAGCCAGCAAGGTGGACCTGAGCCGGGGTTACTGACGATGACCATGCTCACTCGCTGCCCTCGTTGTGGGCAATTCAATGCCCCCAACCACGCGGTCTGTGTGGCCTGTGGCGCCCCCCTGCCCCTGGAGCAGGCCGACCTGGGGACGCAACTGCGGCGTTTGCTCCCGCTGGCCCGCCAGGTCTGGGATCAGGGCCTCCAGGAGACATTGGCCCTGGTGCGGGAGTGGGTGTTGCGCCGGCCCACAGTAGAGGGACCGGTGGTGGCCGGACCGTTCGCCGGCCAGGTGATGGTGGTGCAGATGTCGCCGTTGGGCAGGGCCGCCGCGCCCCGGCCAGAGCCAGCCCTGATCCTGCACGTGGGCGATGAGGCCCGGGCGCGCAGCTTCCAGATGGTGCTGGTTGGCTCGCGCCAGGGTGCGGAGCCACGCTACGGAGACCGGGTCCGGGCCTGGGGCGTCTGGGATGCGGCATCACCGGCCCTGCGCGCCTGGCGAGTGGCGGTATTGACGCGGGATGGAAGGCCAGTCCAGCTCGAGTGTCGCACCCGGCGACCGTGGCCCACCGCCGCCTTGAGCCTGGGGCTGTTGATCCTCTTGTTGCTCTGTTGCCTGATCAGCGTGATCGGCCCGGCCATCCGATTGACTTGATCGTAACGCGACCTTCAGGCCGCGACAGGCTGAATTCAACTTTGGACGTAACTGCCTACCCTGAACCCTCCCGCAGGTTAGAAAGGGGCTGGCAACCGATGCGGCCGGACCTGGGCGCGCCTGCGGCGTCTGGTCTAGTCATTGCGCCCAAACCTGCGGGAGGGTAGGTAGTTACCTTTGGACAACGATTCGTACCCCGCAAGGCTTTAGCCGGTCGTAACCACAAGACCTGAAGGCTCGACTCCAGAATTGCAAGTTCCACCCTCTGGGTACGGGAAGGTGCAGGGCAATAGCCCCAGAGAACACGATGCGCTTCGATATCCTGACCCTGTTTCCCAACATGCTCCGCCCCTTCCTGGCGGAGAGCATCCTGGCCCGGGCGATAGACCGGGACCTCATCCAGGTGCATGTCCACGACATGCGGGCCTATGCCGGGGGCCGCCATGCGGTAACCGATGATTATCCTTATGGCGGCGGCGGGGGCATGGTGCTGAAACCGGAGCCGATCTTCCGGGCCGTGGAGGCGGTGCTGGCCGAAGATCAGTCACGCCCACCAGGGCCGATCATCCTGCTCACGCCCCAGGGCCGGGTCTTGACCCAGGCCGTGGTCCAGGAGCTGGCCGGCCACCCGCGCCTGATCCTGGTCTGTGGCCACTATGAGGGGGTGGATGAGCGCGTGCGTCAGCACCTCGTCACCGACGAGATCAGCATCGGCGATTATGTGCTCACTGGTGGCGAGTTGCCGGCCCTGGTGGTGGTGGATGCCGTGGCCCGGCTCGTGCCCGGTGTCTTGGGCGACGAGGAGGCCCCGGCCCAGGATAGCCATAGCACTGGCCTGCTGGAGTATCCCCACTACACCCGGCCGGCCGGGTTCCGGGGCTGGCGTGTGCCGGCGGTGCTGCTCTCCGGTCACCACGGGGCAGTGGCGCGCTGGCGTCGGCAGCAGGCCCTGCGCCGGACCTGGGAGCGGCGGCCCGATTTGCTGCGCCAGGCCCCCCTTACCGACGAGGACCGACGCTTTCTGGCCGAACTCGCCGCCGGCCTGATTCCCCAGACCCAGGAGCAGTGATTTGAAACTCTCCGTCCTTATCCCTGTCTACAACGAGCACGAGACCATCGAGGAGTTGATCCGCCGGGTGGCAGCCGTGGACCTGGGGCCTGGCTCCGAGATGGAGATCATCGTGGTGGATGATGGCTCCACCGATGGCACGCGGGACCTGCTGGCCCAGATGCGCGTGCCGGGCCTGCGCGTCATCGAGCATGAACAGAACCGGGGCAAAGGCGGGGCCATCCGCACCGCCCTGGCCGCCGCCACCGGCGACGCCGTCATCTTTCAGGATGCCGATCTGGAATACGACCCCCAGGATTATACCCGCCTGTGGGACCTCATCGTCCGGGGCCAGGCCCAGGTGGTCTATGGCGTGCGCGATCTGAGCGACCAGGCCCTCACGCGCCGGCTGGGCAATCGGTTTCTCACCTGGGCCACAAACCTGCTCTATGGCACGCGCCTGCAGGATATGGAAACCTGCTACAAGATGATCACCATGCCCATCGCCCAGACCCTGGACCTGCGGGCGAATCGCTTTGACATGGAACCCGAGATCACGGCCAAGATCGTCCGGGCCGGACATACCATCCATCAGGTGCCCATCTCCTACCAGCCCCGCGTCATCCGCAAACTCTCCCCCTGGCGCGATGGATGGCCAGCCCTGTGGACGCTCATCAAATATCGTTTCTGCCGGTAACTGCCGGCCCTCCCGCAGGTTCAATGGCCAGACCAGACGCCGGCAGGCGGCCTCAATGACCGCCGGCATCCCCGTTCTAACCTGCGGCAGGGTTCACAGGGTAATTTCGATAAATGTCGCTCCTCCAACGCCTGCTCGACCCCCAACGCCTTTTCGAGCCGACGCCCGGCCCGCCTGTCGGTCTCTACCTGGTGACGTTGGTGATCCTGGGCTTGACCTTGCTGGCCGGGACCGGCGTCGCGGCGGCTATCGGCTGGCGTCGCCGCCAGGCCGGGTGGCTGGTGGAAGCCGCCCTGGGCGCGGCCGGCCTGGCCCTGGTGACGAGCCGCCTGCTGGCCCTGCCGGGGCTGTCCATGCGCGCCCTGCTCCTGGCGGACCTGGCTCTCATCGCCTTGCCCCCGGCGGCCTGGTTGCTGCGCGTGGCCCGGCAACGCGGCTGGCTGTGGACCCAACTGCGCCTGCTGGCCCTCTGCCCCGCCCCGGACGACGCCACCTTGCCCCTCCCGGTGGCCCTTTCCCTGTTGGCGTTGCACCTGGCCGGCCTGACCCTGGTCTATCGCTTCCTGGGCCAGCCCTACACCCTGGCCCTGCCGCTGGCCCTCGTTTCCCTGCTCGCCCTCGCTGCCCCCTTGCTCTTCGGCTCCCTTGCCCTTCTGCGCTCCTTTGCCCTCATCCTCATGCCGCTGACCCTCCTCTACGCCATCGTCGTCGCCCACCGCGTGGTCTTTGTCCTGCTGCGCCGCATCCCGCCGGTCATGCAGCCTTTCACCCTGCCGGACCCGGCCATGGCCTTTTTCAACCTGGAGGCTAACGTCTGGGCAGTGCTGATCTACGTGCTGCTGATGGAGGTGGCGCTGATCCTGACGACCTGGGGGCGCAGGGGGTGGCTGTTGCCCGGCGTGGCCGTGGCCTGGCTCATCGGCACGAGTTTGTGGACCACGGTGGACTATTTCACCCACGTCGCCGCCGGGGTCACGGCCGGCGACCCTTACGGCTATGCCCAGATGGCGGTGGACATCGCCACCCAGGGGCATCCCATCCACACCTTCCGCCTGCCCACATTGGTAAAGGAGTTGCCCATTGATCCGGCCCCCACCACACCCATCGGCTACAACCTCATAGACGAGGCTGGCCGCGCCGTCAGCTCCTGGCCCTTTGGCGGGGCACTCCCCATCGCCCTGGGGTATCTGTTGCTAGGCGAACCGGGCCTCTACCTGACCACGCCGGCCGTGGCCTTGCTGTCCCTGCTGGCGACGGCGGCCCTGGCCTGGGAAGTCACATCGGATTGGGTTGCGCCCTCCTATCGGTTATTGGCACTGGCCGGGGCCGTCTTCCTGCTGGGCACTTCTTACGAGCAGATTGACCGGCTCCTGGTGCCCATGGGTGATGCGGCGGCGCAACTCGCCACCACGCTGTTCCTACTCTTCGTGCTGCGCGGCGCGCGCACCGGCCGACCCCGTGAAGCTGCCCTGGCCGGTCTGACCCTGGGCCTGGCCTACCTGGTGCGACACACGCAGGCGGTGCTGCTGCCGTTGGTCGTTGTGCTGGCTGTTCGGTGGGGGTCTGAGACCCCCGCCAGGCGAGCACGCAATGTGATGGCCGCTGGCCTCATGGCCCTGGTTGTGGCTGTGCCGGATCTGCTCTATCATTGGATAGCCTTTGGCAACCCGTTGCAGCCGGAGCAGTCCGGCGAGCTGGCCGCCTTTGCCCTGAGTCACGTCCCCGGCAGCCTGGGCCTGCTGGCGGCTGCTTTCCTCAGCCAGCACGAGTTCGGTTGGGTATTGCCCTTCACCCTGGCCGGGGCCTGGGCCTTGTGGCGTCAAGGCCGGGCCACGCTAATCACCCTGCTGGCCGGTGCCGCCCTCGTGGTGGCGGTCCATGCGCCGTACTATTTCGTCAAGGCCCGCGATCTGCTGTCCCTGTTCCCGGTGGCGGCCGTGCTGACCGGGTATGGGATAGCCTCTGCCTTTGAATGGGTCGCTCGTCGGGGGTTTGAAACCCCCGACAGGCGGCGGTGGTTGTTCCTCCGCGCCGGCCTGGTGGCCCTGGCCCTGTTCACCCTCTCAGCGCGGACGTGGCTGATGAAACCGTTGCGTCCCCATTGGGCCGGCTACGGGGGCCTCACCCCAGCCCAGCGAGCCGCCTTTGATGAGCTGGCCGCCCATACCCCGGCCGTGGCTGCCATCGGCAGCAGCCTGAACGGCGGCCCCATCGTGCTCTATAGCCAGCGGATGACCTTCCGGCCCGGCGGTTGGTCCGAGGCCGAGTTCGGGGCGTTCTGCCAGAGCCTGTTCCAGCAGGGTGTGCCGGTCTACCTGCTCCACGATGGGGCTGAGGTCCAGCAGGCCCTGCGGTACGCCCGGCAACACTACCGCGTGACGGCCGTGGTCTGGCTGGACGTGCCACTCTTTAGCGACCGGGACCAGGCTACCGGGGTGCTATATCGGATTTCGGAATGCGGAATGGGGAGTGCGGAATGAAGAATGCGGAATGGGGAATGCGGAATGGGGAATGGGGAATGCGGAATGGGGAATGCGGAATGGGGAGTGCGGAATGCGGAATGGGGAATGGGGAATGCGGCGACCGTATGGGAGGGCGGAGGGCGGGGTACGTAATTAGGGTTCCGCAATCCGCAATCAACAATCCGCAATCCATTGGGGGGAGGTAACAATGGCTGCCCCAGCTCGAATCCTGGTGGTGGACGATGAGCCGCTGATCGTCCAGGTCTGTCTGACGGCGCTGACCCAGGCCGGATACCAGGCGCAGGGCGCCAGTGGAGGCCGGGACGCCCTGGACTGGCTGGCCCGGGAGCGCTTTGATCTGCTCCTGGTGGACATCTTGATGCCCGATATGGACGGGCTGACGGTACTGCGCCGGGCCAGGGAGCTAGACCCGCGCCTCACGGCGATCGTCATCACCGGCCACGGTACTCCCGATAACGTCATCGGAGCGTTGCGGGCCGGCGCACAGGACCTGATCCTCAAACCTTTTGACCTCCCCGACCTGCTGACGACGGTAAGTCAGAACCTGGCCCGGCGACGCCGGGAGCAAGAGAATCTGCTGCTGCGGGCACGGTTGCCCATCCTGGAAGTCGGTCAGGCCCTGTTGGCTCAAGGAGACATCCCGGCCCTGGCCCAGCGGCTCCTGGAGGTCCTGGTGCATCAGTTCGCGGCGGACCGGGCCTCATTGATGTTGCTGGACGAGACGGCCAATGTTTTGTACATCGCCGGGGCCATCGGCCTGCCGGCCGAGGTGGTGGCTACGACGCGGGTGCCGATGGGGGAGGGCATCGCCGGCCAGGTCTTGCGCCAGAAACAGCCCCTGCTGTTGGACGATGAGGCTGACCTGGAGCCATCCCTGCGGACGCTATTAGTCCAGCCCGAGATCGCCGCTACCATCTGCCTGCCGCTCCATGGCCGGGAAAAACCCCTGGGCGTTATTAACCTGGTCCGCCGGGCCGGCGGCCGGTCCTTCACCGCCGAAGACCTGGACCTCCTGACCATCATGGGCGGCCAGATCGCCAGCGCCCTGGAGAATGCCAGCCTGTACAAATCGCTGCAACATGAGGTGGCCGAGCGTAAGCGGGCGGAAGAGACCCTACGGGAGTCCAGGCAACTGCTGGAGCGGACGTTTGCCAGCCTGCATGATGCCGTCTTTATCCTGACTGCCAACGCCGAGATCGTGGATTGCAACCCGGCCGCAGTAAAGATGTTCGGCTATAGCTGCCAGGAGATGGTGGGGCGAACAACCGACTTTTTGCACGTCAGTCCAGCAACGCTGGAGGAGTTCAGGGGGTATCTGTACCCGGCTGTGGAAGAAAAAGGGTTCCTGTTCCTGCCGGAATTCAGGATGAGACGCAAAGATGGGACGATCTTTCCCACAGAACACATGGTACAGCCGCTCGAAGACGAGCGCGGCAGACGCATCGGCTGGGTGAGCCTGGTGCGCGACATCACGGAACGCAAACGGGCGGAAGCCGCGTTGCGGGCGAGCGAGGAACGCTACCGTAGCCTGTTCGAGCGGGTGCCGGTGGGACTCTACCGTACCACGCCCACCGGCTGGCTCCTGGATGCCAACCCGGCCCTGATGCAGATGTTGGGCTATCCGGATCGCGAGTCCTTGCTGGCCGCTAACGTGATGGACGGCTACGTGGACCTGGCCGACAGGCAGCGCTTTCAGGCCCAGATCGAGCGGGAGGGGATCGTGCGCGATTTCGAGACCCGTTGGCGTCGCCATGACGGCAAGGCCATCTGGGTGCGAGACAGTGCCCGGCTTGTCCGCGATCCAGAGGGCCA
Organism: Anaerolineae bacterium; assembly: GCA_034435155.1. Lineage (GTDB taxonomy): Bacteria > Chloroflexota > JAHJIN01 > JAHJIN01 > JAHJIN01 > DAOTYG01. Next base: position 4,934 of record DAOTYG010000285.1, on the reverse strand, counting down.
GGTGCTATATTACGACGGGGCTGTGGAGGACATCACCGAGCGCAAGCGAGTGGAGGAAGCCCTGCAAGAATTGTTCGACGACCTGGACGCACTGGTGGCGGAACGCACGGCTGCCCTGGCCCGGGCCAACGAGGAACTGCGGGTGTTGAACCAGGCGACCCAGGCTTTCACCTCGACCCTGGACCTGGACCTGGTCCTCGCCACCGTCCTGGAAGAGACGCGCCGATTGTTGGGCGTGGCGGCCTGTTCGATCTGGCTGTTAGACGAGGCGACCGCTGAGCTGGTCTGCTGGCAGGTCACCGGGCCGCACAGCGAGCATGTGCGGGGCTGGCGATTGAGCCCGGGGCAGGGGATCGTGGGCTGGGTAGCCCGCCGGGGCGAGAGCCTCATCGTGGCCGACACCCGGACCGATGAGCGGCACTTCAAGTCCATTGACCTCCAGATCGGCCAGGAATCCCGCTCTATCATCTGCGTCCCCTTGCGGGTTAAAGAGAGGGTGATCGGCGTGCTTGAGGCAGTGGATGCCGGCGTGAACCGCTTTCAGCCCCCGGACCTGACGCTACTAGAGTCCTTGGCGGCCTCGGCCGCCATCGCCATCGAGAACGCCCGGCTATTCCAGGAGGTGCGCGCCGGACACGAGCGTTTGCGGCGCCTCTCCCGCCGTCTGGTGGACATCCAGGAGGCAGAACGCCACCACATCGCCCGCGAGTTGCACGACGAGATCGGCCAGCTCTTGACCGGCCTCAAGCTCATCCTGGACATGAGCCACCACCAGCCCACGGCCAGCCTGGACGAGGCCCTGGCCCTGGTCAACGAACTGATGACCCGGGTGCGCGATATGTCGCTGGACCTGCGGCCGGCCATGCTGGATGACCTGGGCCTGTTGCCGGCCCTGCTCTGGCTCTTTGAGCGCTATACGGCGCAGACCAACGTGCAGGTGAACTTTCGGCACGCCGGGCTGGAGGGCCGGCGTTTCGCATCGGCCGTGGAGACCGCCGCCTATCGCATCATCCAGGAAGCTCTGACCAATGTCGCCCGTCATGCCGGCGTGAGCGAAGTGACCGTGCGGGCCTGGGCAGATGCAGACGCGCTAAACGTGCAGGTGGAAGATCGGGGGGCCGGTTTCGACCCGGCGCTGGTGGCGGAACGCGCGACTACCAGTGGTCTGGCCGGGATGCGGGAGCGGGCAACCTTGCTGGGCGGCGATCTGATGATCGAATCGGTCCCGGGGCAGGGTACGCTCGTGATGGCCGAACTGCCGTTGGGTACGATTCGTGATTCGTGATTCGTGATTCGTGACACGCAGCACGAATCACGCAGCACGCACCAATGGAGGGGAAAATGGACTACAACGAATGGGAACAGAGTGTGCCGGCCGAGATTACCAGCGACAGGCTATGGCAGAGATGACCACGATCGTATTGGCCGATGATCATCACCTTGTTCGCCAGGGACTGCGAGCCTTGTTGGAGGCCGAGACGGACTTGCGCGTCGTGGGTGAGGCCGGCGATGGCCTGGAGGCGCTCCAACTGGTCGAACGCCTGCGGCCCGATGTGCTGGTGCTCGACCTGGTGATGCCCGCCCTGAACGGTCTGGAGGTGACTCGCCGGGTTCGGCAGCGTGTCCCTCAGACCCGGGTCGTGGTCCTGTCCATGCACGCCACCGAGTCCTACGTGCTGGAAGCCCTGCGGGCCGGCGTCTCAGCTTATGTGCTCAAAGAGGCCACCGCCGATGAGCTGGTGCGGGCGGTCCGGGAAGCGATGGCCGGCCGGCGTTATCTCAGCCCCCCTCTCTCCGAGCGGGCCATCGCCGCCTACGTGGAAAAGGCCCGGGAAGCCCCCTGGGACCCCTACGAGACGCTGAGCAACCGGGAGCGGGAGGTGCTGCACCTGGCCGCTGAGGGCCTGACCAACGCCGAGATCGCCGAACGGCTGGTCATCAGCCCGCGCACTGTGGAAACGCACCGCGCGAATCTGATGCACAAGCTGAACCTGCATTCCCAGACCGATCTGATCCGCTACGCCTTGCAGCGGGGGATCCTGCCCCTGGAGCAGTGAATAGTTGCCGGGAGTGTTGCCAATGTTCGAGGCTGCCTATCGGGCGTTATTACGCACCGGCGAATTGAAGCGGCGGGTGGCAGCCGCATATGCGTTGCTGGAATCCTGCCGGGTCTGCCCCCGCGAGTGCGGCGTTAACCGTCAGCGAGACGAACGCGGCGCGTGCCGGACCGGGCGCCAGGCCGTCGTGTGCAGTGCCCATCCCCATTTTGGCGAGGAGTCGCCCCTGGTGGGGCACGGCGGGTCCGGCACCATCTTTCTCACCTGGTGTAACCTGCGTTGTATCTACTGCCAGAACGCCGAGATCAGCCAGGGCGGTGAGGGCCGGCCCATGACGCCGGAGCAGATCGCCGGGCTGATGTTGGCCCTGGAACAACGGGGCTGCCACAACATCAACTTTGTCAGCCCCACCCATGTGGTGCCGCAACTCCTGGCCGCCATCGCCATCGCCGCTGAGGCCGGCCTGTCCGTCCCCCTGGTCTATAACAGCGGCGGCTATGATAGCCTGGAGACCCTGCGCCTGCTGGACGGCGTCTTTGACATCTATATGCCGGACATGAAATACGCCGATGCTGCCATCGCCAAAGAACTATCCGGCATTGATAACTATCCGGCCGTCAACCAGGCTGCCGTGAAAGAGATGCATCGCCAGGTGGGAGACCTGCTATTGGATGAGCGCGGCGTGGCCCAACGGGGTCTGCTGGTGCGCCACTTGGTGCTCCCCGGCGGGCTGGCCGGCTCGGCGGAGGTCTTTCGCTTCCTGGCCGCAGAGGTCTCGCCCCACACCTACCTGAACGTGATGGACCAGTACCGGCCCTGCCACCGGGCCTATGCCCGGCCCCCCCTGGACCGCCGCCTCACGCGGGACGAGTACCAGCGGGCCGTGGAGGCAGCCCTGGCCGTCGGCCTGAACCGCCTGGACGACCGCCAGCGCCGGGTCATGGTGCTCCGCTGGTTCTGACGTTTGGACACGGATGCACACGGATTCCAACTTCCAACTTCCAACCTCCGTCCTCCTGGTCAACCCCTGGATCCACGATTTTGCGGCCTATGACCTGTGGGCTGAGCCGTTGGGCTTGTTGAGTATCGGCGCGGTGCTGCGGGAGCAGGGCTATCGCGTCCATCTGGTGGATTGCCTGGACCGCTGGCACCCGGCCCTGCTGGCTCGCCAGGGGAGAACCGAACCCAAAGGTACGCCCTACGGGACCGGCAAATGGCCGAAAGAACCCCTGCCCACGCCGGCCCCGCTGGCCCACGTGCCGCGCCGCTATGGTCGCTACGGTCTGCCGATGGACATCGTGGCGGCGGATCTCGCCCGGTTCCCCCGGCCGGCCGCCGTGCTCGTGACCTCTGGCATGACCTACTGGTACCCGGGCGTCGTGGAGGCGATCCAGATGATCCAGGCACGCTGGCCCGGCGTCCCCATCGCCCTGGGCGGCATCTACGCCACCCTCTGTACCGACCACGCGGCTACCCTGGGGGCCGATGTGGTGCTACCCGGCGAAGGCGAACTGGCGGCCCTGCGCTGGGTGGATGACCTCACCGGCCGCGCATCTGATAACGACCGCTACCGCACGCTGGACGATCTCCCAACCCCCGCCCACGACCTGCGCACGAGCAGGCGGGCCATCGGCCTGCTCACCGCACGGGGCTGCCCCTATCGCTGTCCCTATTGCGCCGCCCGCCTGCTCGCCGCCGGCTTTCGCCAACGCGAGCCGCGCCGCGTGGCCGACGAGATCGTCTATTGGGTCAGCCAGGGGACCACCGACATCGCCTTCTTCGATGACGCCCTTTTGGTGAATGCCGACCGGCACCTGCGGGTCATCCTGGAGGAGGTCATCGGCCGGGGCGTGCGGGTGCGATTTCACACCCCCAACGCCATCCACGCGGAATTGCTGGACGAGGAGCTGGCTCGCCAGATGCGCCAGGCCGGCTTTGAGACCATCCGCCTGAGCCTGGTGGCCTACGGCCAGGCCGACGAGGCTCAGCAACGCGCCACGGGGGGTAAGGTCACGCGGGCCGGGTTCGAGCGGGCAGTGGCGGCCCTCTGGGCGGCCGGTTTCACGGCGCGGCAGGTGGGGACCTACATCCTGGCTGGTCGGCCCGGCCAGACCGCGGCTGAGGTGCAGGAAAGCATGGCCTACGTCCACGCCCAGGGTGTGCCGGTCTACCTGGCCTGGTATTCGCCGATCCCCGGCACGCCGGACTATGACGCGGCCGTGGCGGCTGGCGTTTTGCCCCCCGCCGCCGACCCATTGCTGCACAACAAGGCAGCCTGGCCGCCGGGATGGTGGATCAGCCCGGCGGAACTGCAAAGCCTCAAGAACCAGGCCCAGGAGGGCAATAGAAAAATCCTCCTGCCGGTTTGAGACCAGCAGGAGGTGTTCATGCCCGGCGGCGAGCGTAGCCGGGCGCGGGTCGCAGACCCCGCGCGAGCGCATAAAGACGCCCGGTCCATGCTTGGGTGTGCCACCCGCCGCCGGGCGCGGGTCGCAGACCCCGCGCGAGCACATAAGGGCGCGGGGTCGCAGACCCCGCGCGAGCGCATAAAGACGCCCGGTCCATGCTCGCGGCAGGTGTGCCACCCGCCGCCGGGCGCGGGGTCGCAGACCCCGCGCGAGCGCATAAAGACGCCCGGTCCATGCTCGCGGCGGGTGTGCCACCCGCCGCCGGGCGCGGGGTCGCAGATCCCGCGCGAGCGCATAAAGACGCCCGGTCCATGCTCGCGGCGGGTGTGCCACCCGCCGCCGGGCGCGGGGTCGCAGACCTGACTTTTACCGATATCTTTTTTGTGCCGTGATGTTCTGCTGCCAAGATACTTGTTTGTTCGCTGGATCCCCGTTGCGCTACTCCCGCCGGGTAGAATACAATAGTGAC
>DAOTYG010000284.1:0-2923 GCA_034435155.1 Anaerolineae bacterium | reverse complement strand
GGCCGGCTGGCGTGGTCTCGCGCCTGGTCCAGGTCCAGTCCTGGCCCACCAGGGTCAGCGGGGCGTTTCGTTCCTGGCACGCCCGCGCCAGGACGGCCAGGGCCTCGGCGGGCTGTGGCGCGATGACGGCCGGGACGCCGGGTTTGATGATGCCGGCCTTTTCGCCAGCGATAGCCTCCAGAGTGTCACCCAGGATGGCGGTGTGGTCCCGGCTGATGGGAGTGATAACCGAGAGCACAGGGTTCACCACATTGGTAGCGTCCAGTCGGCCGCCGATCCCGGCCTCCAGCACGGCCACATCGGCGCCGCTTTCGGCGAAATGGAGGAAGCCCAGGGCCGTGGCGACCTCAAAAGTGGTCAGGCGGCCCAGGGCTGGCTCCTGGTGGAGTATATCGGCTGCATCCGCGATATGCGCCATGAGGCGGGCCAGGTTCGCCTCGGTGATAAGGTTGTCGCCCAGGCGGATGCGTTCGCGGAAGGTGTGGAGATGGGGGGAGGTGTATAGCCCGGCGCGTAGCCCGGCGGCGGACAGGATAGCCGCCAGCATGGCCGCCGTGGAACCTTTGCCCTTGGTGCCGGCCACCTGCACGGCGCGAAAACGATCCTGGGGCCGACCCAGCAGCTCCAGCAAGCGGCGCAGGCGGTCCAGGTTATAGTTGGCCGACGCATAGGCGAGGGCCGGGGGTTGGGAATAGTCGGTGAGACTATAGAGGTAGCGCAGGGCTTCGGCGTAGGTCATGGTTCTCCTATCGCTTGCCAGGCCCGCACCGCCCAGGGGCCTTCGGGTTGCAAATCCACGGCTCGCTGAAACTCGCGGCGGGCCTCATCCTCCTGGCCCAGGGCACGGAGCACCATCCCCAGCCGGTAGCGGGCGCCGGGCCGGTCCTTATCCAGCGATACAGCGCGTTCCAGGGCCGGCCGCGCCGCTGCGGGCTGGCCGGACAGGTACTGCGCCCAGCCCAGTAACTCCCAGGCTTCGGCATCGGCGGGGAGGAGTTCTGTAGCCCGCGTCGCGGCCAGGCGACCCTCATCGCGCACCTTCAGGCCGTGTTCCACGTAGAACCGGGCCAGACGCAGGGCCAGGGAGCCGTTGGCCGGGGCCAGAGCGACGGCTTTCTGGAGCCACTCCTCGGCGGCGGCATAATCTCGCCGGGCCTCGTAGGTCACGCCCAGGTCGGCGCAGAGGGTGGCCTCGGCCGGCTGGAGGGCGAGGGCACGCTGGAGGGCGACGACCGCTTCATCCAGGCGGCCCTGGGAGTGCAAGAGCAAGCCTCGCCAGTGATGAGCCGGCGCATTGTTCGCGTCCAGAGCAAGAGCCGTGTCCAGTTCAGCCAGGGCGGACCGGTCGTCGCCCAGCAGCCAGATTGCGTGCCCCAGGTAGGCGTGGGCGTCGGCATAACTGGGGGCCAGGTTGACGGCGTTCTGGAGGACGGGCCGGGCCAGGGCCGGTTCGTTGGCTTGCAAATAGCCAGCCCCCAGCGTGGCGAGGGCATAGGCGTCGCCGCTGGTCTGCCGGGCCGCCTCCATCTGGGCCAGCGTGGCCTCGAAGTTGTGGACTCGCCCGGCAAAGTCCGGGTTGGCGGCCGCAGTTGCCAGGTGGGCACGGGCGGCTCTAGCATCGTTGGGAGCCAGCAGCAAAGCCAGGGTAAAGTGCGCTTCCGCCAGGGTCGGGTCATCATTCAAGGCCAGGGCCATCTGGGCCTGGGCTGGCCCGGGCTGGCCCTGGCGGATGAACACGCGCCCCAGGGCCACGTGCACGTTGGCCTGGGCCGGGTTGGCGGCCAGGCTGGCCTGGTATCTCTCGGCCGCCAGGGTCAGGTTCCCCTGCTCGGCGTAGAGGTCACCCAGTAGCGCCAGGCCGGCGGCGTTCTGAGGGTCACGGGCCAGGCCCAACAGGGTGGCCTCGATGGCCCGGGCCGGGAGCTTTTGCGCCCGGCGGATGGCAGCGATGCGGAAGTAGGGGCCGGGGTCATGAGGGTAGCGCGCGGCCAACTGTTCGCAGGTGGCGAGGGCCTCGGAGTAACGTCTGGCCTCCACCAGGGCCTCAGCCGGGGATAGGGGGGGCATCTCGCCTGGACCGGCCCATTGCGCCAGGCCAATCACCGCCAGCGCGGCCACCAGCACCACCGTTACCGAGACCCCGACCGTGACTCGCACCGTCTTCCCCTCACGTCAAACACCTATTGGACTTTGAACACCACAAGGAGTAGAGGCTTTAGCCGGATATGGCCCGCCCGAAGGCTCGACTCCAGAATTAAAGTCCCACGAGGACATCAAGGCTCAAAAAGACGGCGGAAGCGGCGGTTTCTGAACCGGCGGCCGGCGTCGGGTTGCAGGTCATGTTTATGAGGCCGGTTCTTCCCGTCTGGCGGCTGGTTCAGGGCGGGAGAGGGTGATCGCGCGGCGGCAGGCATCCTCGATGTCGGCCAGCCGCACGATCCCCAGCAACCGGCCGGGCAGGGCCGGGTCTACCACCAGCAGCCGATCCGCGTCATACTGCGCCAGCAACTGGAGAGCCTGGGCCAACGTGTTGTCTGAGACGGCGATGGGGGCCTGAGCCAGGGTCGGGTCAGCCGTGCGTGGGGAAGGCACCGGCTCCGTGGCGCCCAGCACTTCGGCCAGGGTGAGGGCATCCAGGACGGTCGCGTCATAGCCGGCGCACAGGCGCACCCCGTGCCGCTCCAGCCAGGCCGTGTAGATGGAGGCCGGGTCCAGCCAGCCGGCCATCCAGCGGGCCACCAGGGCGGCGATGATGAGAGCCGGCAATACCCGAACGTCGCCGGTTAATTCCCACCCCAGGAGGATGGCGGTAATGGGGGCATGGATGACCCCGGCCAGGGCGGCGACCATGCCGACCAGGGCGTAGCCGCCGGCCGGCCCACTGAGACCCGGCAGGACCAGGTGAGTCAATAGCCCCCAGGCC
>DAOTYG010000283.1:0-14036 GCA_034435155.1 Anaerolineae bacterium | reverse complement strand
GCGGGGTGGCACACCCGGCCCGAGCACGGTTGCGCATCATGTCGCTCGCGGCGGGTCTGCCAGGCCCAGGCCTGACTGGGTGACCCGCCGCCGGGCGCGGGGTGGCACACCCCGCGCGAGCAGGAAGACTCCATCCAACCTGCGGGAGGGTGGGCAGTCAGGCGGAATCAGATTTCCTCATCTAGCAGGTCATCGTAGGTATCTTCGTCGTTAACCGTCAGGTCTTCCTCCCCGGCCAGTTCGTCTTCCAATTCGTCCAGGAGGGAGTCTGGTTCTTCCTCCTCCTCTTCGAGCATAAAGAGGCCGGCCAGCCGCTGTTGATGGGCTTCTTTGATGGCTTTCATCTCGGCTGGCGACGGCAGCCGGGGGCTGATCCGACGCACGCCGGAGCCGGCCGGGATAAGCTTGCCGATGATCACGTTCTCCTTCAGGCCATGCAGGCGGTCTATCTTGCCCTGGATGGCAGCCTCGGTGAGCACCCGCGTGGTCTCCTGGAACGAGGCGGCTGACAGGAAGCTATCCGTGTTCAACGCGGCTTTGGTCACGCCCAGGAGTACGGTCTGCGCGGTGGCTGGTTCCCCGCCCTCCGCCATGGTCTGAGCATTGGTCTCCTCGTAGACAAAGCGATCCACCAGTTCGCCGGGCAGGAGGTCTGTGTCGCCGGCCGTCTCTATCTGGACTTTGCGCAGCATCTGACGCACGATGATCTCGATGTGCTTATCGTTGATGTTTACCCCTTGGGAGCGATAGACGCTCTGGATCTCGTTCACCAGGTAGGATTGCACGGCTTCTTTGCCCTGGATCCGCAATACCTCACGGGGGCTTTTGGGGCCTTCGGTGAGTTGTTCACCGGCCTGGACGCGGTCCCCGACTTTGACGCGCAGCCGGGCGGCCGGCGGGATCTCGTATTCGCGTGTCTCGCGTTCCTCATGGTAGATCATACAACGCTCCGGCTCGCTGTGGAACTGCCCGCCGTGAGTCACCACTACCTCGCCCAATACCTGTCCCTTCTGCACCCGGTGGGCCAGTATCTGGCCCGGATACACGGTCTCCCCATCTTCCACCAACCGTTTGTAACCTACCGGGATATGGTATTGGATCTTTTGGCCCTCCGCTGTGTGGACGAAAGAGCCTTCGCCCAGGATACGGAGCTGGCCGCTCATGCTGGCGGTGATCTCTTTCACCACCTCGCCTTTCTGGACCCATTGGGCCAGGGGCTGGCCGGCCTCCACCTCCTGGCCGTCGGCCACCAGATACCGGTAACCACGGGGAACCACGATCTCGTCCTGAAAGACCTCGGTGGCTGTGACGGTAACTACCCGGTTATCCCCTTCCCATTGCACATCCACCACGCCCTCGATGTCGCTGATAATGGCCTGGCCTTTGGGCGTGCGGGCCTCGAATAGCTCTTCCACGCGGGGCAGACCCTGAGTGATGTCCTCGGCCCCGGCCACGCCACCGGTGTGGAACGTGCGCATGGTGAGTTGGGTACCCGGCTCGCCGATGGACTCGGCGGCGATGATCCCCACCGCCTCGCCCATCTCCACCAGCTTACCCCGGGCCAGGTCCCGGCCGTAGCACAGGCGGCACAGGCCATGATGCAGTTCGCAGGTCAGGGGTGAACGCACATACACCTCTTCCAGGCCGGCCGCCATGATGCGCGCCACCGCAGCCTCATCAATCTCCTGATTGGCGGCGACCAGGACCTCACCAGTGTGGGGGTTCACTATCGGCATGGCGGCCCAGCGGCCCAGGATACGTTCCGCCAGGCTGGCCCCCAGGCCCGTGGCCTCGCCAGCCCGAATCCAAACCCCCTGGTCGGTGCCACAGTCTTCGGCGCGAATGATCACGTCCTGAGCCACATCCACCAGCCGGCGCGTCAGATACCCCGAGTCAGCGGTGCGCAGGGCCGTATCCGCCAACCCCTTACGGCCGCCGTGCGTGGAGATGAAATACTCCAACACACTCAGCCCTTCGCGGAAATTGCTGCGGATCGGCAGGTCAATGATCCGCCCAGACGGGTCGGCCATCAGTCCCCGCATCCCGGCGATCTGGCGGATCTGCTGGAACTGGCCTTTGGTGGCCCCGGAGACGGCCATCATGTGCACCGGTCCAAAGGGGTCCAGGTCCTGGACGACGGCCCGGGTGATCTCTTCAGTGGCAGCGGTCCAGGCTTCCACGGTCTGGGCATATTTCTCTTCTTCCGTGATCAGCCCCCGCCGATAGTGCCGTTCGATCTCCTCTACCCGTTGCGTGGTCTCAGCCAGGATGCGCGCTTTTTCTGCCGGCACATCCATATCTCCAATGGCGATAGTGGTGCCGCTGCGGGTGGCATAGTAGAACCCGACCTCCTTGATGTCGTCGGCTACCTGGGCAGTGCGCTCGGGGCCAAAGAGGGCATAACAGTTGGCGATCAGGTCACGCAGCCGGCCCTTGTCCAGCACCTCGTTTTGGAAGCGGAGTTCCTCCGGCAATCTCATGTTAAAGATCACCCGCCCCACCGTGGTCTGGAGCAATTCCCCATTCCAACGCACGCTGATCTGGGCTTGCAGGTCTACTATGCCCAACTGGTAGGCCATGAGCACCTCATCCATGTCGGCAAAGACTTTGCCCTCCCCTTTGGCCCCGGGTCGGGCCAGGGTCATATAATAACAACCCAGGACCATGTCCTTTGTGGGGCCGATGGTGGGGGTCCCACTGGATGGGAGCAGCAGGTTGCGCGATGATAACATCAGCACCCGGGCCTCTTCCTTCGCCGCCTCCGACAGGGGCACATGTACGGCCATCTGGTCACCATCAAAGTCGGCGTTAAAGGCGGCGCAGACCAGGGGATGGATCTGGATGGCGCTGCCTTCTACCAGGACTGGTTCAAAGGCCTGGATGCCCAGCCGATGCAGGGTAGGGGCGCGGTTCAGGAGCACCGGGTGGTCCTGGGTCACCTCTTCCAGCACGTCCCAGACTTCTGGGCGCGCCCGTTCCACGATGCGCTTGGCGCTCTTGATGTTATGGGCATAGTTATGCTCCACCAGCTTGCGCATGACAAAGGGCTTGAATAGCTCCAGGGCCATCTTCTTGGGCAGGCCGCATTGGTGCAGTTTGAGTTCCGGCCCGATGACGATGACTGAGCGCCCGGAATAGTCCACCCGCTTGCCCAGCAGGTTCTGGCGGAACCGGCCCTGTTTGCCGCGCAACATGTCCGACAGGCTGCGCAACTTGTGGTTGCGACTGCCGGCCACGGCCCGGCCTCGTCGGCCGTTATCAATGAGGGAATCCACCGCTTCCTGGAGCATCCGCTTTTCATTGCGCACGATTATGTCTGGCGCGTTCAGTTCCAGGAGTCGCTTGAGCCGGTTGTTGCGATTGATGACCCGCCGATACAGGTCGTTCAGGTCACTGGTGGCGAAACGACCGCCGTCCAACTGGACCATGGGGCGCAACTCCGGCGGGATCACGGGCAGCACAGTGAGGATCATCCATTCCGGGCGGTTGCCGCTCTGGCGCAAGGCCTCCACCACCCGCAGCCGCTTGGTGGCTTTCTTATGCCGTTGGCCCTTGGAGGTGCGCACTTCTTCCTGCAACTCGGCGGCCATCTCATCCAGATCGGTGTTGCGCATGATCTCGTAGAGGGCCTCAGCGCCCATACCGGCCTGGAAGACATGACCCCAGCGGTCTTGCAACTCGCGATAGCGGGTTTCGGTGAGCAACTGGCCCACACGTAACTCCTCCAACTCGCCGCGTTGTTCCTCCAGGCTCAGGCGTACCCGTTCCGCCTCTTCGACGGCCCGGGCCCGGATCTCTTTGGCCTCCTCCTCGGCCACGTGGGTCAGTCGCTCGATCTCGGCCGCGATGAGCAGGCGATTATCTTCCTGCTTCTGGCGGAACTCTTCCTCTATAGTCTCGATGTGAGCCTGGGCGAGTCGCCGCAAGAGGTGCAGGTGCTCGGTTGTGACCAACGCGCCCTGTTCCACGATGGCCTCATCCCCGAACTGATAGGTCTGGGGAGCCATCCGATTCTGAGCGGCCTGCAATTCGGCTTGCAAGTTGGCGGCTTCGCTCATGATCTCATCGGTAGCGCTGGTGAGTTGTTCCTCCAACATCTGGCTCGTCGAGTCCCGCACACTCTCCAGGGTCTGGATCTCCTCGTCGGTGCGGAGCAAGATCTCGTCAATGCGGTCCTGGGCGGTGCGGTGCACCTGATCTACGGCCGCCGCGATGTTCTCATTGAGGCGCGTCAGGGCGCGTTCCCGGGCCGCCTCATCCACGGCCGTGACGATATACTGGGCGAAATAGATCACGCGTTCCAGGTTGCGGGGCGAGATATTCAGGAACAGGCCGATCCGCGATGGCGTGCCCTTGAAGAACCAGATATGGGTCACTGGCGAAGCCAGTTCAATATGCCCCATACGTTCCCGGCGCACTTTAGACCGGGCCACCTCTACCCCACATTTGTCGCAGATGATCCCTTTGTAGCGAACCCGCTTGTATTTGCCGCAATAACACTCCCAGTCCCGTGTCGGGCCAAAGATACGTTCGCAGAAGAGGCCATCGCGTTCCGGCTTCAGGGTGCGGTAGTTGATCGTCTCCGGCTTGAGGACCTCGCCATAGCTCCACGAGCGGATCTGCTCCGGCGAGGCCAGGCTGATGCGTACGGCCTTGAAGTCATTGACCTCTAGCATAGCTCTCCCCCTTACATGGCAAATTGCGAATTGCAGATTGCAGATTGCAGATTGCGAGTTGCAATTCGCCCGTGCGCTCAGTCGCTGCGCTCAAAACCGCCCAGGTCGATCCCCAGGTCGGGCAAGACATCTTCGCCACTGTCCTCCAGGAATTGAATCCGTTCGTCTTCCTCATCGAGCACCTCAACAGCTAAACCCAGGCTCTGGAGTTCCTTAACCAGGACTTTGAATGATTCTGGCACCCCTGGTTCCATGATGTCGGTGCCTTTGACGATAGCCTCGTAGGTCTTCACCCGGCCCACCACATCATCGCTTTTGACGGTCAGCAGTTCCTGGAGGATATGGGCGGCCCCATAGGCCTCCAAGGCCCATACCTCCATCTCCCCGAAGCGTTGGCCGCCGAATTGGGCTTTACCACCCAGGGGTTGCTGAGTCACCAACGAATAAGGGCCGGTGCTACGTGCGTGCACCTTGTCTTCCACCAGATGATGCAATTTCATCATATAGATGACCCCGACCGTCACCGGCTGGTCGAACGGTTCGCCGGTCTTGCCATCATACAGGATGGTTTTGCCGGTCAGGGGATGCGGGCAGCCCGTCTCGTTCGCGATCCGCTCCGCTATGGCGCGCACCTGATCATCCGGCAGACCGGTGGCCTGGTAGCCTTGCTCGCGCAGCCACTCGCGCAGGCAGAGGACCTGGACGGCGTTGTTGGCTGCCAGGTGGCGCTCGGTCAAGGCCGGATCATGACGATCCTGATCCAGCAGCCAGACGGCCTCGTGATGGCCATGCCGTTCCAGCCAGCGCCGGAGCGTCTCACGGCGCATGGCGCCGGTGATCTCTTCATCCAGCAGGCGGTCATAGCCGGCCTCGCGCCAGGCCACCTCCGCCAGATAGCGTAAAGCCATCATCCCCTGGATCTCGGTCTCTTTGGCTCCGTCAAAGACCGGGCTGATGACCTGAAACCCCAACTGATGGGCGGCCCAACCCAGGTGGGTCTCCAACACTTGGCCGATGTTCATGCGAGAAGGGACCCCGATGGGGTTGAGGATCATATCTATGGGGGTGCCGTCGGCCAGGAAGGGCATGTCCTCGAGGGGTACGACCTTGGAGATCACCCCTTTGTTGCCGTGTCGGCCGGCCACTTTATCCCCCACGGTGATCTTGCGCCGTTGGGCCAGGCTCACCGAAACGAGTTGCTGGACCCCGGCCTTTAGCTCATCATGATTATCCCGCGAGAATGACTGGATGTCCACCACCTTACCCCGCTCGCCGTGGGGCACCCGCAGTGATGAATCGCGGACCTCGCGGCTCTTTTCCCCAAAGATGGCCCGTAACAACCGTTCTTCAGCCGTAAGCTCGGTCTCGCCTTTGGGGGTGATCTTGCCCACCAGGATGTCGCCGGGGCCGACCACCGCGCCCAGGGCAATGATGCCGTCCTCATCCAGGTATCTCAGGCTGTCCTCACCGATATTAGGGATGTCTCGCGTGATCTCTTCCGTCCCCAGCTTGGTTTCGCGGGCCTCGATCTCGTATTTCTCGATGTGCACGGAGGTGAACTTGTCCTCCCGCACCAGGCGTTCGCTCAGCAGGATGGCATCCTCAAAGTTGCCGCCTTCCCAGGGCATAAAGGCCACCAGCACGTTCTGCCCCAGGGCCAGTTGGCCGTGGTCTGTGGCTGAGCTATCGGCCAGGGTCTGGCCCTGGTAAACCCGCTGGCCCGGTTCGACGACCGGCCGCTGGGTAATGCAGGTGCCCTGGTTGGAGCGGACGTAACGTATCAAGGGGTACTGGTAGGCGGTCCCGTCGTCGGCCAGGACGGTGATCCCCTGGGAGTCCAAATTGGTGACTATGCCGTCCACGGTGCAGATGATCAGGCGGCCAGAGTCGCGCGCGGCGCGCGTCTCCATCCCGGTGGCCACCACCGGCGCCTCTGGCAAGAGCAAGGGCACGGCCTGCCGTTGCATGTTTGATCCCATGAGAGCGCGGTTGGCGTCGTCGTGCTCCAGGAAGGGGATGAGGGCGGCGGAGACGCTGACGATCTGTTTGGGCGAGACATCCATGTAATCAATGCGTTCTGGCGGCTCCAGGGTGAACCGCTCCTCATAGCGCACGGAGACCCGATCATCCAGGAAGCGATGGCGTTCATCCAGGCGCGCGCTGGCCTGGGCCACCACGTAGCGCTCTTCCTCATCGGCCGTCAGGTATTCCACCTGGTCCGAGACATAGGGCACGATCTCTATGCGCTGGGCTGGCAAGGCGGCCAGGCGTTCGGCCAGGGCCGCGTCAATCTCGGTGCCGCGCTCGGCGATGATCTTGTCAGAGTCCGGGTCTCGTACATCCTGCCGCAAAGTCTGGCCCAGCAGGGCCTCATAGGTGTTATCCACGGTGCGGATCACTTTGCGGTAGGGGGTCTCGATGAAGCCATACTCATTGATCCGGGCATAAGTGGCCATGCTGCCGATGAGGCCGATGTTGGGCCCTTCGGGGGTCTCGATGGGGCAGATACGACCGTAATGGCTGTAGTGGACATCCCGCACCTCAAAGCCGGCCCGTTCCCGGCTGAGGCCGCCTGGCCCCAAAGCCGACAACCGGCGCTTATTGGTCAGTTCGGCCAGGGGGTTGGTCTGGTCCATGAACTGCGACAACTGGCTGCCACCAAAAAACTCGCGCATCGCGGCCACCACAGGCCGCACATTCACCAGCGAGGTGGGCGTGATCTGCTCCGGGTCCTGGATACTCATCCGCTCGCGGATGATGCGCTCCATACGCAATAAGCCGATGCGAAACTGGTTCTGGACCAACTCGCCCACGGAACGCACCCGCCGATTGCCCAGGTGATCAATGTCATCGGCCGAGTCTACGCCGTTGTTCACCCGGATCATGGTCTCCACGATGCGGGCCAGGACTTCGGGGGTGAGTGTTCGTTCCTCCAGGGAAAGTCCCAGCCGTTTGTTGATCTTGTAACGGCCCACCCGACCCAGGTCATAGCGGCGGGGCCGGAAGAACAGGGACTTCAGGTATTCCCGTGCGTTTTCTTTGGTGGGCGGGTCTCCTGGGCGCATCCGGCGATAGAACTCCAGGATGGCCTCCTCAGTAGATTTGGTGGGGTCGCGTTCTAGGGTGGATTGGATATAGGCGTGGTCCGGCATATTGTCGCATTGCCGGAACCGCTCCAGCAAGTCGTCGTCGCTGTCAAAGCCCACGGCGCGCAGCAGGATGGTGACCGGGATCTTGCGCTTGCGGTCCACCTTCACCGAGATGATGTCTTTGACACTGGTGTCGAACTCCAACCAGGCCCCGCGATTAGGGATGAGCTTGGCCATACAGAGTCGCCGGCCGGTCTTTTTATCCTCTTTGACCTGGAAATAGGCCCCTGGCGAGCGAATGAGCTGGCTCACTACCACCCGTTCGGCCCCGTTGATGACAAACGTGCCGTTCTCCGTCATCAAGGGGAAATCGCCCATAAAGATCTCTTGTTCGGAGACCTCGCCGGTCTCCCGGTTCACCAGCCGCACTTTGCACCGCAACGGCGCGGCATAGGTTACTGCCCGGATGCGACACTCGTGGGGATCATACTTGGGCTTGCCAAAATAATAATCCCCGAAATATAGTTCCAGGTTCTTGTTAAAGCTCTGGATCGGTGAGATCTCCTCCAGGGCCTCGGCCAGGCCGGTCTCCAGAAACCATTGGAAAGAGGCTAACTGCACCTCGATGAGGTTCGACAAGGGCAGGATCTCCTGGATCCGGCCGTAGTTGCGCTCTCTCAGGCTGTCTTGTCCCGTCATCAGCAACACGTTCATGCGTGCTCTCCCTCCTGGGCAACAAAAATGAGCACAGGCCCCAATTTCTCTTCACGTGCTCGGTTATCTCAAGGCCGTGCTCCTCCTCACATTTGCTCCGGAGCGCTATTCTGATGTGTAAAACCAACCCTCTTATAGACAGAAAAACATTATATCACCACTATAGTCCATTTGTCAACTAGATCCGAATTGCTTGATCTGGTTCATCTGACAATATCACGTGTCAGAGAGGGAACAAGGGGAGAGAAGGTCTTTCTGGGGTTTTTGCGGCGGCTTCGCCGCCGCAAAAACCCCTGCCAGGCATTCTTTCCCCGCCCCGAAGGGACGCGAAGTGGGGAGTGAGGTAATGCCCTCAGGCGTTTAATACGCACGGATGTCAAGCCGACGTATTGACAGAACCAGGTCGGGGGCAGTATAATGGTTATGTGATCGTTTACCTGCTGCTAAGCACCACCTGGTATCATGCGCCGTGCATGGGAGCAGTGATGATCAGTGAGCGTGGGACACGCAGAAAACCCTGGTGCTGGTTAGCTCTGGTCTGGCTGGGGGCCTTGTTGATGTTGGGCGCGCTGGCCCTGCCAGCCCGGGCTATCGCCGGTGGGTTCGTAGCCCCGGCGATGCCGGCCACACCGGGCCTGGAAACCGCCCCGGCTCAGGTCCACAAGGCGTTAACCACGCAAGGCTATATAGTTACCAGCGTCGGGCTGAAGGACTTCTCACGCAAGGATTTCGGCGTCCCGGCCCGTTCGAGCGTCTCCCTGACGCCCATCCCTACCGCGTCATTGCCTGCGCCGGAGACCAGCCCGAATCTCTTGCAGGACGCTTCCGCCGACTATTGTTTCCTCCCGACCCAGGACCGCGTCCCGGAGACCATCACCATGCGCCCGGAGGACCGTCGGCGGTGGCTGAAAGAGTCGCTGAACGCCGCATCCGTGTGCTGGCGGATGACCCCAGCGCTGCCCAGTTCGGTCGCCGCAACGCCAGACCGGCTATGTCGGCCGCCGGCGTCAGCCCCTGGTGGGTGGGAACGACCGGCGGCGCGGTGGGCCCCACGGATCTACCCGGCCGGCGCAGAGTCGCCGGAGGCGAGCGAGGATCCGGCCGGCGATTCCCCACCGCCCACTCGCCCGCTGCTGTCCCCTCAACCCAATCCCAAGATAACCATCCTCCCTCAGACCACCGCTTTTATTCTTGCCGGCCTTGATTCCCCGGCCCGTCTGGGCCTTGATGACGACAAGACACCGCTGATCCTCCGGCCCCTGTTGGCCTGGCCGACGCTGCGAGTCCGGCCGCCCCCGGCGCCAATGCCTTCCCTTTGCGTAGCACTTATTGCATCCTGTATCATGTATCATGAATAAGAAGGAGGAAACCCCATGAGCACCAAACGAACCTTATGGACGCTGCTGACAACCCTGCTGGCCCTGATGATGTTGGCCGCCCTGGCCGTTCCGACGCTGGCCGGGGAGAGTCGGCCGCCCAGTGCCACCCAGGACCGTATTATGTTCCAGGAAGCCGACCCGGCCGACAAAGTGCGCAAGGAGCTGGAAGGCAAGGGCTATACCGTGATCGAGGTGGGTACAGATGACGAGGGCGAGATGGCCGGCGCGATCATGCAGATGGCCTCGTTCGAGTTCGACGAGACCGTGCGGCACCAGATCGTGGACGGCTGGTACGCGTTGAGCAAGAATTACACCGATCCAGGCATCAAGGTCTATCTGACCGGTCTGGCCTACCAGAACCGGTATATGCTGGCCTTCATGGTAGCCCCGGCAGATTTCAATGGCTGGCTCGCTGGCAAGCTGAGCGATTCGCAGTTCGCCACCAAGTACATCTTCAAGATCTGGGACACGCAGACCGGGCGCTGGGTGGAAGATAAGGACTTTTTGTACAAGAACTTTGGTGTGCCAATGGGCAAGACCGGGGCAGCGGCGGTGGGACCATTGCCCAAGCCGGTGGAGGGCAGCACCAAGGCCGCCTATGAAGAGGACTTTAGCGACCCGGATAGCGGCTGGGAGGTCGACAAGGGGACCGGCTATAGCTACGGCTACGTGGACGGGGAGTACTTTTGCCGCGAGGAGGAAGAAAACTACATGGTCCGTGGCACGTACCCCCAGCTCGAGTTCGATGACTTTACCTACCAGGCCGAGTGCCGCCAGGTGGAGGGCGACCCGGAGAACGAATACGGGCTGATCTTCCGCCAGTCGGGCAAAGACTATTACAAGTTTGGCATATCCGGCGATGGCTATTACCACCTCTCGTTGCGGAAAGGCGGCGCGTGGACCAAGGTGGTGGACTGGGCCGAGTCCAAAGCCATCAAGCGCGGCGACCAGGTGAACGTGCTCAAGGTTGTTTGCGCGGGCCAGGACATCAGCCTGTACATCAACGGCGAGCACGTCAAGACGGTCCAGGACAAGGGCCTGAGCAAGGGGGTGATCGGGTTGTTCGCTGGGGGGTGGGAGAAAATGCCCACCGAGGCCCGGTTCGACAACGTGAAGGTGTGGACCGGCGGCCCCGGCCCGGAACCGACGCCCACGCCCACTACCACGCCCACTGGTGGGCTGATCATCGGCCCCAAGACCACGCCCACCACCAGGCCCGTGAGCGGCCCCAGCTTTGGGCCGATCACCTTCTCCACCAGGGTGGAAAAGGGCACCAACAAGCCCTCAGACCCCGGCACGGCGTTCCCGGCCGGTACAAACGAGTTGCACGCCACATGGGACTATAGTGGCATGAGCGCCAGTAACAAGTGGACCCGCAAGTGGTACATTGACGGCGAGCTGATCATTGACAAGACCGAGACCTGGGCCGGCAAAGACGAGGGCCGCTGGGACAACTACCTGTTCATGAACAGCGGCAACCCGTTGCCCGAGGGCACGTACAAGCTGGAGATCTATATAGACGGCAAGCTCCAGCAGACCGCGAGCTGCCGCATCGGCACATGAGAAGGGTAATTGCTCCCCCTCCCGCCGGTTCGGCCGTCTCGGCTGAAAACGGCACCTCCTGAACGCATACAACCGGCGGGAGGGGAGGGAGACTGAACGGGATCGCCCCGGCGGGCGGTGCCAGCAGGCGGAAACCTGCCCAATCGGTTCCCAGGCCCGGCGGAAGCTGCCCGCATTCAGAGGACACGGCGCTCGTCACTTACAGACCCGGCGAGCGACCGTGTCCTCTTTTTGACTGGACTTTGGAGTCGAGCTTTCAGGTCTTGTGGTCACGACCGGCTAAAGCCTCTACTCCCTGTGGTGTAAGGGGGAGAAAGCCTTTCTGGGGTTTTTGCGGCGGCGAAGCCGCCGCAAAAACCCCTACCGGGCATTCTTTCCCCTCCCCGAAGGGACACCAAGTGAGGAGTGAAGCAGTGCCCTCATGCGTTTAATTACGCACGGATGTCAAGAGCAACTATTGACAGTCAGCCAGCCTCCGTTGTATAATGCAGACCGCTGTAATAAGCACGACCACATCATCAGCGAGATGTTCATGCTCGCGGCGGCGACCTCAGGGAGTGTCACCCGCCGTTGGGCGCGGGGTCGCAGACCCCGCGTGAGCACATAATACTAGGAGGTGATCACCTATGCCTGCCATTCCTGCGTTCCTGTTGAAAAAGCTATACGTGAAACAAAGCCTCAAAAATACCCCGGCCGGCGTGGAGTTGGAGATCAAGAACACCCTGGCTCCTGGTACTATCGTCGGGGCTGCGCCAGTGGCCATTGATGGGGTCGAACACCCCCTGGCCGACACCATCGTCATCAGCAGTGGCAAGGAGTATGTCTTTGCCGAGGTCTCTAAAGAGAACCCCCTCACCTTTGGCATCAACACCTCCATCATCATTCGCCTGAAGGGCGTCCAGCTTGAGCCAGGCACGCACAAGATCAGCATCCCGGTGCTGACTAAAGAGGCTGGCGAACTTCAGATCGAAGTGAGCGATACCATCTAGACCTGCCCGACTCTCCATCCCAGGGGCTGGGCCTGCGCTCGCATCTTCTGTCAAAGTGCCGGGGCAGAGAGCGCGTCCCAGCCCCTTGCTCTTGGCCGCAACCCGGTCAGTTGCCTGCCGTACTGTCCGACGGGCTGAGCCGGACCATTGGACCATGCGCCTGCCTGACCTCTCGACTATTCGACCACCGCGCATCGCCCTGACCACACTGGGCTGCCGGGTGAATCAAAGCGAGACAGAAACCCTGGCCCGCCAGTTCACCGCGACCGGTTGCCAGGTCGTGCCCTTTGACGCGCCGGCCGATGTCTACGTGGTGAACACCTGCACGGTGACCCAGGTGGGGGACCGCAAATCGCGGCAACTGCTGCGCCGGGCCGCACGCCGCAACCCCCAGGCCCTGGTGGTGGCGGCCGGCTGCTATGCCACTGTGGACCCGGCGACCCTTCAGGCCATGCCAGAGGTGGGCCTGGTGGTCACCAATGCTGCCAAGTCCCGTCTGCCCGAACTCGTTCTGGCCCACTTGAACCAGACCCGACAGGTGAGGGCAGTAGATGTCCCCTCGCCTCTCGCTCCTGCCTGCTTCCACAGGACGCGGGCTTTAGTCAAGGTCCAGGATGGTTGCGCCGAAGGTTGTGCCTACTGCATCGTGCCCCGGGCGCGCGGCGCCCCTCGCAGCCGGCCCCTGTCAGAGGTGTTGGCCGAGGTGCAGGCCCGCGTAGCCGAGGGTCACCAGGAGGTCGTGCTCACCGGCATCCATCTGGGGCAATACGGCCTGGACCTGGGCCCAGACGCCCCGACCCTGGCGGACCTGATCCGCGCGATCCTCGGCGGGACGAATGTGCCCCGTCTGCGCTTATCCTCCATCGAGCCGCCGGATTTTCAGCCGACGTTGCTGGAGCTATGGCAAAACCCGCGCCTCTGCCGGCACCTGGCATTGCCCCTTCAGAGTGGCTGTGACCGCACATTGGCGCGTATGGGTCGGCGTTACACCACGGCCGATTATGCCAGACTGCTCAAGCAGCTCAGAGCGGCCGTGCCCCAGATCGCCATCACCACCGATGTCATCGTGGGTTTTCCCGGCGAGACGGACGCCGACCATGCGGCCAGCCTGGATTTTGCCCGGGAGATGGCCTTTGCCCGTATTCATGTGTTCCCCTACTCACGACGACAGGGTACACCGGCGGCGACCATGTCGGACCAGATAGACCCGGCCCTCAAGCAAGCCCGGGCCAGTGACTTTCGGGCTTTGGGCGAGGAGACGGGCCGCCGTTACCGGTTGCAGTTCGTGGGCCAACAGGCCGCTGTGCTATGGGAGACCCCCGACCCGGACAGGCCGGCTCGCTGGGTTGGCCTCACTGATACCTATATCCGCGTCACTACCACTGACCCTGACAACCTGGCTGGACGTATCACCCCCACGCTTCTCACCGCCGTCACCACCGGGGGTATGACCGGCCAGGTGCTGCGGTTGACATCCGGGCGTAATTAGACGCATGAGGGCCCTGTCCCATTCCCCACTTCGTCGCCGCTACGCGATGCGGGGAGGGGAAAGAATGCCTGGTAGGGGGTTTTTGCGGCGGCTTCGCCGCCGCAAAAACCCCCAGAAAGGCTTCCTCCTTGTTCCCT
>DAOTYG010000282.1:0-8419 GCA_034435155.1 Anaerolineae bacterium | reverse complement strand
ACCCGAGCGTAGCTGAGCATCGTGGTGCACCTCCATAACTGCATGATTGTCACCTGTAGTAAGAATACTCGACGGCTACGCCCGTGTCAAGTTAAACCACTATAATCTCTATTATCTTAAGGAGGAGGAGTCTCATGAACCGCAAAAGTTTGTGGCTCGTCGTGAGCCTGGTGGTGGTACTGAGCATGTTGATGGCTGCCCAATGCCCGGGGCCAGCGGGCCCGGCGCCCACCAAGGAGCCGGAGATGGTGACCATCCGCTGGCGCACTCGCCCGGACAACAAGGCCGAGCAGGATGTCTACCAGAAGATCAGCGATGACCTGAGCGCCAAGCTCAAGTCCCAGGGCATCACCTTGCAGTATGACCCGGCCCCTGTGACCGGCTACCTGGATAAGCTGACCACCGAGTTCTCGGCCGGCAATGCGCCGGACATCGTCTGGATCCCGGGGGCCAGTGTGGCTGACTATGCCACCAAAGGGGTGCTCCTGGACCTGAAACCCTTTGCCGACGCGGACAAGGAGTTCAACATCGGCGACTTTTACGATGCCCCGATGAAAGAGTTGCTGGTGGGCGGCAAGCTCTGGGGCCTGCCCCGCGACATCTCCACCCTGGTCATCTACTACAACAAAGACCTGTTCAAGGCCAAAGGGGTGGATGACCCGGCCGAACTGGCCAGGCAGGGCAAGTGGAACTGGGAGAACTTTTTGCGGGTAGCCAAGGAGCTGACCGAGCCGGAGAAAAAGATCTACGGCTTTAGCATGACCAACTGGTGGGGACCCTGGGGCTACTTTATCTATGCCGCAGGCGGCAGCCTCTTCAATGAGGACCGAACCGCATGTGGCCTGGACAATCCCAAATCGCAGGCCGGTTTGCAGTTCATGGCCGACCTGTTCCTGAAGCACAAGGTCGCCACGCAGCCAGGCATCGAGGGCGGCGTGGGCGAGACCGAGTTCATCGCCGGCCAGGCCGGTATGCTCCCCAATGGCCGCTGGATGACCCCGGCCATGCGCGAGAACGCCAAGTTCGACTGGGGCGTGGTGGAGATGCCGGAAGGCCCCGGCGGCAAGGCCACCTGGCTGTTCTGGGGGCCGTATGTGGTCAGCGCCAAGACCAAGTACCCGCAGCAATGCTGGACGGTGATCAAGGCCCTCACCAGCGCTGAGGTGACCGGCAAGGTCGCCGCCCTGGGCACCAACATCCCGCCGCGCAAAGACCCGGCCGCCGTGGAAGCCTTCCTCAAGTCCACGCCACCGGCCGATAACCAGCCCTTCATCGCTGGCGCGGCCTATGCCCAGGCCGAGATCCCGCTCTTTACCGCGAGCTGGGACGGCGTGGTGAACAAGTATTACCAGCCGGCCGTGGACGAGATCATGTCCGGCAAAAAGAGCGTGGCCGAGGCCACCAAGGCCGCGTGCGAAGCTACCAACCCCTTGTTCAAGAAATAGTCGCTCACCCGCCCGCAGGTTTGGGTGCCTTCCTGGCCGAGAACCGCGTTGATGGGCGGTTTGTACGCCCTGAGCAACTTGCGGGAGAGCAGGCCGGGTGACCCGCCTGCTCCACCGGGTCTGACCACACTCGTAGGGGCGTAACGCTTTGCGCGCTACGCCCCTACGACGCACCAGGAGGCCGCTGCATGTCCAGGCAACGCCACCGTGAGGCCATTGAGGGGTACCTCTTCCTGTTACCTAACCTGCTGGGATTCCTGGTCTTTATGGCTATCCCTCTGGGCCTGTCGCTATATTATTCGTTCACCAGCTATGACCTGTTTAACGAGCCGGCCCCTTTTGTGGGTCTGGATCAGTATGTGAAGGCCCTGGGTTTCACCATCCGCCCAGATGCGGTCCAGGCCGCCCTGGATGCCGGTAAGCCCTGGTGGGAGGCCCTTACCGCCCTCTTCAAGGCCAACGATGAGCTGGTCTGGACGGCCTTGAAGAACTCGGCTGTCTATGCGGTGGGCGTGCTGGCCATCTCGATCCCGCTGGCCTTTCTGCTGGCCTGGCTCCTGAACTCGCGGCTGCGCGGCATGACGTTCTTCCGGGGCCTGTATTACATCCCCGTGGTCGCTTCTGTTGTTGGAGCTTCGCTGGTCTGGTTCTGGATCTATCAACCCCAGGCCGGTGTGCTCAACTTTGTCATCTCAGCCCTCGTCAACAGCCTCAACCTCATCCTCGCCCCGCTGGGCATCCGCCTGAGCGATCCACTCATCGGCTGGCTGCGGGACTCACAATGGGCGCTCTTGTCTCTGATCATCATGACGGCCTGGCGCACCATTGGCTGGGATATGGTGATCTTTTTGGCCGCTCTGCAGGCGATCCCCTCTTCGATCCTGGAGGCTGCTCTGGTGGACGGCGCAGGACGTTTTTACACCCTGCGCAAGATCATCATCCCCCTGGTCACCCCATCCATCTTTTTCGTGCTGGTGACCAATACCATTGACGTGCTCCAGATCTTTGCCGAGCCGTATATGATGACCCAGGGCGGCCCGGCCAATGCCACCCTGACCATCGGGCTGTATCTCTATCGGGAGGGCTTTCAACGATTCAACATGGGCTATGCTGCCAGCCTGGCCTGGATCATCTTTGGGATCATCTTTGCTATCACCCTGGTCCAGTTCCGCCTGGCCCGCCAGTGGGTCTATGAGGAGTGACAGCCATGATCGGACGTACCGAACGCTCTGTCTGGCAGAAAATCCTCACCTATCTTGTCTTGACCGCCTTTGGCGCGATCATGATCTATCCCTTCTTTTTCATGGTCACGACCTCGCTCAAGGATAGCCCGGAAGTCTATGCCAATATCTTGAATCCCCTGGGTGAGCGACTGCGGTTGGATAACTATTGGGTGGTCCTGGGCTTTGCCGACACGCAGTATCACAATATCCTGGAGATCCTGGGTGGGGCGAACCTGGTCCGCCAGGTGGTCAACACGGCCATCGTCACCCTGGGCGTGACCGTCGGCCAGATCATCACCTCGATCTTGGGCGGGTATGCCTTTGCCCGCCTGCGTTTCCCGGGCCGGGATTGGTTGTTCCGCATCTATCTGGGCACGCTCATGGTCCCGTTCGCGGTGCTCATGGTCCCCATCTATAAGCAGATGTTGATCTTCGGTTGGGTGGATCGGCTCGAGTCTCTGATCATCCCCTGGCTTTTCACCGCCAGCGGCACGTTCCTGATGCGGCAATTCTTCCTGGGCATCCCCAGGGAGCTGGAGGAAGCCGCCATCATTGATGGGGCCAGCCGGTTCATGATCCTGTGGCGCGTCTTTGTGCCGCTCATCGGCCCGGCCATCGCCACCCAGTTCACCATCTCCTTCCTGTACGCCTGGAACTCGTTCATCTGGCCGCTGGTCATCATCCATAACAAGGTGAACTATGTGGTGACCCTGGGCCTGGCCGACATCCAGGGCGGCTATCACGCGCAACCGCCCCTGGTCCTGGCCGGCGCCACCCTGGCCATCGTGCCGACGGTGCTGGTCTTTCTCCTGGCCCAACGCTGGTTCGTGGAGGGGATCGCCACGACCGGGCTGAAGGGGTAATGCGATCGGTCCGACAAGTCGGCAGGCTATATCTCCACCCAAAATGCAACATGGCCCCGGGGGTTTCCCCGGGGCCATGACTTTGAACGCGGTTATGATCTCAGCGGACCTGCCCGGCCAGGAAATCGGCCACCAGGTCGGCCATGTGCTCCAGGCCGGGGTTGAAAAAGTGGTCCGCGCCGTGGAGGATGTGCAGGACGGTGGGGGCCGCCAGGCTGGCGGCAAAGGCCCGCACAGCCACGGCGGGGCTGATGTGGTCCCGGTCGCCCGCGACGATGCAGACCGGGCGGGCGAATCCGGCCAGGAGATCAGGGTTCAGGACCCGGCCCGGTGGCGCGATGAGGGCCAATGCCTGGATGCGCGGCTCGCGTGGGGCCAGGTGAAGGGCCACGGCGGCCCCAAAGGAATAGCCGGCCAGGGCCAGGCGGTCCCCGGCGATGGCCGGTTGATCGGTCAGGCAATCAAAGGCCCCGGCCACATCGTCCTGTTCGGCGCGGCCCTCGTCGAACTGCTCGCGGAAGTTGAAGCGCAGGGCGGCCACGTTGCGCCGGAGCAGCGCCCGCACGACGGCCAGCACCCGGGGGTCGTCCATGCCACCACCGGCGAGGGGGTGGGGATGGCAGACCACAACGGCCGGGTGCTGGCCCGGGCCGGCCGGCATGTGCAACCGGCCCACCAGCGGGACCCCATCGCGGCTGGTGAAAGCGACGGGTTGTTCCATCACTCATCCCCCCAGCCAATGTAGGGCCTGCCAGGTCCGCTCCTCCACAGTGGCGGCCGGGGCAGCGGGCAGGGCGGCCACGGCGGCCCGGGCCTCGGCGGCGGAATAGCCCAGACTCAGGAGCGCGGCCACCACCTCCTGGTCCACCGACGTCAGCTCGCGGGTAGCCGCCGCCGGCAGGGCCACGCCCACCTTGTCCTTCAGGCTAAAGGTCAGCTTCTCCGCCAGCTTTTTGCCGATGCCCGGCACGCTGCGCAGCACGTCCATCTGGTTGTTGGCGATGGCACTGCGTAGCACATCCACTGACGCCGCCGACAGGATATTCAACGCCACGCGAGGTCCCACGCCCGGAACGGTGAGCAGCAGCTCAAAGAACTCCAGCTCCGCCTCGGTGGCAAAGCCATAGAGAGCCAGAGCGTCCTCGCGAACATGCAGGTGGGTGAAAAGATCAACCTCCTGGCCCAATTCGCCCATCTGGTTCAGGGTGGATCGGGGCGCAAAGATGCGCAGCCGCACCCCGCCCACCTGGATGAGCAGGTGGTCATCGCCCTGGCCGGCGAGTTTGCCCCGTATTCCCGCGATCATGCTCGTTCCCCCGGCAGGCATCAAGACCCCAGGGGCGGGATGGTCACCTGCAAGACATAGTCAGCGGCGACACCACCCTCGGATTTGAGGTCAATGTGATAATCCTGCGTGGTGGGCAGGGTGCCACTCCAACTGGTGGCCCCGGCGTGGTCAGAGATGAGGACCGTCCCGTCTGCGCCCCAGATCACCAGGATCACGTTCCCCTGCGGCGACGACACGTGCACCGTCATCGTCTGCCCGGCCATGGCCCTCAACAGCCACTGATCAAACCCGCCGGTCGTGATCCCATGGACCGTGGCGGTGGTGCCGCCGGGCGGGAAGGTGATGCGCTTGACGCCCGGTTGGGGCGCCATCGTCGGGCCGGGGCCAATGGTGGGACCAGGACCGACCGTCGGGCTGGAGATGAGGGTCACCTGGAGCGTGTAAGCGGCGGTGTCCCCCTCAGCTTTGAGGTCAATATAGTAGTCCTGCGTGGTCGGCACCGGACCGCTCCAACTGGTGGCCCCGGCGTGGTCAGAGATGAGCACCGTCCCGTCCACGCCCCAGATCACCAGGATCACGTTCCCCTGCGGCGACGACACGTTCACCGCCAGGGCTTGTCCGGCCATCACCCCCACAACATAGCGCACAATCCCGCCGGCCGCGACCTGGCCCTGGGTCACGGCCGTCAAGCTGTTAGGTGGGAATTGGATGCGCTGGGGCTGCGGCTCATAGCCGGGCGCGGTGGGGGTGGGCGTGGCTACCAGCACGGTCACCGGCGGCCCCGGCGGGGTCGGTGAGGTAGCCGGGGGCGGCCCGAACAGGTTGCAGGCCGGCCCCAGGATCATGATGGCGAGCCAGAACCCGGCCAATAGTATGTGTTGTGGCTTCATAATTACCCTCCCTCAAAAATAAGCCACCGGCGCTTCTAACTCGTTGCCACGCTCTGCGTGGCAACGACAACGAGCCTGGCGCGCCCACGCAGAGCGTGGGCGCGAGCCAAAATGCGCCACTATTTTCATGCCACGGAGCGCGCCCGGCACGTGAGCATCTCCTCTAATCAGACTGTATCCGGCCAGGAGTCATTACCAGCCTCTGCTCGCCGGTCACAGCGTTGCCACAGATAGGCTTCCACGGCCTGGCGGGTAGTCTTCCACTGGCGGCCTTCGCGCCAGCCCGCGATCTTGCCGCTGCGAAGCAGTTGCTGCATACGTGGGATCGTCACCCCAGCGATAGCGGCGGCACGCGGTACAGTCATAGCCTCGTCTGGTTCAGCCGGCATATCGTTCCTCCAGAAGAGTATTCGTGACTGCTCAAGTCGCGCCTGTTATCAATCAGCTACCCGCTTCGAGGTGGTCGGTTGGGGCATCCTCCGCGTATCAGGAGGATGACTGGACCGAGGCCCTTGAGGCGTCGGGTGAGCAGTTACGTGTGTCCGTGGATGGAGATAGGACTTCAAAGTCACCCCTGTGAATCCCATCTACCGGGCCTTATTATACCGGCTCTGAGGCTGTGAGATATGGGGCTGGCGTTGTATTTGTCTTTCAGACCAGGGTCGTATTTGGCCGGGACACTGATGAAAGGGATATATAAAAAGCCAAACCCCCAATGGCCCCTGGCAGGTGGGGCCGGGAACCATGGGGGAACGGCGGGGGACCTGGCCCCCGATGAACTCGTTTTTACCGGCGCGGCCTTGCACCTCCTCGCGCGCAGGCAGCGCAGCGCCTGGTTTGGGGCAAGATCTCCAACCGTTCCGGCTCGATAGGGTTGCCGCACACCTCGCATACGCCATACGTGCCAGCAGTCAGGCTTTCCAGGGCTTCGCGAAGTTGTTCCACCTTTTGCTCCGCCCGTTGAAGCAGGGCCAGGTTGATCTCCCATTGCACGATAGCTGGGTCCCCTTCGCCCAGGCCATAGTCGGCCTTGTCGCCCAGCCGTCGTCTCAATTTTTCCACTTCGGCCTGCGCTTCCGCCAGCTCTTTTTGCAGACGTTCCTGATCGGTTGTTGTCACAGTGCCCCTCCCAGCTTCAACCCAGGAGGCCATACGAGGTCTATCACTGCCGCCTGGTTGTTCGCGCATGTTCCTTGGCTTGCTTGCGCCGGGCCTTGCGAATGGCCTTGGCTCGCCGTTTGCGGCGTTCTTCACTCTTGCTGACGTACCACCGCTTGCGGCGGTATGTGCTCAAGATGCCGCTCTTCATCACATCCTTGCGAAACCGCTTGAGCAGACTCTCTTGCGATTCGCCGGGTCTGAGTTCCACGGTCATGCCTTGATTCACCTCCTCCTGAATGGATTCTATTTTTCATTTTTTGTATTGACTTCGGGGGGCGCGCTTGAGGCTAAGGCCCAGCCGGCGGCGAACCGGCTCGACGCGGATGATAACCACGTCCACAGTCTCGCCCTCGGTCACCACGTTGCGCGGGTGCATGAAATCACCCTCCGCCAATTCCGAGACATGGATCAGCCCCTCAAGGCCACCGTCCAGCCGGACAAAGGCCCCGTAATCCACCACGTGGGTGATCGTGCCGCGCACCAGTTGCCCAACCTGAAACCGTTGGGCAACCGAATCCCAGGGGTTGGGCCGGGTCTGCTTAATGCTCAGGCCCACGTGCTGACGCACCTGGTCCACGTTCAGGACTTTGACCTCGACTTCCTGACCGACTGTCAGTACCTGCTGGGGATGCGGAACATGGTACCAGGCGATCTCCGATACATGGACCAGCCCCTCGATCCCGCCCAGGTCCACAAAGGCTCCGAAATCGCATAACCTGGTCACCGTGCCCCGGCGCACCTGTCCCACCTGCAATGATTGTAGTAAACTGGCCCCGTCTTGTTCGCGCGGCTGAGGCGTGGCTGACCGTTCTCCGCCGGTCTGACCAAACACAGCCCGTTGCTCATCAATCGCGCGTTTCCATTCTGCGATCAGGTCTTGCTCGTCATCCCGGGCCGGGTCTGCGCGCGCCATCCAAACATTCATTGCCGATCCTTCCCAATCCAATCAAGAACCCAACTGCCCACCCTGAACTCTCCCGCAGGTTTTTGAACCTGCGGGAGGATAGCCTTGAAGGCCAGGCGGTTACCCCAGACCACAAAAAAACTCGGCTTCTGACAGCATAAAATCGTCAGGCCCAGCCGAGCTTCATCCCACTACATGAACAGGCTCATCCCACCAGGCATTCCGCCGGGATCGGGTCGCCCTCTGCCAGGATCAGATACTGAAACTGCGCCGTCTGGCCTGGTCTGGCCCGCCTTGTACCCGGCGGCTTACAAAGCCATCCAGCGCTCGCGTGTAACGAACGGCTTAGACCTCCTTAGTCTCCCGTGATGTCTATTCCCGGAAAAGATCAGGGAGTAAATACTCCCTATACGGCGGCTCACCACCTTTCCTTGCTTTCCTGAGGATAATTATACTCTAACTGGCCGAACTTGTCAACAAATGCCCATTGACATCCGTGCGTCATTAAACGCATGAGGGCCCTGCCCCACTCCCCACTTCGTCGCCGCTACGCGATGCGGGGAGGGGAAAGAATGCCTGGTAGGGGGTTTTTGCGGCGGCTTCGCCGCCGCAAAAACCCCCAGAAAGGCTTCCTCCTTGTTCCCT
>DAOTYG010000281.1:0-11891 GCA_034435155.1 Anaerolineae bacterium | reverse complement strand
GCAAGGCCGCCCCGGAGGCCCTGCTGGGCTTTGGCTTCGGCGGGACGCTGGTGGCCCTGTTCATGCGCGTGGGCGGCGGCATCTACACCAAGGCCGCCGACGTGGGCGCGGACCTAGTGGGCAAGGTGGAGCACGGCATCCCGGAGGACGACCCCCGCAACGCCGCCGTCATCGCCGACCTGGTGGGCGATAACGTGGGCGACTGCGCCGGGATGGCCGCCGATATTTTCGAGAGTTATGAAGTCACCATCGTCTCGGCCATGATCCTGGGCCTGGCGATCCAGCCCTTCGAGCTGAAATGGATCGTCTTCCCCCTGCTGGTGCGGGCCATCGGCGTGATCTCTTCTATCATCGGGACCTACGCCGTCTCCTGGTGGCCCACCAAAGGCGACGCCTTCAAGGCCATGGACCTGAGCTACGACCTGTCGTCGTTCATCTCCACCACCAGCTTTCTGCTCCTGGCGATCTTTTACGTGGGGGATCTGCGGGTCTTTGCCGCCACCGCCGCCGGCATCCTGCTGGCCGTGGGCTTTAACAAGTACACCGGCTACTTTACCCACCCGGAAAAGAACCCGGTGCGCGAGATCGCCCGCTCCACCCGCACCGGCTCCGCCACCACCATCCTCACCGGCCTCTCCGTGGGCTACGAGAGCACCGTCTGGGCCATCCTGATCATCGCCCTCACCATCGCCGCCGCCATCCTGGTCTACACCGTCTCGTTCAGCGCGGCGGTGGGCTATGCCATCCTGGGCGTGGGCGCGCTCCTGGTGCCCCTCGTCGGCTTTTTGGTGTGGCGGAAGAGCAAACAGATTGACCTGGGCATCTTTAGCGCGTTGGGCGTGATCGCGGTGACGCTGATCGTCTACTCGTTCAAGGCGGCCCCGCCCGGCCCCAACCAGATCACTCTCATCCTCTACGCCGTGGCGATGACCGGCATCGGGATGCTCTCCCACACCGGCAACAACGTCTCCATGGACACCTTTGGGCCGATTGCGGACAACGCCAATGGCATCGGCGAGATGGCCGGCCTGGACCCGAAAGCGCGCCAGATCATGGCGGATTTGGACGCCGTGGGCAATACCACCAAAGCCATCACCAAGGGCATCGCCATCGCCTCGGCCGTCATCGCCGCCGTCTCGCTCTTTGGCAGCTTTATCACCGACGCGAACAAGGTGAACGCGGAGTTGGGGTTGCCGGCCATCACGGGCATAGACATCGCCGACCCGCGCGTCTTTATCGGGTTGCTCATCGGCGGCGCGCTGCCGTTCCTGTTCAGCAGCCTGATCATCCGGGCGGTGGGCCGGGCGGCCGGCCTGGTCGTGCAGGAGGTACGGCGGCAGTTCCGCCTCCCCGGCGTCCTGGAAGGGACCAAGATGCCGGATTATGCCCAGGCGGTGGACATCTGCACCCGGGCCGCCCAGAAGGAGCTGATCAGCCTGGCCCTGCTGGCCGTCCTCACCCCGGTCGCGGTGGGCTTTTTGCTGCAACTGGAGGCTCTGGGCGGTTTCCTGGCCGGCATCATCCTGGTGGGGCAACTGCTGGCCGTGTTCATGGCCAACGCCGGCGGGGCCTGGGATAACGCCAAGAAGATCATCGAGGACGGCCTGTACGGCGGCAAAGGCTCAGAGGCGCACAAGGCATCGGTGGTGGGCGATACCGTGGGCGACCCGTTGAAGGACACGGCCGGGCCGGCCCTCAACCCGATGATCAAGGTGGTGAACCTGGTCTCGCTGCTCATCGTGCCGCTCATCGTGGCCCAGCGCGGCCAGATGAACCCCCTGGTCATTGGCGTGGCGTTGGCGGCAGTGCTCGTCATCGTGGGGGCCATCTGGTACAGCAAGAAAGAGGCGTTCGGAGGTGTGAGCGAGGGGGAGAAGGGGTAAGACGGAAGACGGAAGACGGAAGACGGAAGACGGAAGACGGAAGACGGAAGATGGAAGATGGAAGATGGAAGATGGAAGATGGAAGATGGGGGTGTTACATTGCGCTTTCCTCGTTCGTGCGGCATCCTGTTGCACCCCACCTCGCTCGCCGGGCCATACGGCATCGGCGACCTGGGTGACGCGGCCTATCGCTTTGCCGATTTCCTGGCCGAAAGCGGGCAGACCATCTGGCAGGTCCTGCCCCTGGGTCCCACCGGCTATGGCGACTCGCCGTACCAGTGCTTCTCGGCCTTTGCCGGGAACCCGTTGCTGATCAGCCCGCACCGACTGCTGGCGGAGGGCCTGCTCGACGCGGCAGACCTGGCCGAGACGCCCCCCTTCCCGGCGAAGCAGGTGGATTATGGCCGGGTTATCCCCTGGAAGTGGGCCTTGCTACACCGGTCTTACCAGCTCTTTCAGACTCGCGCGACACGGGCGCAGCAAGACGAACTGTGGGCTTTTTGCGAACGCAACGCCGCCTGGCTGGACGATTACGCCCTGTTCATGGCCCTCAAGGAACACCACGGCGGGGGCGTATGGACGGCCTGGGACCGGGCTATCGCCACCCGCCAGGCGGCGGCCCTGGCCTATTGGCGGGATAAGCTGGCCGATGCCATCCAGGAGCAGCGGTATCGCCAGTGGCTCTTTTTCCGCCAGTGGAGCGCGCTCAAGACCTATGTCCATGCTCGTGGCATCCGCTTCCTGGGCGACATCCCCATCTTTCTGGCCCATGATAGCGCGGACGTGTGGGCCAACCCGCATCTGTTCTATCTGGACGAGGCCGGCGAACCAACCGTAGTGGCCGGCGTGCCGCCGGACTATTTCAGCGCCACCGGCCAGCTCTGGGGCAATCCCCTCTACCGCTGGGAGGTGCTGGCCAGCGATGGATATGCCTGGTGGCTGGCCCGGTTCCGCGCCGTTCTGGAGCTGGTGGACCTGATCCGGCTGGATCACTTCCGGGGCTTTGAGGCGTATTGGGAGATCCCGGCCGGGTCGCCCACAGCCGAGACCGGCCGGTGGGTCCCGGGGCCGGGGGCGGACCTGTTCCGCCACCTGAAGGATAAGTTGGGCGAACTGCCCATCGTGGCCGAGGACCTGGGGGTGATCACGCCGGCGGTGGAGGCCCTGCGCGATGAGTTCGCCTTCCCGGGGATGAAGGTCCTCCAATTCGCTTTCGCCTCCGATGCCGCCAACCCCTTTTTGCCGCACAACTATACCACGCCCAACTGCGTGGTCTACACCGGCACCCACGATAACGACACGGCCCTGGGCTGGTTCCGCTCGTCCAGCACGCCGGCGGAACGGAGCTATGCCTTGCGCTACCTGGGCACAGACGGCACAGACATCGCCTGGGACCTGATCCGGCTGGCCTATGCCTCCGTGGCCGATATGGCGATAGCTCCACTTCAAGACGTGTTGCGGCTGGATAGCGCGGCCCGGATGAACTACCCATCCCGGCCCGGCGGCAACTGGACCTGGCGCTATGAGGAAGGGGCCCTCACGCCGGAGTTGAGCCGCCGCCTGCTGGCCCTGGCCCAGAGTTATGGCCGCGCGCCGTGGCCGGAACGCCAAAAAGAACTGGCGGCCTCCAGTGGCCGCCAGCCCGGGAACGTCTGACCGGCGCAACTGCCTGCCCTCCCGCCGGTGTGGTAACCTGCGGGAGGGTTCAGGTTACTGGCCGGCCACCAACTCCAACAGCCTGTCCACCTGGTAGCCAGAAGGCCCGGCCGCCCGCTGCAAGCGCTGGATCACGTCATAACAGGCGACGATGGCCGGGGCCACTTCCTCAGCCGGCCGGCCGGCGCTGATCTGGATGGCCGCCAGGGTCAGCATCCAGGCCAAAAACTCCTCAAAGGCCTCTTTGTTGAACCACAGCACCTCGCGGTAGCGATTAACCTGCCAGAACGCCCGCACCTCATCATCCTGGAGCCAGGTTTCCAGGAGGCGAGAGGCGCGTCCCCCCCCCTGGCTGAGCGGCTCGTGCCAGTGTTGCTGGCTGACCAGGAGCCTGACCAGGCTGACGGCGTGCCCGGCGGCACTCTCGCTCAGGCCCAGGTCTTGCAGCGTGCCGGCCAGCAGCCGCCCCAGCAGCCACTCGTCGAGCCAGCCCCGGCTCTGGGTTACCTCATCCGCCTCGCTGACGACCCGGCCCAGGGCGTGGGTGCATAGCCAGCCCAGCAGGATGCCCCATGTTGCTGTATCCCCCTCCCGCACCGGCACAGTCTGCATCCGCCGGCTGGCCGCCCGGTACTTGCGCGAACGGGGCAGGGGATAACGGGCCTCCAGGACCGGCAGATGCAGGATGGCCGCCAGTTTGTGGCGGATCTGGCGCGCAATCTCCACCTCATCCCCCTGACCGCCGCTGAGCTGTTTGATCTCGCGCAGCAGGCGCACCGCCTTCTGCTCCACCTCGTCCAGCACCGGCGTCAGGTCAGGCAGCTCTGCGTCCGGCCCGCTCACGCGATGCGCGATGAGCCAGCGGAACTGCCCGGCGTTGACCAGCTCCTTGAAGGGGCCATGCACCGGCCGCAGGAACACCTGGCGCAGGGCCTCATCCAGGGAAGGGACGCCGCGCCCGTCCAGGTAGGCGGCCAGATGGGCGTATTGATGCCATTCGTTATCCACCACCTCCCGCCAGTCCAGGAACACGTGGCACTTGTAGGCGTCCAGTTCCACATACAGGCCCTTCTCCCATAGCTCCTGGCTGCGGCGGATGTATTCCAGGCCGGTGAGGTGGTCCCGGAAGAGGCAGAAATAGTGCGCGTCGTTGTGCAGGCCCAGTCCCTCGCCCAGGCTTTTCTGGACCAGGGCGCGTTCCTCGCCCTGGCCGGTCTTGACCGCATAGGCGACCGAGGTGCGGATCCAGCCCCGGGCCGTGGCGTATTTGTTGTGATAGACCACCAGGGCGCGCTCTTCCCCGGCGCGGTTGGAATAGGCGAACACGTCCTCGTTGACATGACCCTCCGGCGCGAAAAAGTCGTACAGGAGGAAATCGCGCACCCCGGCGAAGAGCTGGCGGCGGTGGAGCAGGGGGAAAACCTGCCGCTCGTGTCGCTGGATCAGGTAGTCATCCGGCTGCTCATCCCAATAGGCCCGGCGATACTCCATGCCATACTTCTCGGCCAGGCCCTCCACCTGCCCGTGACCGAACATGGGCAGGCCGGGCAGGGTGGCCATCAAGATGCAGACGCCAAAGTACTTGTCGCCCTTGCCGAACTGGGCTACGGCTGTCTCTTCGTCCGGGTTGTTCATAAAGTTCACGAAACGTTTGAGCACCTCCGGGTCGAACTCCAGGGTGTTTTTCATGACAGAACGGTATTTGG
Source organism: Anaerolineae bacterium (assembly GCA_034435155.1). GTDB lineage: Bacteria > Chloroflexota > JAHJIN01 > JAHJIN01 > JAHJIN01 > DAOTYG01. The sequence continues at coordinate 6,646 of DAOTYG010000281.1, read as the reverse complement.
CGTTGTCCTCGTCGCGCAGCATGTGCATGAACGCGCTGTTATAGACCCGGTGCATACCCAGGGTACGCACGAAATAGCCCTCCAGCAACCAGAAGGCCTCGGCCAGGAGCAGGGTATCTGGGGCCTCGGCCGCCACGCGGTCCACCACCTCCCGCCAGAACTCCTGGGGCATGGCCGCGTCGAACTGCTCGCGGGTGAGGCCGTATTCGGCGCGGGTGGGGATGGCCCCGCCGCTGCCCGGTTCCGGGAACCACAACCGCTGGTAGTGTTTCCTGGTCAGGGTCATGGCCGCATCAAAGCGGATGACCGGGAACTGGCGGGCCACCTGGAGGATGGTCTGGATCACGGCCTCGCGTACCTCTGGCTTGAGGTAGTTCAACTGGGCCGTGTCATTCCACGGCATGGAGGTACCATCATTGCCGTGGTAGATGTATTGCTCGCGGCCGGTCCACCGGTCCACGCGCTTGAACACTACCGCCGCATCGGAACGGTCGTAGTAGTGGTCTTCCAGGTAGATGCCCACCCGGGGGTCCGCCGAGAGGTCCGGCCCACTGAAGGTGTAAGAGGGGAAGGGATTATGGTCCAGGGCGATGAACCAGTCGGGGTGTTCGATGACCCAGCGGGAATAGATACCCATGTGGTTGGGCACCATGTCGCTGGCCATGCGGATGCCGCGTTGCCAGGCCCGCTCTTTCAGGTTCTGGTAGGCGGCCTGGCCGCCCAGGTCGGCGGCGATCTGGTAGTCGTATAGTGAGTAGGCCGAGGCCACGGCCTCCGGATTGCCACACAGTTGCTTGATCCGCTGCGAGGCCGGGCTGCGTTCCCACAGGCCGATGAGCCACAGGCCACTGATGCCCCAGCGGGCCAGGGTATCCAGCTCCTCGTCAGGGATCTGGTCCAGGCGGGTGATAGGTCGCTTATAGCGTTTGGAGAGCTGGTCCAGCCAGACGTAGGTGTTCCTGGCGATGAGCACCAGCCGGGGCATCCAGTCTCTATCGGGGCTGAATCTTTCCGGCTCGCCGAGCAGGTCGCCGTACTCATAGACCTGGGCCGGTCCCGGCCCCATAAAGATGGCTTTCTCCTCCTCGCGGATCAGGTCCAGGCTGCTGAGCAGGCGATACAGGTAGGTCCCCAACAGGTAACCCCAGTGCTCGCGGATGTATTCCAGTTGTCCGGGTAGGGAATGAGGCACGGCCAGGGCCGGGCTGCGCAGCATCTCCACCAGGTTCTGGTTCTGCGGCCCAAAGGGGGGAAGGCGGTCAAAGAACTCGCCCAGGCTGGCGATGACCCGGCGATAGGTCGTCTCTTTGGCCAGCGTGGTATCGTCAATGAGTTCCTGGAAGGGGGCAAAGGCCGGGTTGGTGTTGAGCAGCCAGAGCATGAGCAGTTCTTCCAGCAGGACCTGACGGTGGGGTATGCCGTCGGTCTCGCCAGCCAGGTACTCATCCACGGTGCACTCACGCTCGTAGACGGGCAAGGGGGGAAAGACCTCGGCCAGGCGACGCAGGGCCGCGTCTACCGCCGCCGGGCCGAGGTCTTGCTCCAGCCAGGCCAGGGCCTCGGCCCCGGTCCCCGGGTGGACCTGCTGGTGGTACAGCCCGGCCACGTGATGCAGGATCTCGGCGATAAGGGCGGCCGCGTTAACCTGCCCGGCCCGGATGGCCTGCTCCGGGAAGTGGACCAGGTCTCGCCGACGGTTCATCTGCCGGGCAAAGCGCCGGGCAGCAGCAAAGTCGGGCAGGGCCACGTTACCGCGCCAGGAAAATAAAGAACGGTCGAACTGGTAGCGGTCTCGCGCCAGACGCGAGACGTGGAATCCCAGTCGTTCTTTGGGCATGGCTCCCCCTCAGCACAGGATTATACTGTTGGCGAACTCGATTTTCATGGGCTGACACTCTAGACAAATCTGGAGTCGAGCCTTCAGGCGGGCCCAATCTGGAGTCAAGCCTTCAGGCGGGCCACATGTGGTGGCAACCGGCTGAAGCCTCTACCCTGTGCTCCGCGCGTGGATCAGATCATTCCTTCGGCCCGGGGGCCGGGGGCACCCGGCGGCGCATCGCCCAGACCCCGACCCCCAGCCCGCCCAGGACGAACAGGCCGGCGATGATTGCCCCCGCCGTCACCCGCTGCCGGAGATCGTCCGGGGCCACGCGGACGATGAGACCGTCCACGTTGCCCGCACCTTCCACGGCCACCCGAACCTGGTGCGGGCCGTAGGCCAGGCCGCTCGCCACCGGCACAATGGTCTGCCAGGTTTCCGCGTCGGCGTGCAGGTCCACGGTGTGTTCCTCGCCATCAATCGTCACGTGCAGCCGGCCGGCCCCTGGTGAACGCCGCACCACCAGGTCCAGCCCGTCTCCCACGAAGGTGAAGGTCAGCGCCGCGCCGTCGCCCCCCTCACGGTAACCACCCAGCACGGCCCGGCCATCCTTTCGCGTTTGCCAATCCCCTGCCCAATGGAGCGCCCAATGGTCCTCCTGGTGGTAACCCTTGTAGACCTGCGGCGGGGCCGTGGCCAGGGCCTTGAGGGCCAGGTAGGCCGGGTACGGCTCGAACCTGTCGCCCACGATGCGAAAGTAATACTGCTGCTGATACCTGTTCACATCGTGGACCATGCGGAAATGCCAGACGCAGGCCAGGGGCATCCAGGGCCATTCTTCCTGGATGCGTTGGAACCCGCGCACCAGGTAGCGGGCCTGTTGCTCGTCGGTGACGCGGCCCCAGGCCGGTGGCTCCGGGAAATCGTCGGGGAGCACGGTCCAGCCCATTTCCACGCCCCAGATGGGTTTGGCGGCGTCGCCGTTTCGCACCATCACCTCGCGGGTGAGGATGGGGCGGGAAAAGTTCACGTGGTCGTAGCGGCCTATGCGCCGCTCGTCCGGCCCCCAGAACATGCCGTAGGGGTTGGCGGCCATGATGTCAAAATAGTCCTTCGCCCCGGCGGCGTACATCTCCTCCAGATATGAGATATCGTTCTGGCTCACCGGGCCAGGGTCAATGGTGGGTGAGAGGGCCGCGCAGAGGATGACGCAGTCCGGGTCGGCCTCTTTGGCCCGGGTATAGGCGATCTTGAGCAAATCCACGTAGGAGCGCGCGCTCACCGTGCGCTGGCCCCACTCGTGGCTCACATTCGGTTCGTTCCAGATCTGGTAGAAACGGAGGCGGCCCTTGTAGCGACTCACCACGCTATAGACATAGTCGCCAAAGTCGCGGTAGTCGTCCGGCGGTCCCAGGGGGTGTTTGTCATAGGCCCGGTGCGCCCAGCGCGGCGGCAGGTCCAGCCGCACGATCATCTGGAGGCCGTATTCTTCGACCAGGCGCACCAGCCGGTCGTATTTGTCCCAGGTGTGCTGGCCGTACTCGTTGGTATAGTTGCCCTTGCCCAGCACCTCGATGTCGTTCCAGGGGAACTCTTGCCGGATCCAGCCCAGGCCGGCGTCGCGGATCAGTTCCAGGCTCCGGCGCACCTTCCACTCCTCGGCTTCCTGCTCCAGGAAGGTGTTGATGCCGTAGGGGTTCATCCCGGTGTAGGGCATGGGGGTATAGTCGGCGGTATCGAAGGTGGGAGCGGTGAGCCGGCCATAGACGGCCAGGACCTGGTTCTGGACATCGCGCACCCAGGCGATCTCCTTGAGGGCGTCCCACAGGCCCAGCTTGAGGGCAGCCAGGAGGCCGGCCCCGAGGATGAGCAGCAGAGCAAACAGGATGATGGCTCGCTTCACGGCAGGTTCTCCCGGCGGATATTATACCACAGGCCGTGCGGTCTGCCAGCGGGTGTGGTATAATAAAGCTGACCGTAACTGCTCACCCTCCCGCAGGTTTGGCCGCGCTTCGCGTAAAACGGCACTCCTGAACGAAATGCCATCTTCACACATCGCTTCAAGCAACCTGCGGGAGGGTAGGCTGAGTTTGACGAATGACCAACCAAGAAAGCCCAAAATCCAAAACCCAAAGCCCCACCGACCTGCGCCGGTATCGCCAGCAGACAGAACGCAACCTGGTCATCGGCGCGCTGGTGTTGTTGTTCGTGGTGGGAGGAGGGCTGATCTGGTATTTCTGGGGCACGGGGGCCGCCCTGGGCGGCTGGGTCTGCATGGGGGCTGTGCTGCTTCTCATCGGCGGGTTGTACCTGGTGCTGAAGCTCATGGAATGGTGGAGCACCCCCCGCGACGAGGAATAACCGGGTCAGGGTGTGGATGGGCCTATCCCCGGGTCAACGCTTCCAGCATTAGCCGGGCCACTCCCTTGTCCAGCGGTTCGTTGTTGTTGCCGCAGCGGGGGCTTTGCACGCACGAGGGGCAGCCGTCTTCGCACGGGCATTCGGCGATGGCCTGGAGGGTGGCCAGCCACCATTGCTCCAGGATGCTGAAACCCTTCTCGGCGATGCCCACACCACCGGGAAAGGCGTCGTACACGAATACCTGGGGCTGGCCGGTATCGGCGTGGCATTCGGTGCTCAGCCCTCCCAGGTCGAGCCTGTCACACATGGCAAAGAGGGGCAACATGCCGATGCAGGCGTGTTCCAGGGCGTGCAGACCGCCAGCCACGTCCCGGCCGCGGGTCTTCAAACGACGGAGCAGCTCAGCCGGCAAATCCCACCAGACAGCCACCGTCTCGAACTCCTGAGGCGGCAGGTCCAGGGGCACCTCTTCCAACACCTCATCGGTGAATTGTCGCTTTTTGCGATAGCTCACCACCCGCGTGCATACCCGCACCAGGCCCAGATAGGCCGGCACACCGCCCACCAGCCGCGAGCGATACGAACGCACGATGTGCACATCCACGCTGTCCCTGGGCTGGGTGTAGTACCTGGCCTCCGTGGGGACCACATAGGCGGTGCGGCTCAGCAAGTCCAGCTCTGTGACCAGATAAGATTCGCCCTGGTGCAGGTAGACGGCCCCGGGATGCACTTGATAGAAGGCTGTCGCCGCATCAATGCTCTCCAGGAGCGCGTAGCCGGCGCTGGTATCCACGATGTCGAACTGCTCGCCGGTTGAGGAGCGGATGTGGACCTCCTCAGCGGGGTAGCCCAGGCCCATATAGTACCACCGCTCCTGGCGATATTCCAGCAGGCCCCGGCGTTCCAGTTCGATCATCGCTTGCTCAAAAGCCTCTTCGCCGCCAAAGAGGGCCTCGTCAGCATTGGTGAGGGGCAGCTCGAAGGCGGCACAGCAGAGGTGGGCTGGCAGGATATAGGGGTTGCTGGGGTCAATGAGGGCGTGCTCCACCGACCGCTTGAAGAGATAGTCCGGGTGACGCATGAGGTACTGATCCAGCGGCCCGTCCAGGCCGATGAGGAACGAGAGGGCATGGGCCTCGCCACGCCCGGCCCGCCCGGCCTGCTGCCAGGTGGAGGCAATGGTGCCCGGATAGCCCACCAGCACCGTGGCGTCCAGGTCCCCGATGTCCACGCCCAACTCCAGGGCGGTGGTAGCTGTCACGCCGAGGATCTGACCTTTGAACAACCCCTGCTCGATCTCGCGGCGTTGCCTGGGCAGGTAGCCGGCCCGATAAGTGCGCACCTTGTCCATGAGCCGGGGGGCCTGGTCCGCCAGCACGCCCCGGGCATACAACTGGATCAGTTCGGCAGTGCGGCGGGAACGGGTGAAGGTGATGTTGCGGATGCCCGCCAGCACCAACTCCACGAACAGGTGGGTGGCCTCGGTGTTCGCGCTGCGCCGGGTGCCGGAGGGTGCATCAATCAGCGGCGGGTTCCAGAGGACGAAATCACGGGGGCCGTGGGGTGAGCCATCCTGGTCCACCACCACCGGTTCCACCCCGGTCAGCCGGGTCATGTGCTCGCCGGGGTTCGCCACCGTGGCCGAGCAGCAGATGAACTGGGGTTGGGAGCCATAGTGAGCGCAGATGCGCCGCAGTCGCCGCAGCACATTCGCCACGTGGGAGCCAAAGACGCCCCGGTAGGCGTGAGCCTCGTCCACCACCACGTACTTGAGGTGGCGGAAAAAACGTGACCACATGGCATGGTTGGGGAGGATGCCCAGGGAGAGCATATCAGGGTTGGTGATAACCACCCGGGCCTGGGCGCGGATGCGGGCGCGTTGGCCCGGCGGCGTGTCGCCATCGTAGGTCTCCACCTTGAGGTCCGAAGGAGGCAGGCAGCCGGCCGCCAGCTCCTTCAAGGCGCGTAGCTGGTCCTGGGCCAGGGCTTTGGTGGGGAACAGGTAGAGGGCACAGGTATCGCGCCGGGCCAGCAGGGCCTCCAGAGTGGGGACCTGATAGACCAGGGTCTTGCCGCTGGCAGTGCCGGTACTGACGATGACGTGGTGGCCGGCGCGGACGGCGTTGATCCCGGCGGCCTGGTGGCTGTAAAAGTCCTTCAGCCCGGCCCGGCGCAGGGCCTCTTCCAGTGGCCTGGGGAGTGGCTGTTGCAGGCGGCCATATCTGGCCCGCTGCCGGCCGAGATGCTCCACGTGGACGATCTGCCCATCGTACCAGGCTTGTTGGCGAACGTGGTCAAGAAAGGCGGTGGTCTCCACGACCGTATTGTACCACAGACGGGCGGAACGCGCCAGTTTACTACCGGACATTTTCGCAAGTTTCATCACGAATGACCCGAATCTGGCAAATCTCACGAATGTTTTTCATACCAATTCGTGTCATTCGTCCATTCGCATCATTCGTGATT
>DAOTYG010000280.1:0-7168 GCA_034435155.1 Anaerolineae bacterium | reverse complement strand
CCACCTCGGCCAGTTCCTGCTTGGCCTCATCCACGCCGGCCACATCGTCAAAGGTCACGGTCGGCTTTTCGCCGCTGAACATCCGCGCCCGGCTCTTGCCAAAGGCCAGCGCCTGGTTGTTCGTCCCCTGCGCCTGACGCATGAGGAAGATGAACAGCACGGCCAAAATGATAAAAGGGGCAAAACTGCCCAGAATGGTCAGCCACTCTCCCAGCGGGCTGGCCGGCTCGATCTGGATATCCACCTCATCCAGGGCCACCGGGTTCACTCCCAGGCCAAGGAGGGTCTTGGTCAGGTCCACCCCGGCCTCTTTGCGCGACGCAGCCCTTTTGCCATCCTCGTAGACGATCTCCAGGTCGCTGTCTTTGACCTTGATGGATTTCACCAATCCATCATCCACGTCGGCCACCAATTGGGAGATCGGAATCTCGGTCAGATGCTGCCGTGTTGGGAAAAGGCCAAAGATCAGGGCACCGGCCGCGATCAGGATCAAAAGATAGAGGATTGCTCCTCGCCAGTTCACATTCACCTTCTGCCTCCACCTGCCAAACCACGGACGACACACGGGTCATGCCTTGTACCCTGTGCGTCTTTCGTGACAAATTTCGCTCTTTTCATGAATTTTCTGTACAATTTCGCGCCTTTCGTGGCCAGGATCGCCCCGATGTCGCCGACCGGCAGGCAATAGAGAGCTGCAGCCGGTGGCGGTTGAGGGACGCTGTAACGGCGATAGACCGCACGCCACAGCGGGATCAGGCCCAGCACGGCGACCAGGGCGGCGATGATCAGGGCGATCATCAGCCAGTCCACCCCTTCCGGCTCCTCAGCCCAATACCCGGCCTCCGCGTCCGGGCCGTACCCCCCGGCGGAAGGGTAGGGGGTCGGCGGCGGGATCGGCGGGGCAGGTCTGGCCGGGACCTGGACCGGGAGGGCCGGCTCCGCAAGCCAGGGAGCAAGTTGCGCCCGCAGGATATGCGCCAACTGGCCGGCATGCCGATAGCGGGCAGCCGGCTCTTTGGCCAGCGCCTTGTGGACGATCTGCGCCAGGGGCAGCGGAACATCGGGCCGCAGGACCTGGAGTGCGGGCGGCTCCTGGCGCAGGTGTTGCACAGTCAGGACCGTTTCACTGCTGCCCCAGAAGGGCGGTCGGCCGGTCAGTAGCTCATACAGCAGCGAGCCGATGACATACACATCTGAGGCGGGATGAACCTCCTCGCCGGCGGCCTGCTCCGGTGAGAGGTAGGGAAAGCGGCCCCACGGCTGACCCGGCGGCGCAGGATCGGGCCGCAGCGCCGCCAACAATCCGGCGTCGGTGATGGTGAGCTGCCCCTCATCGGTGATATAGACGCACTGAGGGGACAGCCCACCGTGGACCAGCCCGGCCCGATGTGCCGGAGCCAACAGTTCGCACAGGTGGATGGCGATCCGGACGGCAGCCTCGATCGGCAGGGGACCGGTCCGCGCCAGCAACCCGGCCAGGGTCTGGCCCTCCACCGGTGCCCGCACCAGATAGGGTTGCCCATCCACCAGGCCGGCGTATTCAAAGGGGATGAGCGCCGGCAACGCCAGATCGGCCACCTGCTGGGCAGCCTGCATCAGCCGCTCGATCCCCCTCGCCCCATCTTCAAAGCGGCGTTCCAGCAGCAGGAGGACGACCAGTCGGTCGTGCTGCATGTCATAGGCTTTGTATTCCGCCCCGATCTCCCGTCTGGCTCCCTCGGAGACGATGCGATAGCGGCCTTCCAATACCTGACCGATGGACAACACCCTCTCTTGCTCTCCCCTCTGATGACCGGCTACCAGCAGTTGGGTTCAATCTCTGGATTCACAGCGTGCACAACCACCGAGAAACTGATGCGATTTGGTTGGGGTCGTTAAGATTAGCAGCGTTGGTGAGCAACCCTCTTTCCAATTGATCCCATATCTCGGTCGCCATTCTCTTCTCAATTGCCGCACCGATAAAGAACATGTACGGAGAATATCCCGTGTGAGCAAATGCGTTACGGATACGGTCGAGTGCCGTCCGTGCAGTTTTCCAATGCTCATCTGCACCGGCGGGGTCTATTCCACCCTTGAGTTCACCCAGGGCAATGTACGACTCAACCAATTTACACCCCGTGGCTTGCAATTCGTCGGGGCCGAGGTCGAACAGGCACATATCCACATTGCTCTTGACCAAAGGCACGGTCACGTTGTGAATCAGGGTGCGTGGCTTACCTTCGCTTTCCCAACTCAATCCACGCAGAGAGAACTCGATCTCTGAGTCATCATCGGTCATATCAGCCCACTGTCTGGTCTTGGTGTGTTGCCATCTGTAACGTATGCCGGCAATCGTCAGCGTCGAAATGAGAGCACGGGAAAGCTTTCTCTGCGCCAGAACGCCGCCGATGTTGCGCATCGAGCCACCAGGCGCATCGCCGCGCGTCAGCAAAAACCTGAACACCAGTTCTTCAACAAACTTTTCTCCTGCCGGTTCAAGGAAATTCTTGATCAGACCGTTGATGGCTTCCGCTTTATCTTCTGGCAACAAATGAACAAGAGATTTATCGGACAATCCTGCCGCTGTGAGAAGGCCCCATTCTATGCCTTTGATATTTAGCAAATCAGCAGGGGTTCTGGCCCTTGATGCCGCTTCTTGTAATGCTCTTGCTTCGGCCACGTAAGGCGTAACGCGACGGTTCTTTTCAAGCGCAAGTGCAACAAAGCCTGCACGCGTGGCTTCATAAGTCGTGACAAGGTCATCGCTGGAGCGAAGATGATTTTGGCAAGGGCGCGAGGAGATCATAATTTTCTCCAGATGTAAACGCATTTGCGCAGTGTCTCGCGCCCATGCTCACCCATCTGCTGGCTGCTATTGCCCTTGCCATTTGGCAAGACAAGGATGGTTTCTGCATAAAACCCCAACTTTTCGGCAATATCGGACAGGATCATATCCACTGAAATGCTTGCGCCGGCATATCGCACATTGTCATTGACCATGAACAATCGTGCATTTGGTTTCAGCACGCGCACACACTCCGCAATCACACAGGCCATCTCATAAAAATAGCCCCTGACCATTCTGGGGATGCCACGATTGTTCAGGGCACCTTTCGCTCTCTGCTCTTCCAGATATTTCAGAATGGCCTGTAACAGTTCCTGCTCATCGGCGGCAGCCAGCGCCGTTGTCCATTGCGGGTTGATGCTCAGTAAATCTTTGGCGCGATTTTCCACGGTGCAACTGAGCATCTCCTGGCGAAGCCTCAGTAGCCCTTGCTCATCAACGCCCAGCAGGGCAAGTTCCAACGCATACGTGCGCGTGTAGTCGTAACGGTTGCAATAAGGTGGAGAGGTCATAATGGCATCGTACATGCCATCGGGCAACTGAGGCAATATATGAGTATCAGAGACATTGACCAGACCTGACACCACTTCCTGCAACGCCATCGCTGACACGTCTGAAACCTCGACTCCAGATTGCCCCGCCGACAGGCTGCTGGCCGACAATCCCCCCCAGGCAGGTACTGCCATCAGCCCCATTATACACCAACTGCCAGCCTGTGACAAACGGGTGAGCGCATGGGGTGTTCGAAGCAGAACATGGGCCCATGTTCTGCTTCGAACACCCCATGCGCTCACCCGTTTGTCACAGGCTGGCAGTTGGTGTATAATGGGGCTGATGGCAGTACCTGCCTGGGGGGGATTGTCGGCCAGCAGCCTGTCGGCGGGGCAATCTGGAGTCGAGGTTTCAGACGTGTCAGCGATGGCGTTGCAGGAAGTGGTGTCAGGTCTGGTCAATGTCTCTGATACTCATATATTGCCTCAGTTGCCCGATGGCATGTACGATGCCATTATGACCTCTCCACCTTATTGCAACCGTTACGACTACACGCGCACGTATGCGTTGGAACTTGCCCTGCTGGGCGTTGATGAGCAAGGGCTACTGAGGCTTCGCCAGGAGATGCTCAGTTGCACCGTGGAAAATCGCGCCAAAGATTTACTGAGCATCAACCCGCAATGGACAACGGCGCTGGCTGCCGCCGATGAGCAGGAACTGTTACAGGCCATTCTGAAATATCTGGAAGAGCAGAGAGCGAAAGGTGCCCTGAACAATCGTGGCATCCCCAGAATGGTCAGGGGCTATTTTTATGAGATGGCCTGTGTGATTGCGGAGTGTGTGCGCGTGCTGAAACCAAATGCACGATTGTTCATGGTCAATGACAATGTGCGATATGCCGGCGCAAGCATTTCAGTGGATATGATCCTGTCCGATATTGCCGAAAAGTTGGGGTTTTATGCAGAAACCATCCTTGTCTTGCCAAATGGCAAGGGCAATAGCAGCCAGCAGATGGGTGAGCATGGGCGCGAGACACTGCGCAAATGCGTTTACATCTGGAGAAAATTATGATCTCCTCGCGCCCTTGCCAAAATCATCTTCGCTCCAGCGATGACCTTGTCACGACTTATGAAGCCACGCGTGCAGGCTTTGTTGCACTTGCGCTTGAAAAGAACCGTCGCGTTACGCCTTACGTGGCCGAAGCAAGAGCATTACAAGAAGCGGCATCAAGGGCCAGAACCCCTGCTGATTTGCTAAATATCAAAGGCATAGAATGGGGCCTTCTCACAGCGGCAGGATTGTCCGATAAATCTCTTGTTCATTTGTTGCCAGAAGATAAAGCGGAAGCCATCAACGGTCTGATCAAGAATTTCCTTGAACCGGCAGGAGAAAAGTTTGTTGAAGAACTGGTGTTCAGGTTTTTGCTGACGCGCGGCGATGCGCCTGGTGGCTCGATGCGCAACATCGGCGGCGTTCTGGCGCAGAGAAAGCTTTCCCGTGCTCTCATTTCGACGCTGACGATTGCCGGCATACGTTACAGATGGCAACACACCAAGACCAGACAGTGGGCTGATATGACCGATGATGACTCAGAGATCGAGTTCTCTCTGCGTGGATTGAGTTGGGAAAGCGAAGGTAAGCCACGCACCCTGATTCACAACGTGACCGTGCCTTTGGTCAAGAGCAATGTGGATATGTGCCTGTTCGACCTCGGCCCCGACGAATTGCAAGCCACGGGGTGTAAATTGGTTGAGTCGTACATTGCCCTGGGTGAACTCAAGGGTGGAATAGACCCCGCCGGTGCAGATGAGCATTGGAAAACTGCACGGACGGCACTCGACCGTATCCGTAACGCATTTGCTCACACGGGATATTCTCCGTACATGTTCTTTATCGGTGCGGCAATTGAGAAGAGAATGGCGACCGAGATATGGGATCAATTGGAAAGAGGGTTGCTCACCAACGCTGCTAATCTTAACGACCCCAACCAAATCGCATCAGTTTCTCGGTGGTTGTGCACGCTGTGAATCCAGAGATTGAACCCAACTGCTGGTAGCCGGTCATCAGAGGGGAGAGCAAGAGAGGGTGTTGTCCATCGGTCAGGTATTGGAAGGCCGCTATCGCATCGTCTCCGAGGGAGCCAGACGGGAGATCGGGGCGGAATACAAAGCCTATGACATGCAGCACGACCGACTGGTCGTCCTCCTGCTGCTGGAACGCCGCTTTGAAGATGGGGCGAGGGGGATCGAGCGGCTGATGCAGGCTGCCCAGCAGGTGGCCGATCTGGCGTTGCCGGCGCTCATCCCCTTTGAATACGCCGGCCTGGTGGATGGGCAACCCTATCTGGTGCGGGCACCGGTGGAGGGCCAGACCCTGGCCGGGTTGCTGGCGCGGACCGGTCCCCTGCCGATCGAGGCTGCCGTCCGGATCGCCATCCACCTGTGCGAACTGTTGGCTCCGGCACATCGGGCCGGGCTGGTCCACGGTGGGCTGTCCCCTCAGTGCGTCTATATCACCGATGAGGGGCAGCTCACCATCACCGACGCCGGATTGTTGGCGGCGCTGCGGCCCGATCCTGCGCCGCCGGGTCAGCCGTGGGGCCGCTTTCCCTACCTCTCACCGGAGCAGGCCGCCGGCGAGGAGGTTCATCCCGCCTCAGATGTGTATGTCATCGGCTCGCTGCTGTATGAGCTACTGACCGGCCGACCGCCCTTCTGGGGCAGCAGTGAAACGGTCCTGACTGTGCAACACCTGCGCCAGGAGCCGCCCGCACTCCAGGTCCTGCGGCCCGATGTTCCGCTGCCCCTGGCGCAGATCGTCCACAAGGCGCTGGCCAAAGAGCCGGCTGCCCGCTATCGGCATGCCGGCCAGTTGGCGCATATCCTGCGGGCGCAACTTGCTCCCTGGCTTGCGGAGCCGGCCCTCCCGGTCCAGGTCCCGGCCAGACCTGCCCCGCCGATCCCGCCGCCGACCCCCTACCCTTCCGCCGGGGGGTACGGCCCGGACGCGGAGGCCGGGTATTGGGCTGAGGAGCCGGAAGGGGTGGACTGGCTGATGATCGCCCTGATCATCGCCGCCCTGGTCGCCGTGCTGGGCCTGATCCCGCTGTGGCGTGCGGTCTATCGCCGTTACAGCGTCCCTCAACCGCCACCGGCTGCAGCTCTCTATTGCCTGCCGGTCGGCGACATCGGGGCGATCCTGGCCACGAAAGGCGCGAAATTGTACAGAAAATTCATGAAAAGAGCGAAATTTGTCACGAAAGACGCACAGGGTACAAGGCATGACCCGTGTGTCGTCCGTGGTTTGGCAGGTGGAGGCAGAAGGTGAATGTGAACTGGCGAGGAGCAATCCTCTATCTTTTGATCCTGATCGCGGCCGGTGCCCTGATCTTTGGCCTTTTCCCAACACGGCAGCATCTGACCGAGATTCCGATCTCCCAATTGGTGGCCGACGTGGATGATGGATTGGTGAAATCCATCAAGGTCAAAGACAGCGACCTGGAGATCGTCTACGAGGATGGCAAAAGGGCTGCGTCGCGCAAAGAGGCCGGGGTGGACCTGACCAAGACCCTCCTTGGCCTGGGAGTGAACCCGGTGGCCCTGGATGAGGTGGATATCCAGATCGAGCCGGCCAGCCCGCTGGGAGAGTGGCTGACCATTCTGGGCAGTTTTGCCCCTTTTATCATTTTGGCCGTGCTGTTCATCTTCCTCATGCGTCAGGCGCAGGGGACGAACAACCAGGCGCTGGCCTTTGGCAAGAGCCGGGCGCGGATGTTCAGCGGCGAAAAGCCGACCGTGACCTTTGACGATGTGGCCGGCGTGGATGAGGCCAAGCAGGAACTGGCCGAGGTGG
>DAOTYG010000279.1:0-15296 GCA_034435155.1 Anaerolineae bacterium | reverse complement strand
CTCGCGGCGGCGACCGTAGGGAGTGCCACCCGCCGCCGGCGCGGGGTCGCAGACCCCGCGCGAGCACACCGGCGTATTTTCGTGCCACGGGGTGCGCCCCGCGCGTGGGGAGCTCCTACGGAATCCTGCCGCAGGTTAGCCATTGAACCTGTGGAAGGGTAGCACTATGGGATAGTCAGGTGACCGATCAGGATGCGGTCGCCGGGGAGGGGTTGGCCGGTTTCATCGTAGACCGGGAGCCGCTGGCCGGTGGCGGCATCATATAGCCCTACCTCGAAGGCATAGTCGCCCGGCGGCGTGGCCGGCTGGATCGTCACCTCGTGCTGGCCGAATAGCAGCAGGCCCGGCTGCCAACGGGTGGTGGGATACAGATAGCTCGCCGGGCGGGCATCTTGTTGCCCCCACACCGTATCGGTGGCGTCCACCAGGCGGATGGTGACCTTGTAATCCCGGTCCAACGGGCGCCGGGCTGACCAATATAGGGTCAACCGGCTGGTATTCTGTTCGTATCCGTGTAGCATGATAGACTCTCCAAAACGCACATTCAGAGGGTGTTGGATGGCCGGTCGCGCCAGGTGTGCGTCCGGGGGCAGCCGGTAGTGGCGAAGCCGCACCTGCCAGAGTACGGCCGTCGTGGGGACTGGCTCGCCTGTATCGTCCAGGAGCTTGAACAGGAACCCCACCGGGTCGGCCACCTCATCTTGCCAGAGCACCAGCCAGACGCCGGGCCGCCCGGCGAGGACCCGGTTCAGGTCGTCAGCCACGTCGAAGGTGAGGATGCGGTTCACGTCCAGGATGCGCGAGGATGGCAGGGGGGTCCAGTCGGCGGCGCGGTAGTAGTAGGTAAAGACCGGGTAGGCGTGGCCGGAGCAGAGCAACACCGGCTCGGCCGGCTGCTTATGGGCTTCCAGGTAGCGCACTGCTTCGCGGAAACTGGCCTTGGTGAAGGCGGGATCAGTATAGAGATTCCAATCGGCGTAGGTGAACGAGGCCAGGACGAAGAGCAACAAAACGTAAAACGTAAGGCGTGGTGCGCGATGGACGGCCAGGCCGGCTGCCAGGATGATATAGACTGGTGGGGATGCCAGCATCAGGTAGCGGGGGTTGAACTTGGGAGTGATGGCGGCCAGGGCCAGGATGAGGGCCACCGGGACGAGCAGGTAGAGCAGGCAAAAGAGCAACGGGCGGCGGGCCGCTGGTTGCTGGAGCAGGGCCGTCACGGTGACGACAAGGGTCAACACGAAACCGGCCGTGAACCAGACCGCCTGACTTTCCAGCACGGACTCGCCCACACTGAAGCTAACGAGGGCGTGTCGTAGAGCCTCCTCGAGTTTGAAGACGCCCGGCCAGTAGCTCGTGTCCGTTCCCAGGCGCAGGAAAGCAAAGGGCAGCCAGGGTGAGAAGAGGGCGAGAGCAGCCAATTGAGGCAAGCCCACTGTCCACACCTCACGGTCCCGGACCCCAGACGCCGGTCTAAACCGGCCTGCCGTCTGCTCCTTGCCCATTGCCGACGGCCGGGCTTTCGAAAGGTTGTAGAGGAGATGAAAGGCCAGGAGAAAGACGGCAAAATAGTGGGTGTAAAGGGCCAGGGCGGAGGTGAGGATATAGGCCAGCAGGGGGCGTCGTCGGGCGCTGTTGGCGCGTTGGTCCAGGACGCGCAGCAAGAGATAGCTGGATAGCAGGCCCAGGAAGGTGAGCAGGGTGTACATGCGAGCTTCCTGGGCGTACCAGACATAGAGGGGGGCGGCGGCGGCCAGGAGGCCGGCGCCCACGCCGGGCCGGGGGCCGTAGAGTCGCCGGGCCACCACGGCCAGCAGCGGGACGCTCAGCACGCCGAAAAGGAGCGAGGGGAACCGCAAGGCGAACTCGGATTCGCCGGCCAGGAGGAGCCAGGGCCGCAACAGCAGATAGTAAAAGGGCGGCTGGATGTCGGTGGCCGTCCACCAGAGCATTTCGCTCAGGGGCAGGCGCGTCGCCAGATACCAACTCACGCCCTCATCATACCACAGGCTTTGTGCCCCCAACTGCCAGGTGCGGAGGGCGAAGGCCAGGAGGGTGACGGCCAGCAGGGAGGCCCAGCCGTGGTGAAAGTTTCCAGGATGGGCGATCTCAGTAGATGGAAGTTTGTGCTCCTCAGCGTTCTGCCAGGCCCAGGCCTGACTGGGCGACCGCCGGGCGCGAAAGCGGCGGGTCGCAGACCCGCTTGGAGCAACATGAGAAACGCGGGTCACGGTCCGGCCTGGAGCGACTTTGTCCATGGACTGAACCTGCCTGGCATCCATCGGCGCGCGTCTCCTGATTCACTTGCCGGCGCGCACCATCCCCGGCGCGCGGATGATAGCGGGACCGGGGCCAGGGAACCTGGCAGCACCGTCCATATCCTGGCCGGCAAAGCTAGCTGGATTCGCCAAGCAGGGCCAGGAAATCCTGCTCCTCCAACGTCTCCCGCTCGATGAGTTGCCGGGCGATGAAGTCCAGCTTGTCGCGGTGGGTGACCAGGATCTCTGTGGCGCGGTCGTAGGCCTCGCGCACCAGTTGTTGGACCTCCCGGTCGATCTCCTGGGCTACCTTCTCGCTATAGTCGCGTTGTTCCGCGATCTCGCGGCCCAGGAAGATGAGTTCTTCCTTTTGGCCGAAGGTCATGGGGCCGAGCCGTTCGCTCATGCCGAACTGGGTCACCATCTGGCGAGCCAGTTTGGTGGCGCGTTCCAGGTCGCTGGAGGGGCCGGTGGTGACATCGCCAAAGACCAACTTCTCGGCGGCGTGGCCGCCCAGCAGGGTTGCCAGGTCATCGCGGAACTTGTTACGGCTGGTGAGGTAACGGTCTTCTTCCGGCAGGCTCATGGTGTAGCCCAGGGCCATGCCCCGGGAGACGATGCTGATCTTGCGCACCGGGTCAGCCAGGGGCAACAGGTGCGCGACCAGGGCGTGTCCGGCCTCGTGGTAGGCGATGATGCGCTTCTCCTCGTCGCTGATCAACCGGCTGCGCCGTTCCGGGCCGGCGATGACCTTTTCCACGGCCTCCAGGAAATCCGCCATATTGATGCTCTTTTTGTTTTGGCGGGCCGCCAGGATGGCGGCTTCGTTCACTACGTTGGCGATGTCGGCCCCGGACAGGCCGGGGGTTTGCTGGGCCAGGCGCAACAGGTCCACATCATCGGCCAGCGGCTTGCCGCGCACGTGCACCTCGAAGATGGCCCGGCGGCCGTTCATATCCGGCCGGTCCAGGACCACGCGCCGGTCGAAGCGGCCGGGGCGCAGCAGGGCCGGGTCCAAGATGTCTGGGCGGTTGGTTGCGGCCACAACAATGACGTTGGTGTTGGTGTCAAAGCCGTCCATCTCCACCAGGATCTGGTTCAGGGTCTGTTCGCGTTCGTCGTGGCTACCGCCCAGGCCGGCGCCGCGTTGCCGGCCCACAGCGTCGATCTCGTCCACGAATACAATACATGGAGCATTTCTCTTGGCCTGATCAAATAAATCTCGCACCCGGCTGGCGCCGACCCCCACAAACATCTCCACGAACTCGGAGCCGGAGATGCTGAAGAAGGGGACGCCGGCCTCGCCGGCCACGGCCCGGGCCAGAAGGGTCTTGCCGGTGCCCGGCGGCCCCATCACCAGCACCCCACGCGGGATGCGGGCCCCAAGGGCGGTGAACTTGGTCGGCTCTTTCAGGAACTCGACGATCTCTTGCAGTTCGTGTTTGGCCTCCTCCACGCCGGCCACGTCCGCGAAGGTGACGGTGGGTTTGTCTCCTGAGAACATGCGAGCCCGGCTCTTGCCGAACATCAGGGCCTGGCTATTGCCACTCTGGGCCTGACGGATCAGGAACAGCAAGCCCCCCAGCATGATCAGCGTGATCAGCCAGGGGGAGAGGATCTCGAGCCAGTGCAGTAGATCATTGGGTCGTTGCACCTGGACGGTGACCTGATCATCACGAATACCCCGCTCGTGGAGCATACGCATAAAGTCAGAGCCTTCTTCTTTGGTCGTATACAACTTGCCCTGGCTGGTCTCGGCTTCGATGGAATTGCCGATAATGGTGATCTTGGGTGGCGGTTCCGTGCCCTCGCGCACGTCACGGGCGATCACGTTCAATACCTCGCTGATGGGCACCTCGGCCGGCCCATTGCCGAGGGGGTTAAACGTGAACAACAAGGCCGCCATCGCCAGAGCCAGAAGCAGCCATACAAAAGTATTCCTGAGCATTCTTACCTCCTGCCAGGCGGGGAACCGCTTCTTGATGGACAGCGGTTCGGCCAATGGCTGTGTAGCTGCCTTTATTATACCAGAAAGCGGCGGAAAACTCCACTGGTCATACAACTCTGTGGGGTTCTTTCAAGTTGTTATTCGGTTTACCTGGCGCACTTTGAAAGAACCCTGACGACTCACCGGCTTGCCGACCCTATGCTCTTGTGCTATACTCCACAGGGAGCGGATTTATGGTTTCACGGCGAACAGAGCGAGCGCAGCGAGCGCGGTTCACGTTGCCGCTGCCGCCCAGCATCAACCAGCAGTACGTCTCCGTGGGCAACCGGCGCGTGCTCAGCAAGGCGAGCCGGCAGTATCACCGCGCCGTGGAGCGGGCGGTGCGTCAACTGCGATTCAATGGCACTCTATCGGACGAACTGGTGGACGCGCTACGGGCCGGCTACATCGGCCTGTTCATTGACTTTTACTTTGAGACGCCGCTGCGCCGGGACCTGGACGGCGGCCTCAAGATCACACAAGATGCCCTGTGTCAGGCCCTGGGCGTGAACGACAACCGCGTGGTGGACGTGCACCTGGTCAAACGCATTGACCCGCTGAACCCGCGCATCGAGGTAGAGCTGGAGGCGATCCCGGAGTGGCAGTTTGACGAGGAGTACCTGGTTTTGAATGATGACGGCGGAAGGATGAAGGCTGATGCTCTACCTCCACCGTGACGGCGACGGTGGCCCTGCACTTTGATTACACTCCCCACACCACCCCGAACGGTATGTACTACACGCTGGCCGGCAGCTCCTACGTGCAGGTGAACAGCCAGCGGCCGGTGCAGCCGCGCGCCGTGGAGTTGACCTGGGATCCGGCCACCAGCCACGCCACCGGCACGGTGATTCGAGTACTTTGTCCAGGCCGTGGATGAGGCCGGCAACGTGGGCGTGCGCTTTGATCGGGACACCATCATCCCTGGCGGCTACTCGATCTACCTGCCGCTGGTGTTACGACAGTAGCCGCAGTAGCCGTAGGGCGGCTATCCCTGGCCGCCGCTACCGGGCAGGTACGGAAGACTTTGTTGAAAAATTGGCAGCGGTGGGGAGCCTCCAACTTGTTGGGGCCATTTTGGACCGTCTGGTGGGCAACCCCTAACAAATCGGAACTCCAGGGCGCTCGAGTGGGACGACCGTTTTGTTTTTCAACAAAGTCACGGAAACCTGCCCTACGTCGTCCGCCAAACGGCGCGTAAGGCAACGCGCCCTATGCCATACCTGTAGGCGGCTTTCCATAGCCGTCGGGCTGCGGCCCGTGTGCTGCGCGTGGCCTGGCCCATCAAAGGCCGGATTGCGGGAAACGAGGCTATCGGCTATAATAAGTCACGCAAAAGAACGCCTGACTACGGGAGGTAGACGACCATGTTCGCGCTTGATCGTATCACTGCCGATCCGAACATCTTGGGCGGCAAGGCATGTATTCGTGGGATGCGTATCGCGGTGTCACTCATCGTCAATCTGGTCGCCAACGGGATGACCAGCGCAGAGATCATGGAAGAATATCCCGATCTGGAGCCAGAAGACATCCAGCAAGCCCTGCGCTACGCCGCCTGGACCGCAGAGGACGTTTTCTACCCGGCCATTCCTATTCGAGTCGCCGCATGAGGTTCCTGGTAGACATGGGCCTGGCGTGCAGCACGGTCGTTTTCCTGCGCGCTCAGGGGCATGATGCCATCCATCTGCGCGAGCAGGGCCTTCAGCGATTGACAGACGATGAGATCGTGGAGAAAGCCCGATCCGAAGACCGGGTGATCCTGACCCACGATCTCGACTTCGGTCGAATCGTCGCCGTGAGCCGGGCTGGTGTCCCCAGTGTGGTCACATTTCGGCTGGATGACATGCGGCCCGCTCAGGTCAACCGCTACATGGCCCAAGTGCTGGCGCGTTTTACCCGGCAGTTGGAAGCTGGCGCGCTGGTGAGCGTCAACGAGCAGAGTATTCGGGTACGCCCATTGCCGGTCAGACCGGTGTAGCATCCATGTTCGTTTTTGACCATACCGCTTCCGAACCCGGTCTCGACCACTCTGCGGATAAGGGGCCGGGATGAGCGGAAAGTTGTCCCTGAACTCCATCGTCTGTAAGAAACGTGTGCCCTGGTGAATGGCCTGTTTGGTCTGCCCGGCCAGGGCGCATTTGTTTTATCTGTCCCTACGCCGCTCTCGTAGGGCGGCTATCCCTGGCCGTCGCCAGCGGGCAGGTATGAAACCTGCCCTACGCCACACCCGTAGGACCGTTATCGTAGGGCGGCTATCCCTGGCCGTCGCCAAGCCGCCGCCTGTGGGCAGGTATGAAACCTGCCCTACGTCGTCCGCCAAACGGCGCGTATGGCAACGCGCCCTACTTGCAGTAGGGCGGCTATCCCTGGCTGCCGCCAAGCCGCCGCCTGTGGGCAGGTATGAAACCTGCCCTATTGCATATTCGTATATTGGCTGAGAGGTAAACCATGCAAGCCGAGATCATCTCCGTGGGGACGGAACTGCTCCTGGGCGAGATCGTGGATACGAATGCGGCCTGGCTGGCCCAACAACTGGTGCCGTTGGGGGTGAATCTGTACTGGATCTCCACGGTGGGCGATAACCAGGCCCGGCTGGTGGAGGTGCTGCGCCGGGCGCTGGGTCGCTCGGACCTGATCATCGTGACCGGGGGCCTGGGGCCGACGGAGGACGACGTGACCCGCGAGGCCATCGCCGAGGCGTTGGGCGAGGAGATGGTGGTGCAGCCGGCCCTGGCGGAGCAGTTACGGTGCTTCTTCCAGCGGCGCGGCTACCCCATGCCAGAACATAATCTCAAGCAAGCTACCCTCATCCCCTCGGCTCAGGCTTTGGACAACCCCATCGGCACGGCCCCCGGCTGGTGGGTAGAACACCAGGGCCACGTCATCATCACCATGCCCGGCGTGCCGTCGGAGATGAAGCGGATGTGGCGCGAGCAGGCGTTGCCACGCCTCCAGGCCCGCCTGGGCGACGCGATCATCGTCACGCGCACCTTCAAGACCATCGGTATCGGCGAATCGCGGGCCGAGGAACTGGTGAGCCACCTGATCCACTCCCACAATCCCACCCTGGCGACCTACGCCAAATCCGACGGTGTCCATCTGCGCGCGGCCGCCAAGGCCCCCACAGAGGCCGCAGCCCGGGCCATGCTCGCCGACCTGGAGACGCAGGTGCGGGCGGCCATCGGCTCGTACATCTACGGGGTGGACAACGAGACGCTGGAGGGTGTGGTGGGGCGGCTACTCCAGGAGCGGAACCTGACCCTGGCGACGATGGAGTCGTGCACCGGCGGGTTGTTAGCGAACATCATCACCGATGCGCCGGGCAGCTCGGCGTATTTCCGGGGTGGGTTGGTGGCCTACGCCCCGGAACTGAAAGCCCGCTGGGGCGTAGACCCGGCTCTCATCGCGGAGCATGGTGTGGTCAGCCCCCAGGTAGCGGCGGCCATGGCCACGGCGGCCCGGCGGGAGACCGGCGCCGATGTGGGTCTGGGGATCACCGGTGTGGCCGGTCCAGACCCGCTGGAGGGCCACCCGCCCGGCACCCTGCACCTGGGCCTGGACCTCCGGGGTCAGGTGGAGACCCTCAGCGGCGTCTACGGTGCCGAGCGCCGGCAGATCAAGCGACTGGCCGCCCTCAACGCCCTGGGCTTCCTGCGCCGCAGGCTCCTGGAGCAGGACAATTAAACGGGCGAATCACGAGTGGAGGAGAACAGAATGGCTAAAAAGAAACGACGTACCAGAGGCAAGGTTCCCTGGCGAGGCGAGCGTCGGCATCGCACACGCCCACCCATGGAAGAAGAAGCTTGGTATGAGGATGTGGACGGCCCCGCCGAGTGGCCGGAACCATCTTCCTTTGCCGACCTGATGATGGCCTATGCCGAGCCGCTCCTGCAGGCCGCAGGTGAGGACCCGGAGCTGATCCAGCGGGCGCTGGACACCGCCATGATGTGCTACAACATGGGCACGCTCCACGGCTACCGCAAAGGTCGCCGGGAGCTGGAACGCGTCATCCGCGAAACCGGGATGGATGACGAGACCATTGCTGAGTTGCTGGACATCTATGATCTGCTGGAATCACGACGCCCGCTGTTGGGCCTGCCGCCGGGAGGGAGTTCGGAGGAAGAAACAGAGGACATACCACCGCTGCCCCTGCCGGGCCATGCCCCCAGCGCTGCTACCCTGTTTCGTCTGATCGAGTGCGACGAAGCCGGCAAGCAAGTGATACATCAGGTAAGCAAGCTCATGAAGCCAAGGCTGCGACTGCGGGATAGCCGAAACGTGCGGCGCATCCGTAAGGCCCGCACGGTGGGGGAGCTGGTGGACCGGGCTGACCTGGCGTTCGGTCTGGGAGCCAGTGCCTGGATGGATCGCCTGCGCAGCTTTGGGCCAGAGGAAATCATCCCGGTCCTCCGCGAGCGACTGCGGAGCATGGACGACGATGACATAGCCGTGGAAAAATTCATCGCGGCTTTGCGCTGGTGTGGGCAAGACGGTGCAGCCGCCCTGTTGGAGGTGTTCGATAACCTGGGCGACTATGGGCAGTGCCTGGCCTGTGTCGTCCTGGGGCTCCTGGGCGAACAGCGGGGGGCCGACCGCATGTGGCAGACGTATCAGCGCCTGAAGCGGCGTCCGCAAGAGTTGTACTTCGTGGGGCCGCTGTGGGGTCTGGTGGACCTGGGGGACCGGCGCGTGGTGGAGGCCCTGGCGGAATGGCTGAAGCGGGATGCCCCGGAGCGGTTCTTCGAGTTGTTCGGCTTTGCGGCCCTGGCCGGCGATGAGCGGATCGTCTCCCCCTTGCTGCGTATTGCTGGTAGCGAAACAGACACCGATGCCGAGGCCGCCTTTTACGCCCTGGCGGCTATCGCGCAGCGGCTGGGCCGAGAGGTCTTGACCGCTGCCCTGACCCCCGGCGACCCGGCCCAGGCGGATCTGGTAGACGAGATCCTGACCGTCCCCCCGGCCAAAGCCGAGGAGTACTATGCTTTCTTTCGCCGGGGACTCAATTTGACGGACCCGGCCAACCTGGTCCCGTGAATATGAGCGAATCAACTCCTATGCCATCAACAAGATCAGCCGTCGCGCTGCTCGAGGTCCTCTGGCAGGACGAGCTAAACGATCCAGGGTACGACCCGGAGGTGGTAGCCCTGGTCCGCGAGCACCTGGGGGCCAGCACCCTGCACGCCCAGGCCGGCGAGCGGCTGGCGGAGGCGCTGCTCCAACTGGCCCGGGCACGCGCGGAGGGCACGCGATGAGCTGGATCGTCGCCGAGCTGCATATCACAGGGTTCCGTGGCATCCTGGACCGGGCCGGCGATTTCGAACTGGCCCAGGGACGTTCGCCCCGCTCCATCGCGCTCTATGCGTCGAACTCCTGCGGCAAGAGCAGCTATGCCGATGCCATCGAGTACCTGTTTTCCCCGGCTGGTCGCGTCGCCCGCCTGGGGCCTGGCGGGCGTGAGGACGGGCCGGCCCTGCCGCACGTGTTGGCCTCCGAGCGCGGTATCGTGCCCCAGGTAGCCATGACTCTCGTCAACACCGAATCCGGCGAAGTGATCCAGGTCAGCCGTCCCATCCGGCCGGGTTCGACGGACACCCTGCCCTCAGCGCTGCGCCCGATCCTGTGCCAGGCCCCGGCGCACCGCGTCCTGCGTCAGCACGACCTCCACCGCTTCGTCGGGGACATGACGCCCGCAGAACGCTACGCCGAGCTGTCCCGGTGGCTGGACCTGGCGCACCTGGAGCAGGTGCTCGGACATCTGGAGACGGCATCGTGGCTGTTGCAAAGCCTGGACCTGGACCGAGAGAGCGAGGAACGCGTGCGCGACATCGCCCGGCACACGGCGGGTGCGGTTACCGGCTATGACGAGCAGGCGATACTGGCCTGGTGCGCCGCCAACGTCGAACGGCACCTGGGCACGCGGCCACCAATGGCATCAGAGCAAGACCTGCGGAAGGCGATCCGCACGCTGAAACGGCTACAAGGGCAACTGATCCTGGCATCCGCGGCGGCCGAGGCATATCAGGCCAAACGCACATTGGAGCAGCAGGCGACTGACCTGGTGGCCCCGGATGGGCTACTCCGGGTCTTTAGAACGGCTCTGGCGGACGCGGTGGCAGCGGAAGAGAAAACCAGCCATCTGCTTGCCGCCGCCAAAGACAGCGTCTTTCAAGAGGCGTGGGAGGTCGCTCAGAGAGTTTTGGAATCGCAGATCACCGACCAGTGTCCGGTCTGCCTCACGCCGTGGGGCCGGACGCGGGCCGGCTCCCAGCAAGGCGCCGTGGTCACGCTGAGGGAGAGCCGCTCCAAACTCGCCCGGCTGGCGACTGCGCAACAGGAGCAACAGCAGGCCACTCGTGCGTGGGAGACAGCGATCCAGGAGCTGGGAGCGAGCCTGGCCCGGATTCCGCCAGCGGCTGGTAAGCTGTCCCTCTCCGAGGTCGAAACCCAGGCGGCAGAGCTTGTGCAGGCAGTGCGCACACTATCCGCGAGCGGCCGGTTCCCCTCCCAGATGCAGGGCGAGTGGGAGGTGCTGCTGAGCCGTTGTCACCGGTTCGTGGTGCAGGTGCTGCAGCCGGCGCTGGCGGACCTGCAGGTCATGGAAGTGCCGTCCACAGCCGCCGAGGTGGGGGCCACTATCGAGCACCTGCAAGTCCTGCAAGAGGCGCTGGTGCGGCTGGCGGAACTGGACCGCGAACGCGAGGAATGTCGCCGGGTCGAGCGCAGCTTCAATGCCGTCGCTGAGGCGATCCAGACGCGGGCCAGCACTCTGGTGAACGACATCGTGGCAGACCTCCAACACGACGTGCAGGTCATCTACCAGGCGATCCATCCCGCCGCACACAACTGTCGCGCCGCGCCAGACATTGCCATTTGTCCAGACACCGCGTCCAAGACGCTGACCCTGCGGGTCGGATTTCACTCGCCGGACCGGTCGGTCCCCCCGGCGAGCTACCTCAGCGAGTCCCAGGTGAGCACGCTGGGTCTGGCCTTGTTCCTCAGCGCGGTGAGCCGGTTCAATCGCGCGTTCCCCTTCCTGGTCCTGGACGATGTGGACGCGGTATACGATGCAGAACACAAGGCCCGCCTCGTCAACCTGATCGTTGAGCGGTTGAGCGAATGCCAGGTGTTCCTGACCACGCGCGACTGGCACTTCTACTCGATGCTGCGGTCGCGGCTCCATGATCGGGGGTGGCTGTTCGAGCGACTCGCCGGGTGGGATCTGGAGCACGGCCCCCGACGCCAGGTGAACACCAGCTAACGCCCCGGCGGCCCAACGCACAAAGGTCTGTCACCGCACCAGGTGACGGGCCTTTTCAGCGTCGTTGCCAGTCGTTAACCATGGTGAGCCACCAGTCGTCACCTGACTGAACGGAGCGGACGGAGGCGTCCACGCCGGTGAACGCCTGGCCGCAGGCCTCTGAGGTGCGACTTGAGTCGCTTAACTTGACGCCTGTGCCTTTTCCCCCTTTGTTCCTTCCCTGACAAAAGTTACGCCCGGATGTCAGCCTACCCCCCTTGCCCACTGTGGCTCTATGTGATAAACTACGCCGGGTGCCAGGGCAATACGTTTATGAGGAGTTGGATATGCCACAGCAACACCGTGTAGTGATCACTGGCCTGGGAGCGGTGACCCCGCTGGGACTGGATGTGCCTTCTACCTGGCAGGGTCTGGTAGAAGGCCGCCCGGCCGCTCACCGGGTCACGGATTTTGATGTCAGCGACCTGGATGTGCAGATCGCGGCGCAGGTGCAGGGTTTTGATCCCCGTAACTATGTCAGCTATCGGGAGGCCCGGCGGTTCCCCCGGTTTGCCATCCTGGCGATTGCCGCCACGCAGGAGGCTATCGCCGACGCCGGCCTGAATCTGGAAAAGGAGGACCGCACCCGGGTGGGCCTGGAGATCGGTTCGGCGGTGGGGGGAATAGACATCATCGTGGATCAGGCCCAGACGTTCATGGAATATGGCCCCAAGCGTGTGAACCCGGTATTGATCCCATATTTCATCATCAATGCTGCGCCCTGTCAACTGGCGATCATGCTGGATCTGCATGGTCCATGCAGCGCGCCGGTCTCCGCCTGTGCCACCGGTATCAACGCCATCGGTGAGTCGTTTCACCGCTTGAAATATGGTGAGGCCGACGTGATGATCGCCGGGGGCACGGAAGGGGCCATCTGCCGTTTGGGGTTAGCCGTCTTTGGCGGTATCCGGGCCTTGACCCACGAGTATAACCACGCCCCGCAGCGTGCCTGCCGCCCGTTTGACGCTCATCGTTCTGGCACGGTCATCGCCGAGGGGGCCGCTGTGGTGGTGATGGAGACGTTGGAGCACGCCCGGAGACGCGACGCGCGAATCTATGCTGAGGTTGTCGGTTACGGCCTGAGCGCGGATGGCTACCACATCGCCGCGCCGGACCCCACCGGCCGGGGTAACGCCGTGTCCTTTTCCCAGGCCCTGGCTGAGGCCGGCCTGCAGCCGGGCGATATTCCTCTGATCTATGCCCACGGCACGGCCACCCCGCTCAACGACGCGGCCGAGACCAGGGCCATCAAGATCGCTTTTGGGGACCATGCCTATCGCCTGGCCGTGAGCGCCAACAAATCCATGTTGGGCCACATGCTGGGCGCGGCCGGTAGCCTCTCGGTCATCAATGCTGTCCTCACGCTGCAACATCACCGGATCACACCCACTATCAACCTGGAGACCCCGGACCCGGAATGTGACCTGGACTATGTGCCATTAGTGGCGCGCGAAGCTGTAGTAGACACGGTGTTGGCGAATAGCTCCGGGTTCGGCGGGCAGAATGCGTCCCTGATCGTGCGACGGTGGGGGGAATAAACAAGGTGTGATGACTGAATTATACAAGCCGGCGACACGGGAGGACTTGCGTCGCTTCTACCGGGGCCGCAGCATGGCCGGCACATTCCGCCCAGGGGATTACCTGATCCTGGAGCCGGTGCCGTTGGCCGCCATCCGTCCCGGCGACGTGGTGGTCTACCGTGGCTGCATTCCAGTGGACAACCCTGATGATGTGGTACATCGGGTAGTGGCCCGCGCGCCGGGCGGCCTGGTGACGCGCGGGGATAGTAACCCCACCGTAGATAGCGGTCTGGTCACGGAGGAGAATCTGCTGGGCCGGGTGACGCACGTGGAACGAAAAGGCCGGCACCGGTCGGTGCGGGGTGGGCGATGGGGGCTGTGGCAGTCGCGGGTGAGACGGGCCGGCAGGTTGATCTGGTATTGGGGTGAACGACTGATCGCCCTGGTAGGGCGGTGGCCGTATCGCGCGTTGCGCCGCAGTGGGCTGGTGTCCTGCTTTTGGCGGCCGGCCATCGTGCGGATACGCCTGGAGACCGGGGATGGGTCGCTGATCAAGTATACCAGCAGCGGCCAGGTGGTGGCCTGGTGGTGGCCGAAGACCGGCCGGTTCCGTTGCCGCCGGCCGTATGATCTGGTCATCCGTCGGCCGGGCGATGATCAAGCGAAACCCGTTTCCAGCGCGGAAACGGCTGGCTGAAACCCTGAATCCTGCCGAAAGCGACCTGCGGGGCGAGCGTATCGCGTTGGGGCCAGTACGGCTCTGGCGTCGAGGCTTTAGCCGGTTCGTGCCTCTAGAAGGTTCAACGCTTTCGGGGGCAGGTTTTCCTCAAGTCATGGCGGCTTCCAGTTCAGCCTCTTCTTCTGCGCCGGGCTTGACCGGGCGCAACGTATCCAGGCTGGTCAGCCGGTCCGTGTACAGGATACCGTCCAGGTGGTCCACCTCGTGTTGGATGACGCGGGCCAGCAGGCCCTGGCCGGTGAGGCGCATCGGGCGGCCAGCCCGGTTCAGGTAGCGCACCGTCACCTGGGCCGCGCGTTCTACCTGGCCCACATAGCCGGGGATAGACAGGCAACCCTCCTCGGCGCAAATGGTCTCCTGGCTCATCTCCGTGATCTCGGGGTTGATGAGCACGTAGAGCCGGGCCGGTGGTTCTTCCTGTTCGGTTTCATCCCGCGTTGGCACTTCCATCACCACCACGCGCTGCAATACCCCCACCTGGGGCGCCGCCAGGCCCAGGCCGGGGGCGGCACGCATGGTCTCCACCATGTCATCAATGAGACGCTGCACGTCGGTGGTGATGCGTTTCACCTTTCTGGATTTCTCGCGCAGCAGGGGTTCATCTGCCAGCACGATCCGTCGCACGGTCATGAAACTCTCCGCTTTTCAAATGGTGATCAGATCCTTGATCCGCTCAAAGACCTTGTCGCCGATGCCACTGACCTTTTTGAGGTCCTCGAGGCGGGCGAAGGGGCCATGGGTTTGCCGATATTCCACGATGCGCTGGGCCAGGGCCGGGCCGATGCCGGGCAGGGTGGCCAGTTCGGTGGCGGTGGCGGTGTTGATGTTGAGCCTGCCGCTGGTGGTGCTGCCGCCACTGGTGGTACCGGCCGCCGGCACCGGCGGATTGGCTTCCCCCTGGCGCGGCACATAGACTTGTTCCTCATCATGAAGGCGCCGGGCCAGGTTGATGCGCGCCAGGTCCGCGTCGGCGGCCGGGCCCCCGGCAGCCCGGAGAGCATCATCCACCCGTGCCCCGTCCGGCAGGGTGTAGACGCCGGGGGATTGGACTGCGCCGCTGACATAGACCACGATCTGCCGGGGGAGTGGTGGCGTCAGGGACGGTACTGGTGCAGGCGTGGCTACCTCAATGGCGATGGTCTTGGGCGCCGGGCGACTCATAAAGATCACCACCGCCCCGGTGATGATCAGGTTCACCAGTACGATCAGGATATAGCCCCGGTAACGCCTCAGCCACTCTAACACCGGCCTCCCTCCTGTGCGGTTTCAACCGCCGGTCTCCTCTCGCCGGAGTGACCACCGGCCAGTCAACGCAGGGTGAAATATACGCCACATCTGCCCGGTTGTCAAGCGATTGACAGGCCCGGGCCCAGGTCAGGCACATTCACTACCGGACACTTTTCAATCACGAATGATGCGAATGGACGAATGACACGAATTGGTATGAAAAACATTCGTGAGATTTGCCAGATTCGGGTCATTCGTGATGAAACTTGCG
>DAOTYG010000278.1:0-17758 GCA_034435155.1 Anaerolineae bacterium | reverse complement strand
CTCGCGGCGGCGACCGTAGGGAGTGCCACCCGCCGCCGGCGCGGGGTCGCAGACCCCGCGCGAGCACACCGGCGTATTTTCGTGCCACGGGGTGCGCCCCGCGCGTGGGGAGCTCTTTCGATCAGACCCGCATCTGGGCGCCGCAGAACTCGCAGGTGAGGCTGGTCATCCCACGCACGAGCCTGACCCGGATGGGCGCGCCGCATTGGGGGCAGTTCGTGGGGATGGTCGCCTTTTCTTCGGCCGGGGGACCACCGGCCGCTTCGGCGGTCACGCGCTCGACTATCGTCCTGGCCCCCACCCGGTCGGAGTCGATCTCGCCGCTGATGACCTTGTTGATGAGGGCGACCCATTTCTCGTTGCTGCCCTGGATGTGAAAGCGGGCGCCGGGCCGGGGCGCGGGCGGCTCCTGGAAACGCAGGATCAGAAAGTCCTTGCGCCCCATGAAACCCTTGTCCTCGGCTTCGATCCTGGTGATGGCCCCCACCGGCACTTCCAGCTTGACGGCCTGGACGTGCTCTTTTTTCGTGACCAGGAACAGCTTTTTCTCCCGGACAATGTCCTCGTTTTGTTCAAAGATCAGTCGCTGATCGGTGAGGAACAGGAAGCCACCAGGGCCTTCCTCGTCGCTGGTGTCGGTGAGGTAGCGGGCCGGGCAGGCGGCCACCGGGTACTCGTTGGGTTGCAGCCGAAACCCGGCCTGGGCGAAACGATCCATCAGTTGCTGGGCCTGGCGCAGACGACCTTCTACGTCCTGGATATGCTCTTCTAGCTTGTCATACATGCCCCGGATGCTCGACTCTGCACTGCTGATGCGCTGTTCCAGGTCCCAGATGGCGCGGGTGCGTTCGGGTGGCTCGGTGCCGGTGCCGTCCCAGGGGAAGCGCCGTTCCACATCAAGGGACAGGGCGGTCAACGCCTGGCTCCGCTGCAGGATCTCGTTCATGATCTTGGGCATGGTGGCGTCCCACTGCTGGTTAAGGGTGGCGATCTCTCGCTCCAGGCTGTTATCAAAGATATAGCCCTGCTTGCGCACGGTTTGCAAGGTCACCGGGAACGCGGCCAGGCTGGCGTCCAGCTTGAGCAGGGCAGCGCGCATATTCGCCAGAGTCGCCTCCTCGTACCTGGGGCCGGTGCCACTGGTCGGGCGGACCTGGTCAAAGTGGATGGTGAACTTTTTGGCCTGCTCCTCGGTCAGGGCAATGTCTTCGGCTACAGCCTGCATGGTGGCGACTGCCTGGGCCACTATGTCACCGGCAACCTGACCGCTCTCTCGACGGGCAGCCGGAACGTCCGCCACCCCGTCGCCATCCCGATCCTCGTAAACCGGGGCTTTCTCCGACGGCTTGGTGTCGGTCGCTTCTTCTTTCAATGGCATGTTTGAGTCCTCCCTGTGAATGATCTACATGTGCTCGCGCGGGGTCTACGACCCCGCGTCCGGCGGCGGGTGACACACCCGCCGCGAGCATGAACAACGGCATGTTTGAATCCTCCTTGTGAATGATTTACTCTCCCAGGTCCAACCTGAGATGCAGTTCGCGGAGTTGTTCAGGGGTGATCGGTGACGGCGCACCGAACAAGAGGTCCTGGGCAGTGGTGGTCTTGGGGAAGGCGATGACCTCGCGGATGTCATCCTCGTCAGCCAGGAGTGCCACCAGCCGATCCAGCCCCGGGGCGATGCCGCCGTGGGGTGGTGCGCCATACTGGAACGCCTCGATGAGGTGCCCGAACTCGGCCTGGACCCGGTCCTCCGGGATACCCAGCACCCGGAACAGTCGTTCCTGGTCCTCGCGGCGGTGGATGCGGATGCTGCCGCCACCCATCTCCCAGCCGTTACAGACGATGTCGTAAGCGTTAGCCCGGACGGCACCCGGGTCCGTCTCCAGCAGATGGGCGTCTTCCGGCCTGGCCGAGGTAAAGGGGTGGTGCATGGCGTTCCAGCGTCCTTCTTCGGCATTCCATTCCAGCAACGGAAAATCCACCACCCAGGCAAAGGCCAGCAGGTCCCGGTCGCGCAGGCCCAATCGCTCACCTATTTCTAACCGCAGACGCCCCAATGTCGCTGCCACCACCGCTGGCTGGTCTGCCACCAGCAATAGCAGGTCGCCCGGTTCCGCTTCCAGGCGCAGGATGAGGTCGTTGAGCGTACCGTCATCCAGAAACCTGGCGATGGGTGACTTGACCCCATCTTCATAAAGGGCAACCCAGATCAATCCTTTGGCGCCCAGGCTCCGGGCCAGGGTCTCCAGTTCGTCGAGTTGTTTGCGGGTATAGGTGGCGCAACCCGGGGCTCGCAGGCCCTTGACCCGGCCGCCGCCGGCCACCGTCTCGGCCAGGACGCGAACCGGGCAGCCGGCCACCACGTCAGACACGTCCACCAGGGGCAGGCCAAAGCGCAAGTCGGGCTTGTCGCTACCGTAACGGTCCAGCGCCTCGGCGTAGGTGAGGCGGGGGAAGGGGCGGGCCAGCAGGCGTTTGTGCGGCGTGATGGTGGTCACCAGTTCGGTGAACAGCCCCTCGACGAGTTGGAGCACATCCTCTTGCTCCACAAAGCTCATCTCGATGTCTAACTGGGTGAACTCGAGCTGGCGGTCGGCGCGGACGGCCTCGTCGCGGAAGCAGCGGGCGATCTGGTAGTAGCGTTCAAAACCGGCGATCATAAGCATCTGTTTGAGTTGCTGCGGCGACTGGGGCAGGGCATAGAACTTGCCGGGGTGGACCCGGCTGGGCACCACATAGTCGCGGGCGCCTTCCGGCGTGCTCTTGAGGAGGATAGGGGTCTCGATCTCGATGAAATCGCGGGCGTTCAGATAGTTGCGGATGAACTGGTTGATCCGATGCCGCAGGAGCAGGTTGCGCTGCAGGCGTTCGCGGCGCAGGTCCAGATAGCGCCAGCGCAGACGAAGCGACTCATCCTCCCGGCCATCCAGGTGGACATAGATGGGTGGGGTGCGAGCCGGGTTGAGGATCTCCACGGCCTGGGCCAGTACCTCCACCTCCCCGGTGGGCAGCCTGGGGTTAGCCATGCCGGCTGGCCGGCGCTGGACGATGCCGGTGACGGCCACCACATATTCCGGGCGCAGTTCGTCAGCGGTCCGGTAGGCGATCTCCTGGTCCGGGCTGACCGTGATCTGGGTCAGTCCCCAGCGGTCGCGCAGGTCAAAGAAGATGAGGCCGCCGTGATCGCGGCGGCGGTTCACCCAACCCATCAGGGTGACGGTCTGGCCGGCATGATCAGCGCGCAATTCACCGCAATTGTGAGTTTTCCTGCTCATATAACTCCCTCGTATAATGTGCTCATGCGGGGTCTGCGAACCCGCACCCAACGGCGGTTCGTGAGTGCTCAGCCTACCCTCCCGCAGGTTGAGGAAACGCCCAAACCTGCGGGAGGATTGGTTCGTATTATACACGCTTTTGCAATAGTTGTCATCTCCAGAACCGATGATCGTTCCTGCCTGCGCTCCATGCTGACAGCCGGGCATAACTCCTTTCAGGGAGGGAACAAGAGGAGAGAAGGCCTTTCTGGGGTTTTTGCGGCGGCTTCGCCGCCGCAAAAACCCCCTATCAGGCATTCCTCCCTGCATCGCGTAGCGGTGACGAAGTGGGGAGTGGGGCAGGGTCCTCAGGCGTTCAATTACGCCCGGATGTCAGACATAGGCCTTGTGAACGGCGTGAAAATAAGCTATAATGCACCCTGAGGTAAGTGTATGGTTCAGGCTCGTTGTCCCCATTGTGCCCAAGACATCACCCTCACGCCGACTCAGTGTCCCCACTGCGGGATGGCCGTCTTTGTGCCCTGCCCTTCTTGCGCCGGTGAGAACCCGGCGGATGCCCGGTTCTGTATGCACTGCGGTCTATCCCTCCAGGGCCCCTCTCTCAGCGCCGGGGCCACCCGTGACGAGGTCCTGCGCAAGCTGGAAAGCTATATCCCCGAACACCTGGCCACCACCATCGTCCGCCAGGCGCAGGGCCGTATCGCGGGCGAACGCAAGCAGGTGACCGTTCTGTTCGCCGACGTCAGTGGTTTTACGTCCATTGCCGAGCGGTTGGGATCGGAAGCGGTCTTTAATGCGATGAACGAGTGCCTGAAAGTGCTGGTGGATGCCGTCTACCGCTATGAAGGCACGGTCAACAAGTTCATCGGCGATGGCTTGATGGCCCTGTTTGGCGCGCCGCTGGTCCACGAGAACGACCCGGAACGCGCAGTCCAGGCGGCCCTGGATATGGAGGCCGGGCTGACCGATTTTAACCGCAACCTGGTGGCTCAACTCGGTGAGTTGCTCCTGGTGCGTGTGGGTATCCATACCGGGGAGGTCGTGGCTGGCAGCCTGGGCACGGACCAACGCATGGACTATACGGTCATGGGGGATACGGTGAACCTGGCCGCGCGCCTGGAGACCGTGGCCCGGCCCGGCAGCATCCTGGTCAGCGAAGAGGTATACCGTCGGACCCGGGCTCTCTTTGACTTTGAGGGACCGCAGAGCGTCTCCGTCAAGGGCAAGGCCGCTCCCGTTCAGGCTTATGAGGTCATAGGTCGCCGGGAGAAACCCGGTCGGGTGCGGGGCATCGAGCATTTGACCGGCCTGTTTGCGCCCCTTATCGGTCGTGAGGCGGAGATCACCCGGCTGCGTGCGGCGGCAGAACGGTTGGTGGAACAGCGATACGGCCAGGTGGTTACCCTGGTCGGCGAGGCCGGCCTGGGCAAATCGCGTCTCACGGAAGAACTCAAGGCCTCCTTGCTTGAGCAGCCGATTGCCATCTGGGAAGGCCGCTGCGCTCCGCACACTACTGAAACCCCTTACTCAGCCATATTGGACCTCTTGCGCTCCTACCTGGGCCTGGCCGAGGGGGCCAGCCGGGAACAGATACAGGTGGCTTTGCAGACTCGCCTGGCGGAACTGCCCCGGCCGCTGCGGGATACAGTGGGGCCATATCTCTACCTCTTGTTCTCTTTGGAACCCCCGGAACCAGACTGGCAGCAGCGGTTGGGCTATCTGAACCCGGTGCAGATCAAGCAGCAGACCCAGTTTGCCCTGCGAGACCTGTTCGAGTGGGAGGCGACTCGTCGCCCGGTGCTGCTCATCTTTGAAGACACCCACTGGATTGATAGCCTGTCCCTGGAATTGATCCTGACCCTGGTGCCGGTCGTGGAAACCGCGCCCCTGATGCTTTATTGTATCACCCGTCCCGGCCCGGAACGCGGTTGCCAGGCCGTTGTTGCGGTGGCCCGGCAGCGTGTGCCAGACCGCCATGTGGCCCTCACGTTGCAACCCCTCTCGATGGCCCATAGCCTGCGCCTGGTCGAAGCCCTGCTGGTCATCGCCGACCTGCCGGAAAGCGTCAAAAAGATCATCTCCACCCATAGCGAGGGCAATCCCCTCTTCCTGGAAGAGGTCATCCGCAGCCTCATCGAGGCCGGCCTGTTGGAACGGCGGGGTAGTTATTGGCAAACGGCCCCGGATCGGGAGATCCAGGAGATCCGGGTTCCGCCCACCCTCACCGGCCTCATCGCCTTCCGCGTGGACCGGCTGCCGATGAACGCCAGGCACGCGATCCAGCACGCGGCCGTCATCGGGCGGCGGTTCTCCATGTCGTTGCTGGAGGCAGTGGTGGACCCGGCCCTGTGTGACAATGTGCAGGCCGCCCTGGAAGAACTATGCGCCCTGAACCTCATCGAAGCGACCGATGGCATCAGCGGTGAGTATGTGTTCCATCATACGCTGACCCAACAGGTCGTGTATGAGGGTTTGCTGACCGAGCAGCGGCGCGCCATGCATCACCGTGTGGGACTGGCCCTGGAACGGCTTTTCCCGGATCGTCGGACAGAGCTGGTGGAACGACTCGCCTACCACTTTGAACAGGCCGGTGACGCGGAACAGGCTCTGCCTTACCTTATCGCAGCCGGCGAAAAGGCGCGGGGTCAATACGCTAACGCCGAGGCGTTGGACTTTTATCGGCGGGCTTTGAAACAGGCAGAGCGGGTGCCAGTGGTCACGGTGGAACAGCAGTTGACCATCTATGCTGGCATGGGCAATGCTTATCACTGGGTTGGCGATTTCCCGGCGGCCATCGAGAGCTTTAAGCAGTGCCTGCCCCTGTTGTCACCGGAGACAGAAGCCCATTGGATCGCCGATGTCTATGGTCGTCTGGGACGCACCTATGAGAAGCGGGGAGACTATGAGGCGGCCTTGCAGTGGCTCGCCGAGGGCCTGGCCCGTCTGGAGCCAGACCCCTTGAACAAGCGCACCGAGGAGCGGGCAGCCCTATATGCGGAGATCGCCTGGTCACACTTTCGCCGGGGGCAATACACTCAGGCTACCGCGTGGGCGAAAAAGGGGCTGGCTCTGGTGGAAGACCGGCCGGATGGTACAGCCCTGGCCTCCCTCTATAACGTCATGGGCGGCATCGCCTATCGCCAGGGCGATTGGGCGCTGGCTATCGAGTACACCCAACGCCGTCTGGCCCTGTGGGAGCAACGGGGTGATTTGTGGAGCGTGGCCTCATCGCATAATAACCTGGCCATCATCTATCGCGCCCAGGGGGATCTGGATCGTTCCATCGCGCACCACCAACAAAGCCTGGAACTGGCAGAGCGCATCAACGAGCCAACCCAGATGGCTGCTTCGCACAACAACCTGGGCAATATCTACAAAGATCGAGGGCAATGGGACCTGGCTCAGGCAGCTTTCAAGCGCAGCCTGGAGATTTGCCAGCGGATTGACGATCAATGGGGCGCGGCCCAGGCCCACGTTAACCTGGGCGATCTATATGTACGCCAGGGGCAACCTGATCAAGGGTTGGAGCACCTGGAGCGCAGCCTCAATATCATCGAGCAGATCGGCGCCCAAGACCTGCGCCCCGAAGTGTACCGACACATCGCCGAAGCCCTTTTGGCGCGAGGTCAGCCGGCCGAGGCTCACCAGTGGGCCGAACAGGCCCTGAACCTGGCGCGGGAGCTAAATAATCGCACCGACGAGGGTTGCGCATTGCGGGTGGTGGGCATCTGCCTGACTCGCCTGGGGCAGTGGGATGAGGCTCGCCAGTCCCTGAGCACAGCGTTGGACATCCTGACTGATATTGATAGCCAGTATGAGGTGGGCCGCACCCGGCTGGCTCTGGCTGACCTGGTCGCGCTCCAGCCGGGTCAGGGCGCCTGGTGGGGGCAAGAACAGCGGGAGCACCTGATCGCCGCCCGCCATATCTTTGCTGCCATTGACGCCCAGGCTGATCTGGCGGTCGTGGACCAGCGGCTGCACGACCTGGCCTGACCTCACCCATCCCCACCCCAGAGGGAGGGGCCAGGTGCTCACCCTCCCGCAGGTTTTCGCAGCTGTTCCCAACAACCTGCGGGAGGGTAAGCTGAGCAGTTACGTTTCGGCTTGTCCGAGAGAGGGGGAAACAGACGAGGTGGAGGGACCCATGGAGCAAGTTCGCACCTTTGTTGCCATCGAGATACCGCCGGTGGCCCAGGTCATCCTGGCGGCCACGCAGGAGGCGTTGCAGGCGATTCGTGGGGCCAGGGACGCCGTCAAGTGGGTGCGACCGGAGATCATCCATATCACCCTTCAGTTTCTGGGGGACGTGCCGGCCGCGCGAGTCAGTGCGGTGGGGGAGGCCGTGGCCCGGGCCTGTGCCGACGTGCCGGCCTTCACGTTACGCCTGAGCGGGGCCGGCGCTTACCCGAACCTCCGCCGGCCCCGCGTGTTATGGGTGGGCCTGGCTGGCAAGCTGGACGTGCTGGCGCATCTGCAAAGCATGGTGGAACGCGAACTGGCCGGTTTGGGGTTTGCTCCCGAGGAGCGCGCCTTCTCGCCCCATCTTACCCTGGGTCGGGTGCGGCGGGATGCGGACCCGGCGGTAGTGCAGGCTTTGGGTCAGGCGGTGGCCGGCCTGCAGATCGAGGATAGCGAGCCGTTCCTGGTCGAGACGGTCCAGGTCATGCGCAGCGATTTGCGCCCTGAAGGGCCTATCTATACCCCGCTGCGGGTTGTGCCACTGCTCCGTGATCCCTCACCCCTTCCCCCTCTACCAGGTTGGGGAGAGAGAGGAGGCCAGGAGGAAGGGGGGTATTCCTCTGTCCGCCATCGTCCCTTCGTGGCTGTCATTGGCGCGTCTGTTTGTGATGCCGTCGTGGCGGCCCAGGCGGAGGAGGTGGGCCGGCTTCTGGCTCAGGCCGGGGCTGTCCTGGTCTGCGGCGGCATGGGGGGCGTGATGGAGGCAGCGTGCCGGGGAGCCAGGTCGGCCGGCGGTCTCACCGTAGGTATCCTGCCCGGCACAGACCGGGACAGCGGTAATCCCTATGTGGACGTGCCCATCGTCACCGGCATGGGTTATGCGCGCAACATCATCGTGGTCAGTTCGGCTCAGGGGGCTATTGCCATCAACGGCTCCTATGGCACCCTGTCCGAGATCGCCTACGCCCGCCAGCGGGGTCTGCCGGTGGTGGGCCTGGGAAGCTGGCAACTGGTCCAGGCCGGCCGCCTAACCGACGACGTGGAGCTGGTGGATACGCCGGCCGCAGCGGTGACACGCCTGTTGGCGTTGATTCGTCAGGCCCAATAGGTGGAATATGACACGCTACCTCGTCCACCTGGAAATCGCCGACGATGGCCTGTGCCTGGCCCACGTGCTCGACTGGCCCGGCTGTATCGTCCATGCGCCCCACGGCCAGGACGAGGCCCTGCGCCGGCTGCCGGCTGCCATCCGCGATTACCACACCTGGCTGCGCCAACACGGCGAGCCGGCCCCGCCCGATGACGAACCGATCACGGTCACGGTCGTCGGGGAGAGCGCTGGCGGCCCTTTTGACCCGGGGGATGCGGCCGCGCTGCTCCCCACAGACCGGGAGCCGGTCACAGCTTCGGACCTGGAGGGTTATTTCCGCCTCATGGCCCACACCCGCGCGGACCTGCTGGCCCTGGTCCGGGACCTGCCGGACGACGTGCTGGACTGGCAGCCCGATCCCCTGTCCTTCAGCATCCGTCGCGTCTTGCGCCATGTGGGCAATGCCGAGGAATGGTACGTCTCCCGCCTGGTGCCGCCCGATACCCTGCCCCCGGCATGGGAACACGACGAGGACATGCCCATCTGGGAGTTCCTGGACATGGAGCGCCGCACCGCCGTCGCCCGGCTGCGCGAGCTGACCGAGGCGGAACGGGCTGGTGTCTTTACCCCCACCCACTGGACCCGCCACCCCGACGAGCCGTGGACAGCGCGTAAGGCCCTGCGCCGCTTCGTGGAGCACGAACGGGAACACACCGGGCAGGTCCGCGAGATCCTGGCCGCCTGGCGTGCCGCGCACCCCATATCAGCGTAACGGAACAGAACCACGCAACACGCAGCGCGCATCACGAATCACGGAGGGACAACTTGAAAACCCGGCTGCTTGTTGGACTGGGAATGTTGGTTTTGTGGCTGGCTGCTGCGGCCTGCATCCCGGGCGGGGCGCAGGAACTTGGCGGCGCGGAGCGAGATGCCGCGCTGGCCCACGCCGAGCCGCTCGTTGACAACCTGCTGGCTGGCTTGAATGCCGCCGACTATGCCGTATTCTCGCGCGACTTTAACGCCCAGATGCGAGAGGCGTTGAACGAATCCGCCTTCTCCACCACTCGCACGACTGTCGTCGGCAAGATCGGCCGGTACGTGTCGCGCACCGTATCCCGTGTGGAAAAGCAGGGCGATTTCGTCGTCGTGATCTACCGGGCTGTGTTCGAGCAGGAGGACGGTGTAACCGTGCGCGTGGTGTTCGAGGCCAGCGGCGAGCGCCGCATCGCCGGCCTGTGGTTCGACTCGCCCCGGCTCCGGCAGAAATAGCACGGACCCGGTGATGGTCGCTCGATGCACGCCCAAGGCGCCGCCGAATGACAGCGTATCATCCAACGGGTTAGTCGGTCAGGCCCCCATTACGCGCCGACGTTTGACGCCCGACGTGTCACGCAATACGCAATACTAACTACCAACCCTCCCGCAGGTTTGGGCGCAATGACTAGACCAGACGCCGCAGGCGCGCCCAGATGACTGGCTGCATCGGTTGCCAGTCCCTTTCTAACCTTAGGCAGTTACAACACTTTAATATGTCAAGCCGCATCCGCAACCACCTCTTCCACCATCGCGATTTCTACCTCCTGCTGGCGCTGTTCATCCTGTTTCGGGTCAGCATCCTGATGCTGTACCGGCCCGGTGGCTACCTGGTGGACTGGTGGGATTACAAGTATTACCAGGGCTTTGCCGAACTGAGCCGCCAGGGGCATTTCCCGTTCCTGGACTACTGGATGGAGTATCCGCCGCTTTTCCCCTGGCTGGCGGTAGGCGTCTACCAGCTCTCGCTGCTGGTCCCGGCCTGGCTCTATCCCATGCTCTGGTTCGCCACGTTCCTGGGGCTGACGCTTCTCGTCTTCGAGACGGGCAATTTCGTGCTGGTGTATCTGCTGGCGCTGCGGTTGCACGATGGGGCGGGTCTTGCGCCTGCCCAGGGGGGTGACGGCGAGGGTACGCCCCTACAAAACAAGGGCGAGGGCCAGGCGATGCGCGCGGCGTGGATCTATGCCGGGCTGGCCCTGCCGGTCTATTACTGGACCGGCTGGTTCGATTGTATGCCGCTGTTCTTTATCCTGCTGGCCCTTTACCTCATCGTGCGGCGGCGGCCGGTGCTGGCCGGCCTGGCCACCGGCGTCGGGTTCATGGTCAAGCTCCTCCCGGCCATCGCCGCGCCCATCGGCCTCATGGCTTTGCGCACGGCTCCCTCCCCCGATTTCAGGGGAGGGCCGGGGTGGGGGCTGTTGTCCCGCTACCGTCGGGGCCTCCTCTTTCTCCTCGTCGCCGCCGCCACGGTGCTCCTCATCGCCCTGCCCTTTGCCATCGCCAACCCGGCCATGTTCTGGGCCTCGGTGCAGACCATGCTCACCCGCTCGTCGTGGGAGAGCATCTGGGCTATCCTGGACGGCTATCTGCGCGGCGGCGGCATCGTCGCCAGGTTCCCGGACCGCTTTGACCCGACCACCGTGGGCCGGCTCCAGCATCCATCCAACCTGCCCTGGCCCCTCATCACCGCCGCTTTTGGCCTGCTTTACCTGTTCCTCTACACCCGCCGCATCGCCTGGGAAAACAGCCGGGCCATCGTCGCCTTTGCCGGGCTGAGCCTGAACCTGTTTATGATCTACTCCCAGGGCTACAGCCCCCAGTTCGTGGTCTACTTTTTGCCGTTTATCGCCGGTCTCATGCCGGATGCCCGGGGCGTGGCCTACCTGGTGCTGCTGTCGTTGAACAGCCTGAGCGAATGGCCGGTCTTTCACGTGCTCCTCATTGACGAGCACCCGGGCTTTCTCATCGGCATCGTGCTCATGCGGACGGTCCTGCTGCTGGCCCTGTCGTGGGAATACTGGTTGATGCTCCGACCCTGGCCCCGGGCCGCTGCATTCTGGCGACGCGCGTTCCCGGCCTTTGTGGGCCTGCTGCTGGCCGGGTTCGCCCTGGGCGGCGTGATGGGGTTCCGGGCCTATGTGGATGACCGCTATGCCGCCGACCCGTACCGCCCGGCGATGGACTATCTGCGAAAAGAGGCCGCGCCGAAATCGGCTCTGCTCTTCACCAGCGAATCGCTCTACTACCGCTTCCTGCCCTACCTGCACGATGACCTGGATATGCAGCTCCTCCGCCTGGGCGACCCGGCCGGCCCGCGCCGGGTGGACGAGGCCCTGGCCGGCCATTCGCAGACCTGGACCATCTGGGACGGTACGGAGGCCGACCGGCCGCTGAATGCCGCCCTGGAACGCTACCTGAGCGCGCAGGGCTACCCGATAGCCCTCCAATGGTTCGAGAACTGCCGCTTAACCCGGTACGAGGCCGGGCCAGAGCCGGGCGCCTCGGCCCTATCCGCCTCCCCGAACACCTGGCTGGACGGCGGGTGGACGCTGGGCGGGCAGGTCCGGCTGATGGCCTACAACGTGCAGTCGGACGATGCGCGCGGCATCGTCTTCATCGCCGTGCGCTGGCGGGCCATAGCTCCGGTGGACCACGACTATACTGCCTTCATCCACCTGGTGGACGACACCGGCCGCCCGGTCGCCCAGGTGGACCGGCCGCCGCTGGGCGGGTTCTATCCCACCTCGACGTGGCAAATCGGCGAAGATGTCCGCGACAACTACGCGCTCGTGCTCCCGACCGATCTCCCGCCCGGCACGTACACCCTGGTCATCGGCCTGTATGACCCGGCCACTCAGACCCGCCTGCCCGTGGTAGACGCGCCGGGCCGGCCGGCCGGCGACACCATCACCCTGACCACTCTGACTGCCGACTGACGACCACCGACCGCCGACCGAGGACCTGAGACTTGAGACTTGAGACTTGGGCTTTGAAACTTGGGCCGTGGGCTTTGGTTGTGGCTCTATGTCTGCCAGCCTTGCTACCGTTGGCCGGCCCCGGCTTTCCGCGCACCGATGATGGTTTGGGGCACCTGTTTCGCATCGTGGAGCTGGACCGGGGGCTGCGGGCCGGGGTGCTCTACCCGCGCTGGGCCTCGGAGCTGGCGCTGGGCTATGGCTACCCGGTGCTGAACTTTTACGCGCCCCTGAGCTACTACGCCGTCGAGGTGTTGCACCTCCTGGGCCTGGGGTTCCTGGTCGCCTACAAGGCCGCGCTGGCGGCGTCACTCCTGCTGGCCGGCCTGGCCGCCTACCTCCTGGCCCGCGACGTGCTGAATGACCGCCTGGCGGCCGTATTGGCCGCCGTCGCCTACGTGGTCGCCCCGTACCCCCTGGCCGACGCCTACCTGCGCGGCGCGCTGGGCGAATCCTGGACGCTCGTCTTCATCCCGCTGAGCCTGTGGGCCTTCGGCCGGCTGGCGTGGGGTTCGGGCCACGAAATGGCACGAGAGTCACGAAATACGCGAAACGACCGCGCCCCTTTCTCGTTTTTCCCGTGGTTTCGCGCCTCTCGTGATCCAAACGCACGTTGGGTCTATGCCGTCGTCGCCGCCCTTTCCCTGGCTGCCCTCATCCTCTCGCACAATGCCATCGCCCTGGTAACTTTGCCGTTCCTGGTCGCCTACGTTGCCTTCCTGCTCTGGCAGACGCACCGCGAATCGTCGTTCCCCGCTTCCCGCTTCTCGCTCCCTGCTCGCCTCTTCCTGCTCGTCCTTCTGGCCCTCACTCTATCTCTATCTTCCTTCTACTGGCTCCCGGCCCTGGCCGAAAAGCAATACACCCGCGTGGAAGACCTGCTCACCGGCTTTCACGGCGGCGTGGCCGGGCAGCTCGTAGAACCGTGGCGGCTGGTACAGCTCGCGCCGGTCTACGATTATGCCTTCGACCCGGCCACCAACCCGTGGCGGCTGGGACTGGTGCAGGCCCTCGCAGCGACCGGCGGACTGGCGGCGCTGCGGATCAGGCGACTGCGCGCCCCGCTCCTCTTCTTCGCCCTGACGACCGGGGCCGTGCTATTCATGCTGACCACGCCCTCGCTACCCCTGTGGACCAGCGTGCCGCTCATCTCGTTCGTGGAGTTCCCGTGGCGGCTGCTGACGCTGGCCGGCCTGGGGGCCGCGCTCCTGGCCGGGGGGCTGGTAGCGATGCTCCCGACGCGCCCCTTACTGCGTGGCGCGGTCCTGGCCGCGGCCGTCGTCGCGCTGATGGCTGCCAGCCTGGGTGACCTGCATCCGCCGCTGTCCACCATCACCGAGGCCGAGGTGAACGCCGCCACCGCCGCCCGCTTCGACTACGACGTGGGGGCTATTGGCACGAACAAGGCCAGCGAGTACCTGCCCCTCACCGTGCAGGAGAACCCCACCCAGATGCCTCGCGACGATCTGTTGAGCCGGGGCGTGCCCGCCGGCCCGGTGCCAGACGTGACCTTCCTCCGCGCAGCTCCTTTCGCCGTGGACCTCGCTACCGCTGAGGACAGCCCTGGCGGACCGGTGGTCTTGCACCAGTTCTACTTCCCTGGCTGGGCCGCCTGGGTGGACGATCAGCCCGTGCCGGTCACGCCGGTGGGTTCCCTGGGCCTGGTGCGGATTGACGTGCCGGCCGGGGCGCATCGCGTCTCCTTCCGCTTCACCGACACGCCGATCCGCACCCTGGCAAATCTGCCTGCCCTCGTTGGTCTCGTGGTTCTGGTGGGCATCCTGTGCTGGTCTCGATCCTGGCGCACCCTGGCGGTGATTATCATACTGGCATCAGTTCTGGGCCTGCTACTGGCACTGCCCGGCGCCGGGTTCCCTCTCCCCGTGAGGGGAGAGGCTATAGTCCGACCCAGTCGGGGACAGGGTGAGGGGGGGATCACGCCGCAGCGAGCCGACTTTGGTCCCGCCCTCCGTCTCCTGGGTTATCACCTGGACACCACCCGTCTGGACACCGCCCGCGAGCTGGACGTGACGCTCTACTGGCAGGCCCGTCAGCCCCTCACCACGAGCCACATCATTGACGTGGGCCTGGCCACCGAGCCGAAAGCCGAGCACGGCGTGGTGGCCGTCCACCGGGGCGTCCCGGTCTATGGCTGCTCCCCCACCACCAAGTGGGAGGTGGGCGAGATCGTGGCCGATACGCGCACCCTGCGCCTGACGAGTGATGCGCCGCCGGGCCGCTACTGGCTGGCCGCCGCCGTGCGCCAGACGCCCGAGGGGCCATACCTCGAAACCGCGCCCGGCCAGGTCACAGGGTCAGGCTCCAGCGTGATCGCCTGGCTGACGGAAGTGGACGCCACCCGTATCCCGCCGGCCCGCATCCAGACTCCGCAGCACGCTGCCTACGTCCCCCTCCAGGGCATCCTGGAGCTGGTGGGCTTTGACACGGAACCGGCTTTCACGGATGACGTGCTCGTGGCCCGGCCCGGCCAGACCCTCGTCGTCATCCCCCACTGGCGCGCCGCCGACGCCTGGGTGCCCTACGATTACACGATCCGGCTCACCCTGCGCGACGCCGCCGGGCAGGTGGCGGCCCAGGCCGATTATGAGCCGGTCTACGACGTGCCGGCCATGTCGCTCTGGGGCCTGGACTGGCGCGACGCCCGCGCCCTGTCGTTCCCGCTGCCGGCCAGCCCTTCGACCGGCTCAGGGCAAGCCCTGCCCCCCGGCGACTATACCCTGGAGTGCGAGCTATACCACGGCTTCGACGAGCGGCGTCTCTGGCCCCTCCGCGCCGACCGCGCCGCCTTCGACTTGTTTACAGTGAGAGTTCAATGAGAGATTTCGGAATTCGGAATTCGGAATTCGGAATTTGGGTCCTGGCTGCGCTCCGCAATCTGCAATCCGCAATCCGCAATCCGCAATCCGCAATCCGCATTCCGCAATCCGCAATCCGCGTTCCGCGTTCCGCATTCCGCATTCCGCATTCCGCAACCCGCAATCCGCAATCCGCATTCCGCATTCCGCATTCCGCATTCCACATTCCGCATTCCACATTCCGCATTCCGCATTCCGCATTCTGCCTGCTTTGCCTGCTCGCCTTCGCCCTGGGCGTGTATCGCCTGGGCGCGCAAAGCCTCTGGTTCGACGAGAGCGAGAGCGTCTGGGTCCCGGCCCAGG
Organism: Anaerolineae bacterium; assembly: GCA_034435155.1. Classification (GTDB taxonomy): domain Bacteria; phylum Chloroflexota; class JAHJIN01; order JAHJIN01; family JAHJIN01; genus DAOTYG01. The sequence continues at coordinate 2,244 of DAOTYG010000278.1, read as the reverse complement.
GCCTGGCCGCCATCGCCCCCATCATCGGGGCCAGGGGCCTGGCTCCGCTCTACTACTACGTCATCTGGCTGGTCGTTCCCCTCATCGGTCAGAGCGAGTTCGCGCTGCGGTTCGTCTCATTGGCCTTTGGGCTACTGCTCGTGCCGCTGACGTTCACGCTGGCCCGGCGGCTATACAACACGCGGGTGGGCCTGTGGGCCGCCATGCTCGCCGCCATCAACCCGTTCCTGGTCTACTACGACCAGGAGGCGCGTCCGTACACCCTGTTGGCGGTGCTGGCGACCATCTCCATGCTGGCTTTCGTTCGCCTCCTGCAAGGGTGGGATGGGCAGGGCCGCCTGGACCGGCGTTGGAGCCTCGTCTACGTCCTGGCGACAACGGCCGGCCTCTACACCCACCACTACGCGCTCTTTCTCATCATCGCCCAGGTCCTATTTCTCCTGCTGCGCTGGCGACGCTACCAGCCCCTGTTTGCGCGAGGGCTGGCGCTGCTGACCGGCGTGGGCCTGCTCTACGCCCCCTGGATCGTCCTGGGCTGGGGCATCGTCGTCAGTCGGGTGAGCGGCGGCGAGAGCTTTACCTTCACGCCGCTGACGCCGTGGGAACTGGCCTGGCGCACCCTGCTGGCCTTCAGCCTGGGCCTGACGGCGCCGGATGCGCTGCCGGCCGCCCTGGTCGCGGCCGCGTTTGGCCTGCTGGCCCTGGTTGGACTCTGGCCGGGCCGCGCCGGCCAACGACAGTCGGGCCTACTGCTGGCGCTCTGGCTGGGCGCCGTTTTCGTCGGGGCCTACGTCGTCAACCTGCGCACCCCGTGGACCCATCCCCGTTACCTGATGCCGGCCTTGCCGGCCTTTGTCATCCTGGCCGGGCGGGGCCTGGCGACGCTGGCCGGCCGGCGGCCGACCCGGTTCCTCGCCATCGCCGCCGCCCTTATCGTCGCCCTGGGCAGCGCCGCGTCCCTGTGGAACCTGTACTACGACCCGGCCTACAGCAAGGGGCAATACCGCGACCTGGCCGCCGTGATGCGCGAGCTGGTCCGGCCCGACGACGCCGTCGTGACGAACATCCCCTGGCAGGAGAGCCTGCTGTGGTACTATGGCGTTCTCCCCGCCGGCGGCCCAGAGCTGCTCTATTTGCCCCAGGAATACGTCCACCGCGACCAGGCCGAGCACGCGCGCCGTCTGACCGATCTCACCAACCGCCATCGCCGGGTGTGGCTGGTGCTCTATGGCCTGGCCGATGGCCACCCAGACAGCCTGGTGGAACGCTGGCTGGATGCGCGCTCCTATCAGGCGTTCAACCGGTGGTTCCAGGACAGCCGATTGCTTCTGTACTCACTGCCTGCCCCCGGTCAACTGCTGTCCAGCCAGATTCCTCAAGGCCCGGTCGCGGCCGATTTCGGCGGCGTGCTGCGGCTGACCGGCGTCGTCACAGCTCCGGTATCCGTGCCGGCCGGCGACGTGCTGCACGTGGACCTGGGCTGGCAGGCCCGCCAGGCCCCGCCGGCCGACTATGTGGTGGCCCTGCACCTGCTCGACGGGGCCGGCCACCTGGTGGGCCAGCGCGACGCCGGGCCACTGACGCCCACGAGCCACTGGACCGCCGGCCAGACCGTGGCCGATCACCACGGCGTCCTGGTGCCGGTGGGCGCGCCGCCAGGCGACTATCGTCTGACGCTGAGCCTCTATGCCCGTGACGACGGCGCGCGCCTGGGGGAGCCGGCTTCGTTGGGCGTCGTCCGGGTGGTGCGGCCGAGCGCATTCCCGGCCCCGGCGAACGTGCTGGTGCAATATCGCACCGATGCTGCGTGGGGCGATGTGAAACTCATCGGCTACGACGCGGAGCGGGGGACGTTTCGGGCCGGCGAGATAGTCCACCTCACCCTGCTCTGGCACGCCCAATCGCCGCCCGGCCGCGACCTGAACGTGACCCTGCAACTGCGTGGCCCCGGTGGCGTGGTCGCCCAGCGCGACGCGCCACTGGTCCCCGGCTATCCGGCCAGCCAGTGGAGGGCCGGCGAGATCGTGCGCGCGTACCACGACCTGCCCATCAGCGGCCGGGCCGCGCCGGGCCGCTACGACCTGGTGGCCTTTGTCGAGGGCCGCCAGGCCGTGCTGGGCAGCCTGGAGGTGCAATCGCGCCCGGTCAACACCATCGTGCCGCCCATCCAGCACCCGCTCCACGCCCGCCTGGGCCAGAGTATTGAACTACTCGGTTACGACATCAAACCCCAACCCCCAATCC
>DAOTYG010000277.1:0-5887 GCA_034435155.1 Anaerolineae bacterium | reverse complement strand
AAAGGTATCGGTGTCAACCATGAGTTAGCTCCTCTCCATTCGTGATTTTCGCGCTAACTCTACACCATGATCGCCTTCTTTTCAACCCAGTTGTTCTAATTCACACCAAGCGTTTCAGTCCTCGGTCTTCAGTCCTCGGTCCATAGGGGGACGGGCTTTGCCGGACTATTCTATACTAATTTGCCCGCTTGTTCAAGCCTCCAGACCAGTGGTTATTTTTTGTCTTGCGATATATTCGGTTACATGGTATAATAAAAACTAACAAGTGTTGCCTGGTTGAACCATAGGCGGTGGCTTGCCCATGCCTTGCCCCGCAGGGTCAAGCTCTGCAACTTGTGACCGACCCGGCGCGGGTCTCATCCTGGGTCGGGTCGAATAACGGGAGGAACTATGTCAGGACAGCCATTGCGCCTGATCCCCCTGGGGGGTCTGGGCGAGATCGGTCGCAATATGATGGTGTTGGAATACGGCGACGACCTCATCGTCATTGACGCCGGGTTGATGTTTCCAGAAAATGAGATGCTGGGGATTGACATCGTGATCCCCAACATGGAATACCTGATCGAGCGGCGAGGCAAAGTGCGCGGGATCGTCATCACCCACGGCCATGAGGACCACATCGGCGGATTGCCGTACCTGCTGGAGCAGATCGCCGTCCCGGTCTATGCGACGCGCCTCACCCGGGGCCTCATCGAGGTCAAACTCCAGGAATACCACGGCCAGGATAAGGCCCAGTTGCGCACCATCAGCGCTGGCGAATCCTTACGCCTGGGATGTTTCAAGCTAGAGTTCTTTCACGTCTGCCATTCTATCCCCGACTGTGTGGGCCTGGCTATTGATACGCCGGTGGGTCTGGTGGTCCACTCCGGCGATTTCAAGTTCGACCATACGCCGGTGGACGGCCGGATCACAGACTTTGGCAAACTGGCCGAGCTGGGCCAGCGTGGGGTTCACCTGCTCTTATCGGACTCGACTAACGCCGAGACTCCGGGCTATACCGCCTCGGAGAAGGTGGTGGGACGGATGCTGGAACGGGTTTTTGCCGAGGCGCCGGGCCGCATCCTGGTGGCAACCTTTGCGTCGAACATCTCTCGTATCCAGCAGGTCATTGATGCCGCGCAGATATATGACCGCAAGGTGGGAGTGGTGGGGCGAAGCATGGTGAACAACGTGCGCATGGCCCGTGAGCTAGGCTACCTGACTGTGACGGACGATGTGCTCTTGCCCATTGACCGTATCCGGCGTCTGCCGGAGGACGAGGTCGCCATCGTCACCACCGGCAGCCAGGGTGAGCCGACCTCAGCCCTCACCCAGATGGCGGTGGGCGAGTTCCGCCAGTTGCAGATCATCCCGGGTGATACCGTGGTCATCTCGGCCACCCCTATCCCGGGCAACGAGGAATCCATCAACAATAACATCAACAACCTCTTTCGCCTGGGGGCCAACGTGATCTATGATCAACTCATGGAAGTGCACGTCTCCGGCCACGGGGCGCAAGAGGAGGAGAAACTGATGTTGAACCTGGTCCGACCCCGGCACTTTGTGCCTATCCACGGCGAGTACCGCCACCTGGCCCTCCATGCCCGGCTGGCGGAAGAGGTGGGGGTGGAGCGGGAGAACATCTTTGTGCTGGAGAGCGGCGATGTGCTGGAACTGACCCGGCAGGGGGGGCGAGTCACCGGGCAGGTGCCCGCCGGCTATGTCTTTGTAGACGGCCTGGGTGTGGGTGACGTGGGGCAGGTCGTCCTGCGCGATCGCAAGGCCCTGGCCCAGGAGGGCTTTTTCATCGCCGTGGTGGGCGTGGATAGCCAGACCGGGCGCGTGGTGAGCGGACCAGACATCGTGAGCCGGGGTTTTGTCTACATGGCCGAGTCCGAGACCCTGATCGAAGAGGCCAAAGACCTGGTGCTGAACGCCTTGCAGCAGAGCGAGGGCCGCCCCGTGGAGTGGGGTATGTTGAATGCCAAGGTCAAAGATACCCTCTCCGAGTTTCTTTATCGGCGTACCCGCCGCCGGCCCATGATCTTGCCGGTGGTGATGGAAGTATAGTAACTGAAAAGCGAGGTGTGCGATGTTCATGCTCGCGGCGGGTGTTCCGCCGCCGGGGGCGGGGTCACAGACCCCGCGCGAGCTCATAATAGCCGCCGGGGGCGGGGTCACAGACCCCGCGCGAGCTCATAATAGCCACCGGGGGCGGGGTCGCAGACCCCGCGCGAGCACATAATACGAGGAGGTGTTAATCATGGCTAACCTGGCGCAGCGTATATTCATCAAAGGTGGCCGGTTGCATCCACTCTGGCGCGTGCTGTTGTATATACCGGCCTATCTCCTGGTCGTCCTGGTCTTGAACATGATCGCCTTTGCTGGATACGGCATCCTGTTGACGGTGACGAACAACCTGGCTGAGATCGAGCGGTTGATGGCCGGTCAAATCAGCAAGGAAGCCCATTTGCTCGCCCAACTGGCCAGCCTGGTCGGTGTCTTGTTCCTGACCTGGATGTTCAGGCGTTTCCTGGACCGCCAGAGCTTTATCAGCCTGGGTTTCCGGCGGCAGGGTCCCTGGCTTCTAGACATCGGTTGGGGGCTGGTCCTGGGTTTGGTACTCATGGCGCTCATCTTTGCCGTAGAGATCGCCGGGGGCTGGCTCCACGTGACCGGCCTGGTGAGCTGGCCGACAGCCATGGTCACGTTGCTGGTCTATCTGTTTATATATATCATCGTGGGGGTCACGGAGGAGCTGGCTTTCCGGGGTTATATGTTGGTGAACCTGCGCGAGGGTTTTGGCGTGATCGTCGCTGTGGTGGTCTCATCGGTGATCTTTGGCCTGGCCCACGCTATGAACCCGCACTTTGGGCCTATCGCGTTGCTCAACATCGCCCTGGTGGGGATCTTTTTCTGCTATGCTTACCTGGTTACCGACAACCTGTGGCTGCCCATCGCCTATCACTTTTCCTGGAACTTTGGCCAGGGGCCGCTGTTCTCGTTCCCGGTGAGCGGCACCGGCGGCGAGGGGGTGTTCGTCACCGCGTTGACCGGCGCGCCGGAGTGGATCACCGGCGGCGCGTTCGGGCCGGAGGCCGGGTTGCTGGGCACGGCCGCCATCCTGCTCAGCTTCCTGGCCGTGTGGGCCTGGGCGCGGGTGCGCTACCGCACAATGAAATAGCCCCGGACCATCCCGCCGGTTAGAAAGCGCTGGGGGAGGGTTGGCAGAGGCGAGGGACGGGTGATGTGGAAGGCGCCGTGGATGAAACCCAGATAGCGGAGCTGATCCGCCGCTATGGCCCTATAGCACGGGAGCACCACGATCTGGATTTCAGCGCCCAGAGCATGAAATGGTGGCGGGGCGTGCAGGCCAAAGGCCGGCAGGGTGAGGTGATCCTGGCCCTGGGCCGGCCCGGGGGGCGGGTGCTCTTGCACACCAAAGGCTTCTATCCGCCCGGCGTCTACCGCCTCATCTCCGGCGGCATCAAGCCCGGCGAAACCCTCGAAGAGGCCGTCCAGCGCGAGGGCTACGAGGAACTGGGCCTGCAAGTGCGCATCGAGCGGTTCCTGGGCGTGATCACCTATACCTTCCGGCGCGGCGATGAGGCCATCCCGTTCACCAGCTACGTCTTCCTGGTCACCAGCGATGACGCCGGCCCACCGCACGTCACTGACCCGGACGAGCGTATCACCGACTACCGCCAGGTCCCCTGGGCCGAGTTGCCGGCCGTGGCGGAGACCCTGGAAGCCCTGGCCGACGCGCCCACGGCCCCGAATGAGGATTGGGGCGATTGGGGTCGCTTCCGGGCCATTGGGCACCGGTTTGTGGCCCGGTTGACAGACCGATAACGTCCATGATCGTAACTGCCTACCCTCCCGCAGGTTGGGGCGCAATGATCAGAATGACCGCCTGCATCGGCTGCCAGCCCCGTTCTAACCTGCGGGAGGGTTCCAGGGTAGGCAGTCACCCATGATCGAACATTTCGAGCCACCAGCAGCGAGCAACCAGGAGCACCCATGACCAACAACGTTCGCGTGCGTTTCGCCCCCAGCCCCACCGGGTCGCCCCACGTGGGTAACATCCGTTCGGCGCTGTTCAACTGGCTCTTTGCCCGGCACAGTGGCGGCACCTTCATCCTGCGCGTGGAAGACACGGACCAGAAGCGAGAATCCGCCACCGGCCTGCAAGACATCATGGAGAGTCTGCGCTGGCTGGGCCTGAACTGGGATGAGGGGCCGGATGTGGGCGGCCCCTATGGCCCCTACATCCAGTCCCAACGATTGGACCTCTATCATCGGTATGCCCAACAACTGCTGGAGACCGGCCACGCCTATCGTTGCTACTGCCCGCCGGAACGACTGGAGGCCCTGCGCCAGGAGCAACTGCGCCGCAAGGACTCGCACGTGGGCTATGACCGCCGCTGTCGCTTCCTCTCCCCTGCGGAACGGGCTGAATTGGAAGCGGCCGGCGCGCCGGCCGTGGTCCGTCTGGCCGTGCCCTTGACCGGCCAGACCCGCTTCCATGACCTGATCCACGGCGAGATCGTCATGGACAACGCCCTCCTTGATGACCAGGTGCTCCTCAAAGCCGATGGTTTCCCCACCTATCACCTGGCCAATGTGGTGGACGACCACCTCATGCGCATCAGTCATATCTTGCGCGCCGATGAGTGGTTATCCAGCGTGCCCAAACATGTAATCATGTACCAGGCCCTGGGTTGGGAACCACCCCTCTACTGCCACCTGCCCCGGGTCCTGGGGCCGGACCGCAAGAAACTGAGCAAACGGCATGGCTCCACTTCTGTCCTGGAGTTTCGGGCCAGGGGCTATCTGCCGGAGGCCCTCTTTAACTTCCTGGCCCTGGTGGGCTGGAGTTATGACGGCCAGATCGAGATCATGAGCCGGGACGAGTTGATCCAGGCTTTCACCCTGGACAAGATCAGCGCCGGGGCCGGCGTCTTTGACCACCAGAAGCTCGATTGGATGAACGGCGTCTATATTCGCGCCCTGGACCCGGCCGACCTGGGCGAGCGTCTGGCCCCGTTCCTGGCCCGGGACCTGGGCCTCCCGGAACCTGAGCTGCGCCGCCGCTATGACCTGACCGCCATCGCCGGTCTGGTGCGCGAACGGATCGAGCGGCTCACCCAGGCCACAGAAAAGGTGGCTTTCCTGTTCGCCGGGGAGCTGGATTATGACCCGACGCTCCTGATCCCCAAGAAGATGGATGCGCCGACGACCCTGGCGGTCCTGCGGCGCGCCCGGTCCGTCGTGTTGCAAAGGGGCCTGGCCGACCAGGAGGCCCTGGAAGCCGACCTGCGCGCTCTGGCCGACGAGCTGGGCATCAAGGTGGGCCTCGTCTTTGGCATCCTGCGCGTCGCCATCACCGGCCAGACGGTGACGCCCCCCCTGTTGCCCAGCATGGCGATCCTGGGCCTGGACACCTGCCGCACCCGGCTGGACGTGGCCGAACGGCGGCTGGCGGCGCTCATTGCACGCACTGACTGAAGTCGCCCTCCTGGGCCGGCGGCAAGCTGTCCCCCCCCTCTCCCCCTGGCCTTGCGGCCAGAGGAGAGGGGGATAAGGAAGGGGTTTTGCGGCGGGCGGCTTCGCCGCCCGTCGCAAAACCCCGCTTCCCACCCCCTCCCCTCGCCCGCCGTCCCAGGCGAGCGGGAGAAAGTAGGGGTGAGGATTTTAACTCCCGTACAAAGTGTAAACCAATTTCCCCAGAAAATTGAACCACCCCCGTGTCCTTCGTGGTTTTTGTGAAAGGATTCCCCGGCAGGTAGTTACCTTGACAATGTCACATTAAGACAAACAATCTATGGTCCAACTGGCCTTGGTGCATACTTGACAAGGACACAGGCTGTGGTATCTATTGGGGTATGGCACATGTATCTGATTCCAC
>DAOTYG010000276.1:0-7887 GCA_034435155.1 Anaerolineae bacterium | reverse complement strand
TCAGCCGGTTGGGTGAGGACCTGGAAGCGGGTCTGGTGGGGTTCTTTGAGCGGTTGGGTGCGGTGGCGGCCTTTGACCGCTGGTGGGTGCCGTTATTGGAGGAGGATGGCCTGGCTATGCGGGGCCTGGTGGGTCGCTGGGAGAAGGTGACGGATGAAGACATGAGGCGGCGGGTGGTTCTGGCGGATGAGCCGCGCAACCCGGTGGTGATCGCCATCCAGACCCGGCAGACGGTCGTGATCAACGACCCGGAGCGCGATGAACGGCTGGCCGACCTGCCCCCCCACATTCGTCGGGTCGCTGGCCGGTATGTGACCGAGCCGATCTGGGTGGGCGAACGGGTCGTCGGCGCGGTCTCTATCGGTCGTCATGTTGACGGGCCGCCCATCTCGGCTGAGGATGTGGAACTGACCCGGACCATCGCCGCCCAGATCGGCCTGGCTCTGGAGAACGCGCGCCTGTTCGAGCAGACCCAGCAGGCCCTGGCCGAGACCAGCGCGCTATACGAAGCCAGCCGGGCCATCACCGCCGCGCGCAGCCGCGAGGAGGTCGTGGCGGCCCTGGTGGAGCACATTGACCGCACTGGATTGGACCGGATCGTGGTGGCCCTGATCGTGGGCACTGAGGATGACCGGCCCATAGTGGAGGTGCAGGGCGTGTGGGACAGGTTCGGGCAAGAGGCCCGCTCGCTGGGCCAACGCTTTACACCGGTTCAGATCCCCTTGATAGAGGAGGTCGGCCCGGCGGATGTCGTCCTGGTGAACGACTTTGCTACCTCCACTGAGGTAGACGATGCCACCCGCACCACCTTCCAACGCCAGGGGGTGCAAGCGGCGGCCATCCTACCCATCAGCACCGGCGAGCGGATCTTGGGCTGGTTGCTGTTAGAGACCACGGCTGCGCCCCGTCGGTTCGCCCTGGAGGCGGTGCGCCCCTATGTGGCCCTGGCCGGCCAGGCGGCCGTGGCTCTGGAGGGCCAGCGCCTGCTGGAAGAGACCGAGCGCCGCGCTCGCCGCGAGCAGATCATCCGCGAGATCACGACCAAGATGCGCGCTGCTGCTGATCTGGACACCATCTTGAGCACGACTGTGCGGGAATTGAATACCGCCCTGGGTACGGCGCGTACCTTTGTGCACCTGAGTACCGGGCCTGGGCCAGAGGGTGGTCCAGGCAACCGCCAGGCAGGGCCGCGAGATGAAGATGCCCCTGACTGATCCGGATCTGAATACGCTCATTCGGCTGCTGCAGCGGTATGAACCGGAGCGGATCATCCTGTTCGGTTCGCGCGCGGGGGGAGGCAGATGCCTACAGCGATTACGACGTGGTGGTGATCAAACGTACCCCGCGCCCTTTCCTGGAGCGACTACGAGATATGGTTCCCTATCTGGTAGAATTTGGGCGTCCGGCGGAGATCCTGGTCTATACCCCCGAAGAATTCGCCCGTATGAGTGAAACCGGCCTGGGCTGGATCGTACAACAGGAAGGGGTGCTCCTCTATGAACGTCCATCGAATTGAAGCGCAACGCTGGTTCCGTGTGCTCCGCACCGTGGAAGCCCTCTTGCCTCAGTTGACTGAGCCGGAGAACCATCATGAGCCAGACGCCTGAACCGAGCGGCCTCCCCAGGGGCTTCATGGGGTCAACCCGGCCTCACACCCTGGTGACGCGATTGGTGGGGTTGGGCACGGCCATCGCCATCATCTCGCTGCTCGTGCTGGGCGTGGCCTGGTTCACCTTAACCCGCCAGACCCTCCAGATGGAGGTGATACGCCGCCACGAGGAGCTGGCCCATCGCGTCGCAGAACAGATCTCCAAGCTGATGATCGGCACGCCAGAGGTGGCTGGCCGGCCGGAGATCTATTTTACACGCATCTGGGGTATCCTGAGAGCCGTGGAGGTGGGTGAGGAAGGGGGCATCTATCTGGTGGACGAGACCGGGCGCATCCTGGGGTATGCCGGGATCGAGGCCCTCCAGGGCCAGGACGTGAGCCAGGTGCCCGTCGTGCGGGCCTTCCTGGACCGCCAGACAGTGACCGGGGAGTTCATAGGTCTGAAGGGGGAGCGCGCTGTGGGGGCCTGGTACGCCCTGGAGAACGGCTGGGGGGTGATCGCGGAGACCCCCTCGCGCCGGGCTTTGGCAGAGGTGGAACGGCTGGCCCTGATCTTCTACGCCAGCCTGTTCGGTTCGGTGCTCCTGGCGACCGTGCTCATGGACCTGTTCGCCCGGCGATTGGTCCGGCCCCTGCTCCAGTTGCAGGAGGGTGCGGCCGCCATTGGGCGCGGCGAGCTGGACCGGCGGATCGAGGTTCAAACCGGCGACGAGGTCGAGGACCTGGCCCGGCAGTTCAACCAGATGGCGGAGGCACTCCAGACTTCGCGGGCAGAGATCGAGGCCCACGCCCGGGAGTTGGAACAGCGGGTGGCCGAACGCACGCGAGACCTGCAGCACCGGGCCGTCCTGCTGGCCACCGCAGCCGAGGTGGGCCGGGCCGCCGCCTCCATCCTGGAGCTAGAGCCGCTGATCCGCCAGGTCGTGGAGCTGGTGTGCCAGCGGTTCAACCTGTATTACGCGGCCTTGTTCCTGCTGGATGACACCGGTCAATATGCCGTGCTAGAGGCCGGCACCGGCGAGGCCGGCCGCCTCCTGAAGGAACAGGGATACAGGCTGGCCGTCGGCGGCCAATCTATGGTGGGCACAGCCTGTGCCCAGCGTCAGGCTCGCATCGCTCTGGACATAGGCGACGAGCCGGCGCGCTTTGACAACCCCCTGCTCCCGGAGACCAGATCGGAGCTGGCCCTGCCGTTGATCGTGGGCGACCGCGTGCTGGGGGCGTTGGACGTGCAATCGGCCCAGCCAGCCGCCTTCTCCGAGGAGGACATCGCCATCTTGCAGTTGGTGGCCGACCAGGTGGCAGTGGCCGTGGACAACGCCCGCAAGTTCCTGGAGGAAGCCACCTTACTGGAAGCCACCAGCCCCCTCTACCGGGCCAGCCGCCGCCTGACCACGGCGATGACGACCGACCAGGTGGCCCAGGCGATCATGGACTCGGTGGTCGAGACCGGGGCCGACGGGTGCGTGGTGGTGGAGTTCGAGTTCTCGCCGGACGGCACGCCAATGGCCCTCCTGTATCGGGGAGTATGGCGCCGGGACCGCGAGCCGCAGTTCCGGGCCGGGATGCGAGTGCCCATCGCCAATAGCCCCTTTCCCTGGGAGATGGTCCATACCTTCTGGACCGTCGCCGATGTGGAGCACGACGACCAACTGCCCCAGAGCGCGCGTCAGGTGTTCATGGCGACGGGGGTCAAGGCCCTGGCCAATATCCCCTTACGCCGGAGCGACCAGGCTTTTGGCCAGGTGGTGGTATTGCGCACGGCGACCGGTCCCTTCTCCGGTACGGCTGTGCGCCTCTACGAAACCTTGAGTGACCAGGCCTCCATAGCGTTAGAGCGGGCGCGCCTGTACGAGCTGACCCAACAGCGGGCCGAAGAGGAGGCCGCCCGGCGTGCCATCAGCGATCGCATCGCCCGGGCGATAGATGTGGAGACCGTATTGCATAGCACCGCTGAAGGGCTGCTGGAGACCCTGAACGTCAACGGGGTCTATGTGGAGTTGGGGCCGTGAGGCGGCAAGGTTGACCAGGCTCGGCGTGGGCGCGCCGGGAGCGGGGACGCGCCGCTGGTGCCACGCAGAGCTTGGCAGTGAGCAGGACCGCTATTTACGGGAGATGTCTACGCCGGGCGCACCCCGTGCAAGAAAATGGTAGGCGGCTTTCCATGAATTTGAAAAATTGGTCGCACACCACAAGGAGTAGAGGCTTTAGCCGGTCGTGAGCACAAGATATGGCCCGCCTGAAGGCTCGACTCCAGAATCGTCAAGTCCAGTTCCATAGCTGCCTGCTGGCGGCGCGTATGGGAACGCGCCCTACGACCACTACCCGGCGTGCTATTTACGGGAGAGGAAGGCATGAGCGAGAAGATCGTGGCGGTGACCGGCCTGGCCGGCTATGTGGGACAATCACTGTGGCCCTATCTGGAGCAAGACCCCGGCATCGAGCGGGTGATCGGTGTGGATCAACGGCCCTTGCCAGAGATGAGGAGCGACAAGCTAACCTTTCATCAGATTGACGTGCGAGATGCCAGGCTGGCGGACGCGCTGGCCGGCGCCGATGTGGTGGTCCATCTGGCGTTCATGTTGATGCGCCGGCCCGGCATCAGCGATGCGGAATGCGACGCCATCAACATCGGCGGCGCGCAGGCGGTCTTTCGAACAGCGGCCCGGCAGGGAGTGCGCAAGCTGATCTTTACCAGCAGCGTGGTGGCCTATGGCTTGCATCCCGACAACCCCATCCCACTGATCGAGGAATCGCCGTTGCGGCCCAACCCGGACCTGTATTACAGCCGGGCCAAAGCCGCCATCGAGCGTGAACTGGAAAGCCTGGCGGCCGGGCAGCCTGACCGGATCGTGACCCGGCTGCGGCCCTGCACAGTGGTGGGGCCTCGAGCCGACCCGGCCCAGATGGCGATGTTAGTCGGCCCCACCGCCCTGACCGTGCGCGGATTCGATCCGCCCTACCAACTGCTGCACGAGGACGACCTGGCCCAGGCGATTCACCTGGTGATCCAGCAAGACGCCCCGGGCGTTTACAACGTGACCAGCGATGAGCCGCAGACCCTGGGACAGTTGGCGCGGATGCGGGGCGCGCGGGTGATCGCGCTGCCGTATGGGGTGGTGCGGGGCCTGATGAGCTTGCTGTGGCGAACCGGCCGGTCTGTCTTTGCGCCCGAATGGGCTGACCTGGCCCGCTATCCGCTGGTGGCCAGCAATGAAAGGTTGAAGCGGCTGGGCTGGGCGCCGCGCGCCGCCCGTACCACAGCCGAGGCTCTGCGTGCACTACTGCCCCAGCGTGGAACGCGAGGAGAAGTACAATGACTGCAACCTCAGTAACTATGAGCCGGGAGGAAATGCGGCAGTTCCTGCGGGAGGAACTCCCATTAGTGATCCAGGACTACCCGGATGTACGCTATATGCTGATCGGAGCCTTGTCCGAGACCTTTGCCCGGCAGACGGACGTGCAGGCCATTCTGGAACACCTGGACCTGCTGCGCGAGGATTTTAACCGCCAGATGGCCGAGTTCGCCCGGCGGCATGACGCCTTCGAGCAGCGGATGGAGGCCATGCGCGAGGATTTTAACCGCCAGATGGCCGAGTTCGCCCGGCGGCAGGACACCTTCGAGCAGCGGATGGACGCCTTTGCGCAGCGGATGGACGCCTTTGAGCAGCGGATGGACGCCATGCGCGAGGATTTTAACCGCCAGATGGCCGAGTTTGCCCGGCGGCAGGATGCCTTCGAGCAGCGGATGGATGCCATGCGCGAGGACTTTAACCGCCAGATGGCCGAGTTCGCCCGGCGGCAGGACATGTTCGCCCAACAGCTAGACGAGCACTTCCGGCGCGTCGAATCCCACATCGGGGCGCTGGGCAGCCGGTGGGGTTTGCAGACCGAGGACTCGTTCCGCGCCGCCCTGGCCGGTATCCTGGATGACCGCCTGGGGCTGCGGGTGGAACGGTTCCGGCAGATTGACACGGAGGGCACAGTGTTCGGCCAGCCGGAGCAAGTGGAGATTGACGTGGTGGTTCGTGATGGCGTGTGCTACCTGTTAGAGCTCAAGTCCTCGCTGAGCAAGGCCGATGTCTATACCTTTGTCCGCAAGGTGGCGTTCTACGAACGGCTGAAGGGGGTGACAGTCCAGCGGCGGATCGTCATCTCGCCGATGTTGAGGCCTGGTGTGCTAGAGACCGCCCAGGCGTTGGGCCTGGAGGTCTATACCTCGGCCTATGACGTGGCCGCGTGAACGGCAGAGGGGATCGGCGATGAGAGAGCGGTGGCGGGCGTGGTTGGCGCCCACAGCGGAGGACCCCGATCTGGCGCGGCGGCAGCGCCTGTTGAACCTGGTGTTGCTGGGGCTGGCCGGCCCGGGTTTCCTCTTTGGGCTGAGTCTGGCGGTAGTCTGGGCGTTCAGTCAGACCCCAGGCGCCGGTGTGGGGGCGGTGGCTGGCCTGGGCGTGCAGCCAATCTACCTGCTATCCTACTGGCTGGGGCGACGCGGCCGGGTGCGCCTGGCGGCCTATATCCCCGTCATCGTGCTGTTTCTGATCATGACCGGGGCCACGTATCAGGTGGGTGCCGGCCACGTCACGCTCGTTGGCTATGCTCTGGCAACGACCACGGCCGGCCTCCTCATTGGCATCAGCCCGGCCCTGTTCTTTGCTCTGTTGAGCATGGTGGTCTACCTGATCGTCGGCCTGGCCCAGCCGGCCGGCCAGATGGCCGGCACCCTAAGCCCCGAGGTCTCGGTGCTCGCTGACGGGATCGGCTTGGGCCTGGGTCTGATCGTCCTGGTGATCTTTGATTGGCTCGCGGGCCGGGAGATGGGGCGGGCGTTGCGCCGTGAGCAAGAACTGAGCGCGGAACTGCGGGCCCACCGGGCGGCACTGGAGCAGGAGGTGGCCGACCGCACGGCCGAGGTGGTGCGCCGCGCCGTTCAATTGCAAACCGCCGCCGAGGTGGCCCGCGACGTGGTCGCCATCCGTGACGTGGATGAACTGCTCCGGCAGACAGCGCAACTCATTTCGGAGCGTTTCGGGTTCTATCACGCGGGCATTTTCATGCTGGACGAAGCCAGGGAGTATGCGGTGCTCCGGGCAGCGTCGTCAGAAGGCGGGCAGCGCATGTTGGCGCGCGGGCACAAGCTCAAGGTAGGCGAAGTTGGCATTGTCGGGCACGTGGCCGGCACAGGCCAGCCCCGCGTCGCCCTGGACGTGGGCCAGGACGCGGTATTCTTTAACAACCCGGACCTGCCCCAGACCCGGTCTGAGATGGCCCTGCCCCTGCGCGTGCGGGGGCTAACCATCGGCGTGCTGGACGTGCAATCCACGGCGGTGGGGGCCTTTACTGAGGAGGATATAGCCGCCTTGCAGATCCTGGCCGACCAATTGGCCGTGGGACTGGAGAACGCCCGGCTCCTGGCCCAGGCCCAATCGAACCTGGAGGAGCTAAATCGCCTGCACCGGGTCATGACCGGCGAGGCCTGGCAGCGCTTCGTCGAAGGCCGACCGGAGCAGGCGCGCTACCAGGTTGGGGTCTCGCCTGGACCGCCGGAGATATGGGCGGCCTTGTTTGCTCAGGCACGGCACCAGGGGCAGCCGGTGAGCGGGCGTCTGGCCGTGGACGGCGGACCACATGCCCTGGTCGTGCCGGTCAAGCTACGCGATGTCTCGGTCGGCGTCATCGGCTTCCACCGGCCGGCCGAGGCCGGCGAATGGCAACCGGAGGAGATCGCCCTGGCTGAGGGGGTGGCAGAGCGGGCGGCCCTGGCCCTGGAGAACGTGCGCCTGCTGGAGGAGACCCAACGCCGGGCGGCCCAGGAGCAGTTACTGGCCGAGATCACCGCCCGGGTCCGCGCCTCTACCGAGATAGATGCCATCTTGCGAACGTCGATCCGGGAGCTGGGGCGCGCCTTGCGGGCCTCGGATGGGCTGATCCGGCTGGAGGTGAGCGCGGAAACCCGGTAGGGCGGGTTGCTTACCCGCCCAAGCAGCGGCTGGAGAGATTCACGCGCCGGGCGCACTCCCTGGGCACGAAAATGCAGGTCGGATTGCCAATCCGACTCATTACGCGAGTGATTGTAATTGCCCAGCGAAGCTTCGCCTCAAACCAACGAGTTTATTCGGACGCGGATAAACGCGGATAAACACTGATTTCAAAAAAAATCTGTAACTGCCTACCCTCCCGCAGGTTGGGGCGCAATGATCAGACCAGACATGCCTAAATGACTGCCTGCATCGGCTGCCAGCCCCGTTCTAACCTGCGGGAGGGTTCCAGGGTAG
>DAOTYG010000275.1:0-7336 GCA_034435155.1 Anaerolineae bacterium | reverse complement strand
AGGCGTTCTACAGCCTGACCACGGACCCGGAAACCGTCGCCCTCGCGGGTCACGGTGAACTCGCCCGGGGCCGGGACTGGCCGATAGATCTTTTCAGCGGGCGGAGCCGGGGGCTGTTTCTCCACCTCCTGCAACTGCCGCACCACGGCCCACAGCAGGTCCGACACCCCCTCACGGGTCAGGGCAGAGATGGGGTAGACCGGCCCCGCCTGCTGTTCCAACGGCCCCCGGACCTCAGCCCAACGTGCCTGTACCTCCGGCAGGTCCATCTTGTTAAAAGCCGTCACCTGGGGCTTGGCGGCCAGGGCCGGGCTGTATTGGGCCAGCTCCCGGTTGATGGTCCGCCAGTCGGCCACCGGGTCCTGGGACAGCCCGTCCAGCAAGTGGATGAGCACCCGGGTCCGCTCGATGTGACGCAAAAAATCCAGTCCCAGGCCGGCCCCTTCGCTGGCCCCGGCGATGAGGCCGGGGATGTCGGCCAGCACAAAGCCGGTCTCGCCCACAGTGACTACGCCCAGGTTGGGCGTGAGGGTGGTGAAAGGATAATCGGCGATCTTGGGCCTGGCCCGGCTCACCGCCGCCAGCAGGGTGGACTTGCCAGCGTTGGGGTAGCCGATGATGCCCACGTCGGCGATGAGCTTGAGGTCCAGGAGCAACCAGCGGGCTTGCCCCGGCTCGCCGCGTTCGGCGAGGCGAGGCGCCTGGTGGGTGGCGGTGGCAAAGCTGGCGTTACCCCGCCCCCCTCGTCCGCCCCGGGCTACCAGCACCCGTTGGCCGGGCTGCGCCAGATCCGCCAGCAACTCGTTGGTCTCGGCATCCCGGACAATGGTCCCCGGCGGCACGCTCAGGACCAGGTCCTGGCCATCGGCCCCGCGCCGATCATTACTGCCACCGTGACCGCCATTGGGCGCGCGATAGTGAACGCGACGTTTGAAACGAAGGAGCGTGTTGAGACCCTCATCCGCCTCGATGTAGACACTGCCGCCCTGGCCACCGTCGCCGCCATCTGGCCCGCCCCGGGGCACGTATTTCTCCCGGCGGAAACTCAACTGGCCGTTGCCGCCATCTCCTGCTTTGACAAAGATCCTGGCCCGGTCGTAGAACACGGTTCCTACCTATCCCGGATTATTATACCCGATCTCGCGGCAAAAGCAAAACGGCCCATAGCTGCCTACCCTCCCGCAGGTTTGGACGCCGTTCTAACCTGCGGGAGGGTTCAGCTCATGACTGCTCAGTCGGTGTACCCCCAGACGGCCCCCTTTGAGCCGCCGGCCCTTACTCGACGGCAAAGATCCATACCGGTCCCCGCTGGTAGACCAGCCGGTAGCCGGTCACGTCCACCAGTTTCTGGGGGGTGATCGCTCCGCCCCGGGCGCCGATGTAGATGTGGGTGATCCCCTCGCGCCGCAACCGCGCCCGGGTGGCCGGGTCAGCAAAGGACTCAACCCCGGCGGCCCATTCGGCCAGGTCGTTCACCGCCTGGACATATTCTCGACCGCCGGTGTTATATAGCGACGGGGGCATGGTGCTGGACCGGCCGGTCAGCAGGGTGATCCAGTAGCCGCCATCAGTGCCCATATATGTGTTGCTCTGCCAGAAACGGGCGTTGACCAGGAACCGGGCCGAGGGCGGCGTGTTGGCGCGGATCCAGTCGCAGGCGATAACATCTTCGGCTGTGGCGAGGACGGTCACCGGGTTCACGATGGGCAACATGGCCCGCGCCCCCCACAGGCTGGCCGCGGCCAGGCCCAATGCCACCAGGCCCGGCACGGCCACCCGGCCCCACCGACCCACTGACGACCGGAGCAACCCGGCCCCGTCGGCCACCAGAAACCCGATCAGCACTGCCGCTGGCAAAAAGAACGAGATGACCACCGCGCTGTTGTTGAGCGCCCACAAACTGGGCCAGCCCCACAGTTCCGGGTTGGCAATGAGGAGCGTGAGAGCTGACCAGGATACCACCAGGAATATGCCCCGTTGCCGCCGCCACAGGCCCCAGAGGGCCGCCAACCCGGCCAGAGCCAGCACCTCCCGGTTATAACCCGTGTTGATATACCCCCAGGGAAAGGCATTGTAGCCGGGATCAACGCTCTGGAGTCGGGTGGGGAGCGTACCCAGGGGCAACAAGAACGGCACGAATAGCCCCAACCACGGCGCTGCCGCTACCACTGTCCCCAGACCCACCAACCCGGCGATCAGCCACGGTCGCACCGCCGCACGCCACCGCCGAACAAGGACTGTCCACACCAGCAGTGCCGGCAGCGCAAAGGTCACATAGAATATCGTGACCCGCACATGGACCAGTAGCAACCCGGCCAACGCCACCGTCGCCAGCAAGATGCGCCGCCGGGGATAATCCCGCTTCTCGATAGCGTCTGACAACAACGTCAGGGCCGTGGGCAGGATGACCAGCCCGGCCAGGTGGGTATAGCGGCCCCAACTCACATAATAGGCCGGCAGGGAGGCGATCAACCCCACCACTAACGCGGCCACCACGCCAGCCAACCGGCGGCCCGTGAGCCGAACCGCCAGCAAATAGGCCGCCAGCGAGGCCGCCACGCTGAGTAGCTGTCCTGACGTGAGCAGCACGTCTTCCACCGACCGACCCGTGAGCCAGGCGAACAGGGCTGCATCCACGTGAAAGCCACAATGATACAGGGTGAAATGGTCCACCGGCATGAACGGCTGGAAAGAGGAAGGTATTCCGCCCTGGTGCAGGATCAGGCGCACGATGAGATCATGGTGGACAGAATCCACCCAGAGCGGCAAGGCCAGGCCCCGTACCTGGATGAAGCGGACCAGGGTGGTGGCTGCCAATACCGCCAGGAGGGCCAGGGCCGGGCCGCGATGTTGGGGGGCCAACCAGGCTCGCAGGCCCCGAAACCGCTGCCGTAGCCCCAATGCCAGGCCCAGGGCCGCCACCACCCCCACGACCAGCCATAGCCGGGGCGCGTCCAGCCGCACCCCCACGGCGGTGAGCCAGAACAGACCCACCGGCCAGACTGCCAGGCTTAACCCCACGGCCAGAGCCAATTGCGATAGGGGGTCCTCTGGAGCCGCCGGCCCCAACCGGCTGACCAGGATCGCTCCCGGCAACAGGAAGAGTAGCAGAAACGGCCCGCTCAACCAGCCATCGCGCAGTAAAGCCGGGCCGATGTCTTCCAGGACGAACAGGGGATCGTATTGGTGATAGGTGAGGAAATACAGGTCCCCGAGTTGCCCATCGGCCAGCAACTCACCGTCGGCATAGGCCTCCAGGGAGTTGCTCCAGACGGAGACCGGGCAACCCGGCGTGCCTTCCAGTACAAAGGTATAAGTCTGGTCCCGTGAATCGCGGCGGGGGGGGAAAGAGAAGCGATAGGGGGAGTTGTGTCTCAGCCCGGCCGTCTCGATGGTGATCGTGACCAGGTCGGTCGAGCTGGTCCCGGCCCGGCCCAGCCGGGCTGGACCGGCCTGGGCCACCAGAGCTGGTGGCAGGCCCTGGCGCAAATGGAAAGTGAGTTGCCCGGCCGGGGCCACCGGCGCCTCGCCAGGGCCGTAGACCACCAGCAACACCTCCACAGCCGATAGCCCGGCCTGACGCGCCACGAAGGTCTGACCCACGGTGTGGGTGCCATCCAGGGGAGGCATGGCCCGGTCGAGCCGGTCCTGGCGCACATCCTCCCAGGTGGTCGTGGGAGAGAAATCGCGCAGTGACCAAAAGATCGCGCCAGCCAGACTCAGCAGCAAGAGCCAGGCCAGCACCTGGGGCACCCGGGTAGGCCATTGGCCAGGGCGGGACAATCGCATCCTCCTAAGGGGTTGGATAGTGGTTTCCGTTCGCGGCGGGTCTGTGACCCGCCGCCGGCGCGGGGTCGCAGACCCCGCGCGAGCACACCGGCGTATTTTCGTGCCACGGGGTGCGCCCCGCGCGTGCGGGTCTCCTCAGGGGTTGGATAGTGGTTTGAGCATACCGCCCGTCACCTGATAGATGACCCCGCTGGTGGCCTGGTACGGCCCGGCCAGTTCGCCCAGGGACCGGGCCACGCCGGCCCGGGTCGGCCGGCCATCGCGCCGGGCCGCATCCTCGATGGCCGCCAGGAGCAACACGGTGGCGTTATAAGCTCCAGTGGCCCGGCCGTCCGGGTCGCGGCCGGTGCGCTGGCGGTAACCGGCCCCGGCCGGGCCTGGCTGGGCCAGCCCAATGAAGATTACCCCCTCGGCCGTGACCCCGGCCAGCCGCAGGAACTTGGGGTCATCCAGGTCTGGGCCACCATAGAAGGGAGCGTGCACGCCGACCTCCCGCAGGGCCAGAAGCAACAGCGCCGCCTCCGTGGCGTGCCCGCTGTAAAAGACCACGTCCGGCCGGGCCTCGGCAACTTGTCGGGCCAGAGTGACCAGATCGCGCTGGCTCTGGCCTGTCTCCCCCCGGAAGATGACCGGCCAGCCGGCCGGGAACGCCCTGACCAGGGCACGCCCGTCCGGCGAATCGTCCGTCAACAGGGCCAATCGTTGTCTGGGAACGATCCCGGCCAGTTGATGACTCAGCACGTCGGCCGGGGCCGCCAGGGGAAAGACGGCTGTTTCCCATGCCGGCTCTTCCCGGCCAGGGGAGACCAGCCACGGCGCGACAAGCGGCATCCCGGCCCGCCCGTACTCCGGGATGGCGGCCAGGGTGCAGGCGTCGCTGTGATGCCCGATGACGCCCACCATATCCTCATAAAGGGTCAGTTCCCGGGCCTGGCGGACGGCTTCCCCCGGATCGTTGCGGTCGTCCACGGCCACCAGTTCCACCATGTACCCTCCCACGCCACGCCGGGCGTTCGCCTCGGCGAGGGCCTCTTTGACGGCGTAGATGGCGTTATAGCCCCGCTCCTGGTCATAGCCGGTGAACGGCAAGGCCAGCCCGATCTTGAGCAGGGGACGAGTGCCACAGGCCGGGAGCGCGGCGCTCAGGCTAAACAAGATGAACCACAGCGCGAAGAGCTGCTTCATAGTCACCCGGTTACTGCTCACCCTCCCGCAGGTTATGGCACGATCTCCAGACCAGAATGGACTTGCTTGACCCGTTGCCGGACACTTTCGAACCTGCGGGAGGGTACAGGCTGAGCAGTTACGTCACTTGAAGGGTGCGCCGCTGGACAGGCGCGCCAGGGTCAGGCTCACGATGACGCCGGCCTGGTGGAGCGGCCCGGCCCGGACGGCGGCTGAAGTGTCCGTGGGCACGTGGATGAGTGGTATCACATCGGCCCCGATCAACATGACGGCTGGCACACCGGCGTTGCTGAAGGAGGCATGGTCGCTCCCGCCCTCATAGTCCATCAGCCCCAGGGTCAGACCCAGTTGGGCCGCGCTGTCGAGCAGGGCGGCGTGCAGGTTACGGGCATCCTGAGTGACGGCAAGCCGCTGGTCCGGACCACCCACACAATCTAACTGGATCATGGCCCGGGTCTGTTGAAGGGGGTAGCGCGGGTGCGCCACATAATAGGCCGAACCCAACAGGCCCGCCTCCTCAGCGTCCCAGGCAGCAAAGAGAACGTTGAGGCGGGGGCGGTAACCCTGTTCTCGCCATACCCGGGCGATCTCCAGCAACACGGCCACGCCGGAGGCGTTGTCAATGGCCCCCGGATAGAGCGTGCCGTCCGGGTCGCGGCCCAGGTGGTCATAGTGGGCACCCAGGATGAGCACCTGGTCGGCCAGGGCCGGGTCTGCGCCGGGCCACAGGCCCAAGACGTTGCGGCCCTGGGCGTGTGGGTTAGAGGCCAGGGGGACGGATACGTGGACGGTCACGCCGGTGGGGAACGGCTGGCCCACCGTGCTCGCCGAGTCCAGGGAGCGGCCGGCGGCCCGCAGTAATCTATCCGCCGCCGCCGCGCTCACCAGCAGGCAGGGGGCCGCTGGCCCGGGGCCCACAGGCAGGTAACTGCCTCGCCGCCGGATGGTGGCCTCATCGGCCACGGCCAGGACGGCCGCTGCTCCCCGGCTGATGGCCCGTTCTATGGCCTGGCGAGTATTGGCCGGCTGGCACAACACCAGCCGACCCCGGAGATCTATCCGGGACAGGTCTGCCGCCTCAGCATAGCCCACGTAGACCAGTTCGCCCCGGACGGTGCCGGCCCCCGCTCGCCCACCCACCAGCTCCCGAAAGTCCTGATGGTGGCGGAACGCCTGGCTAACAGAGCCATCCTGATTGAGCAAAGCCAGTTCCGGCGTGGCGGCCAGGTCCAGGTAGTTCAGGGTAAACTGCTGGAAATACGAGCCGTCATCGCCGGCTGGCTGAAGGCCCACTTGGCGGAAACGGGCCGCAATATAGTCGGCGGCCAGGCAGGCCCCTTCCGTGCCGGCCCGGCGGCCAGCATAACGCTCTGCCGTCAGCTCATGCACATGGCCCAGGGCCGCCTCCGGGTCAAAGGCCAGGGCCAGGCGAACCAAAGCCTCTGGCCCGGTCGTGGGCCAGGCCGGCGGAGATGGCGGGGGCGGGACCACCAGGGTCGGTACCACCTGCACCCCCACCAGGGCCATCGCCAACGCGACCAAAGTGACCAGGCCCAGGGCCAGTTGTTTGAGGGCTTTCATAAACGGTGGCATCTCACTATCATTATACCCCCAAAACGCGCCGCACACAAGCAAAAGGCCGGGAGCGTTACACATTGGGGACATGGGCGAGAAGCCCGCCGGCTAAAGCCTCGACTCTAGAGCCGTACTGCCCCCACCACCGGAGTTGAGCCTTCAGGCGGGTCTTGCGGGCACGAACCGGCTAAAGCCTCGACTCCAGAGCCGAACGCACGAACCTGCGGGAGGGTAAGCAATTACCCAGCGCGCTTGTCAGGAGCAGCGGCATAGGCTATAATCCCCCGGCATTGCACATCTGGGAGGTTCCGTGCGCCGCTTTCGTGATCCGGCCGGCCCCTGGCTTCCCCTGGCCCTCACCCTCCTGGCTCTCCTGCTCCGCCTGTGGCGCTGGGATGCCCAGAGCCTGTGGCTGGACGAGGCCATGAGTTGGTGGTGGGCCAGACTCCCGGTCCAGGAAACGCTGGCCCGTGGCCTCCAGATCGCCGGTGATCCCCATCCGCCTCTGTATTACCTGGCGCTTCACGCCTGGATTGATGGATTCGGAGACGGTGAGGGGGCGCTCAAAGCCTTCTCCATCCTGGCCGGGACGCTGCTGGTGTTGCCGGTCTATGGTTTGGGACGGCGGCTGTTCAACCCGCTGGTGGGCGCCATCGCCGGGCTGCTGGTCGCTGTGAATCCCTTCCTCATCTGGTACAGCCAGGAGGTGCGGATGTATGCCCTCCTGGGGCTGCTCACGACCTCGGCCACGTATGCGCTGTGGCAGGCGTTGTCGTCCCCCTTCCCC
>DAOTYG010000274.1:0-3385 GCA_034435155.1 Anaerolineae bacterium | reverse complement strand
TCGTAGCTCCAGGTCGTGGAGCCGGAGGCGTCGGCGTGCAGGGAAAAGGATGTACCCTCACGGCACGCCGGTCAGGAGACCGGCGACAACAGAGGACACCCACCCCCCGCCGTGCAACCAGGACAGCAGGAGTCAAATTGATGAGCCATTTACGCCATGATGTACTAGCACGAGTTTCGCTTCTTGTCAAAATGGCCACTTCCACCAGGTGTGAGGTTTCTCTAACAGCTTGCTAGGATGGCACTTATGCATCGGTGTACTTAAGAACATACCATCACGCCAAAAATCACGGTAGTGGCCTGAAATCGTGAACTATGACTTGATAGTGACCGTCACCGAATGAAGATCCAGATAGCCCTTGGGTATAGACGACTCGATATTTGGCAACATACCCCCAATGGGGATCAAACTGCACGGATAAAGTGCTCTCAAGTGGATCATAAGATTCGATAGATTCGGCAACGGACTCAAACATCGCATCGACAGTCAACTGTTGGTAGACATCTCGGCAAGCGCCTAAATCTTGTCCTTCAGCTTCAACTACGATCCCATCATGTACTCGAATCGTCGCCGGTTGAGTCTGTGAAAGGCACGCATACCAAGTTGACGGGAACCGTACAAATGAGACACTGATCTCATAGTCATTCACGCGATTCTCAAGCCATTTACCTTGTGCAGAAACTAGTTTGTTCCGCCATTGCTGACGCTGCAAGTCTTTCGTCATCAACCTAACAGGACTCACACCGACATAGAGAGTGAAGCAGAGGTAAATGATGCCTAGAGGCACGATTCCTAGCAAAATGCCTAGAAACATCTTTTTCGTCATGGATAACCCTTCCTGAAGATTACAAGCCGGTCACGTCTGAGCTTCGAAGTACGCCTTTGACCATGATTGAAAACAGACTACCGTTCAGCCCAGTAGAGTAGGTTGTGTTCATCCCGCCGCAGCTCCAACCCTTTCAAGTATCCTATTCCTACGGTGAGTGCCCACCGAACCTCCGGCCCCAAGGCCCCGTAGCCTGCCTTTCTGAGTTCGTCTCGTGAATTGGCTAGCCTTCCCACTAAACTATCTGCTCCCCAATCTAATCCCAGTTCCTGCGCCGCTTTTAACTGGAAACCATACGCTTCCTGTTCTCCACCCAAAGTATTGGCATAGCGATACGGTTGCGCAGTTGCATGGTAGAGTTCATGTGCAAAGATCGAAACGTACGGCAAGACAACGTTAGTGTAGGACTGGTCATCCAGAGCATGCGCACTTTGTTTTGAGATTATGCTCCCCGCACCCATGTAGACAACGGAATTCGCCCCATTAGGTCCCATTTTTCCTCCCTGTGGGTTACCCTCTTCCCTGAAGATGATTGTGACACCCTCTCTTTCGTCAACTGCATGGAAATGTGGCATAAACCAGGCCAGCTCCCCTTCAGGATTGGCAGCTGCAGCAGCTTCAAGGGTTGCAAGCAGCCAGTCGATGAATTCTTCGGGTGAATCCCACCCCATATTTTCGAAGAGCCTGCGTGCCTCTTCCGATTCGAACTCGACTGCATAGTGGCCTGAAGGATCCAGGTATCGAAGGGGGTTCCCAAGTGCGTAGAGGTATCTGTTGAAACTTTGCGGATTTCCAGGCTGTGGTATAATGGTGTCTGGACTGAGGAAGCGGTTAATATAGGAGTCGTACCAGCGCGCCCCCATCTGGTACAGCCCCAGGCTCTCCTCCTGCCGCTGGCCGGTGTAGCGATAGGTCGTCGGCGTTGTCCCCCAGGTGTAGCGGGTCTCCCCCCAGGCTTTGTAGCGCAGCTCCGCCACCTTGCTGCCGCTGCTGTTGACGGTGAGGGCCGTGGAGCCCAGATGGTCCCCCAGCAAATAGTAGACCACACCCGCCTTGTTCATGGCAATCCGCTGGCCGTTGAAGGAATAGTACTTGATGACGGTGCTGCCCTGCTTCTCGTAGTGGCTGCCGATATACACCGTCGTCACCCCGCCGGCCACCTTCTTGACCAGCGCCCCGTTGCCGTCAACTGACATCACTGAAAGGCGTTGAGGGCACTGAGCGGGTCGCTCAGTGCCCTCATGTACAGCGGTCAAACGCCCGACAGGGAGAACCAGTCTACTTGCCTATTCGTTGATACCAGGCCACCAAGCTGACGCCATCTCCATACCGCTGTTCAAAACGCTCATGCACAACTCGGAATGGTTCTACACGAGCTTTCTGGAAACCCACGTTCAGCAAGACCGGTTGTCCCTTCATCTCCTCATCGTGCCAGACGCCGCCCAAGGTGCACCGGACCACCTCCCCCACGTAGGAGCCAAAGGCTTGTACAGCCGTTGCAATCGTCTCCTCGTCCTCTTCTGGCCTGAACCCGGTTCGGATCAACCGGTCCACCACTGCCAGGCTCTGCGGGCTGAAGTCGAGGTGCTCTCCCCAGAACTGCCGGACTCCCTCTACACAACCCTCCGCCTGGCGCTGCATCTCGGCTGCCGTTTGCTCACGGGCCTGACGAAAAGCTTCCTCAATCCGCCGTTTCATCTCCGCCTGTGCGGCTACACTACGCGCCTCGAATGCGGCCAACTCCTCCGGCGCTGCCCGTTCGCTGGGGCTGAGGATGCCCAGGTGGGCCTTGACGTGGGCAATTCGCTCTTGTACTTCCGGTTTCAGTTGCTCCAGGGGGCTGGCAGCGACGGTGAGCACGATGCTACCGCCGGGCAGTTCCCGCACCTGGTAGGCAGGCGCGCTGAGGAGTCGCTCCCGGCCCAGACGCGCCACCAGCCCCGGGCTAAAGAGGTTGGCCCAGGTGATGAACCAAGGCTCGAAAAAGTCCTGATGGGCACGGTCAAAGTCGGCGCCGTAGCGAATGGCACTATGCGCGGCCCAACCATACTCGCCGCCGATGATCTCAAAGATGTCACCGAGGAGATGGAGATAGGCCTGGGTGAACGCCGGATCGGTAAAATTTGCCGCACCGGCATCTACACTCGCCTTCGAGGTGTCGCTCGCCTTGGGCACATTGCGCCGCTTTCCATCTACCTTCTCTTTGACGATCTCGTTTTTGCAATTCAGATCCAGATGCACCTGGGCGCTTAGATAAGGTCCCTTCAAGATGATACTCGCACGCGGCTCACCAGCCAGGTCGGCGAGCAGTACCTGCGGTGTCGTTTGCCAGTCAAAGGGGTCAAACCGAGGCCGATAATGATGCAGGGTAGCGTAGATGTAACTATTGAGCAACGGTGCAAAGACCGGGTCGCCGCCCACGCGCTCCAACACTGCTTGTGTGGTGGCTTGCACCCCTTGCTGCTGATGCGTGCGCAGTATACCGCTTACATTTGTGTCCAAAATGAGTCTGGTCAACATAGTGCCTCTCTTTCAGGGTGTAGGAATCCATTGTACCAT
>DAOTYG010000273.1:0-3025 GCA_034435155.1 Anaerolineae bacterium | reverse complement strand
GGGGTGGGAGTAGGGGTGGGTGGCTCCACTACCTGGACGGTGACGTTGCTGGAGACCCGGCCCACACCATCCACCAGGCTGGCGGTGACGGTATAGTTGCCGGTTTGCTCCACTTTCCAGTTCATGGTGGGGCCGATGGCCCCGGGCACCGGGTTGCCGTTGATGTCCCAGGCGATCTGGAGCGGCTCGGCCTGGGGGACCCGGGCCACCATAGTCTCCCGGAAGACGCTCATCACCGTCCAGATATGGCCGTCGTTCCTATCACTCAGGAGGTTACGCACAGCCACGCCACGCAGGTTGAACCGCTCCACCAAACCCAGCTTGTGGGCGATGCTGTGGGCATTCTCCAGCCAGACGGTGTGATCCAGACCGTCCTGTTGATAAGTGAACTTGATCATCTGGGTCTGGTTGTCCCAGGCCAGTGTCCCTTCATTCGAGGCCAGATAGGGCAGGAGGAAGGTAAGGGTATCACCGGGATAGTACTGCTCGCGGGGGTTCTGGATCTCGATGTGGCTGGCGGTATGGAGCACCTCGGTATACGGACGCAGGGTCACCTGGCCGTCTGGGGTACGGTCGGCGCTATAGGTGGAGATGATCAACTGGATCTTGCCCCGGTCTACCTTGCTGGTGGCATAACGCAACAGGGCGGGCATTTGCTGGCGATAGGTCTCATAGTCTGGCACGCCTTCCAGTTTGAAGGCATCCACCACCTGCCCCAGGGCCACCCAGTCATAGGCGCCGGTCTCCCAGGCCTCGGCCGAGACCTGGGTGGGTGGTTCTACAGTGACACTGAGCAGTTTGTAATCCCGATGCAGGGCCGTGGCCAATTCGACTATAAAATTGGTGAAATCCGGGCGCAGTCCTGGCTCTTTAGCCAGGCCCTGGTAGCGGATGTCCACGCCGGCGTACATATTGGTCTTGACAAAGCGCACGATCTCGGCGACATGGCGGGAGCGAGCGGCCTCGTTGATGAGTATATTGTTCAACAAGTCAATGCGCACCACGCCGTCCGGGTCCACATTGCTGATGCTGGGCACGACGATGAACCGGGCATCTGTCGTCCACCCGCGTTGCGGCTGACCGGCGATAGTCCCATCCCCTTGTAGATAGAGGCCCTGGGGGTTGATCTCCACCAGCACGTCCCCGCTGAGCCGGTCTATCTGTTCGCCGACCGGCAGCCAGGCCGAGACGGCAAAGCCCCGGGGCCGGGTCTGCATCACCCCCACGGCCTGGGGTAGCCAGGTCAGATCAGCGATGATCTGGGCATCCCGGTAAGCCTCTTGATAGGTGAGGACGCTGGGCAGGAACCGCCAGGCCTGGCCGTCCCAGCCATAGAGGTCCAGGGTATCCCACGGCTCCGCGCCGGTGGGCACCGGGACTACCAGGATGGCCTGAGATATGGCCTCGCCACGGGACTGGATGCGATAATACGGGCTGGTGAGGCGCAGGTAGGGTGGGATGGCCTGAGCCGCGTGATGGGTTTCGTCATCCCCGGCGGTCTGGGCCAGAAAGTCAATCTGCGGGATGCCGGTGATACCGATCTGAACGTCACCTTTCAGGCTCCCTGGTGGGATGGTAAGCTGGGTCCCATCGCCCTCAAAGACGGTGCCCCCGGCCTGAGCCTGGATGGTCTGGCCCACCTGGGGGTTCAGGCGGCTCCACAGGGAGATGGGCGGCATCAACAGCGCCAAAAGGATGAGCAGAGGGATGATGACCAGGTCCACCACCAGGTGAGCGTGGCCGGGTCCCTCCAACACCCGTTCCAGGCTCTTTAAGATGCCTTGTCTCTCGTTCATGAATCTAACGCTGCTCCTTTCGTAACATCCTGACCTGGGATCGTAGCAACTGGCGACTGAGATCACGGTTCCAGCGTGAATTTGATCACGCCGGTGTCTGGCTCCACTTCATTGTAGAACGACGTACCGGAGCTCTCA
The DNA here is from genome assembly GCA_034435155.1 of Anaerolineae bacterium. Lineage (GTDB taxonomy): Bacteria > Chloroflexota > JAHJIN01 > JAHJIN01 > JAHJIN01 > DAOTYG01. Next base: position 1,091 of record DAOTYG010000273.1, on the reverse strand, counting down.
TCGGGGAAAGACCCCACCAATAGCGCTCGTCACCACAACTCAGGGTGACATTAGAGTTAGTGAAGAGCCGGAAATAACCTAACCCAATGTCGTCCTGCCCGGCGGGCAGGACGACATTAGTCACGTTTTCTTCTTTCCAGCCCTGATTGATCGTCACCGCGCAATCACGATTGGTGTGATTGCTGATCCGGGGATAGAAATACGTCTGCTCACCAACCACGTTGTTAACGGTGATCACAGCCCCCCGGCGGATACCGCTCACGATGGTCCCCATGTCGTCTCCGAGAGGCTGACCCTCGGTGGTGGTCTCCTTGACGATCTCCCAGGCCACATGGGCTGGCTCACTATCCAGGGGGAGTTGGAGGGGGGACCGGTCAGGCACCTCCCCGCGATACAGGCCATTGACCGAGATGCGAATCGGCAGGACCAGCTTACTGATCAGGCCAATCCTGGCCGATTGAACCGGGGCACTGCCCGGCTGGGGGTCCACGGGTTTAGACATAGCCCTGGCTTTGGCTCCCCGCCGAGGGGGCAGGACGCTAATCCTTTAGCCGGGCCAGGGGCCAGGCAACTCGACGAGAAGCAGGTGGCATGTTGGGGTACGATCCCATCCGACCAACCCTGGAAGCCGAACGAACGTCCGGCTCAGAAGTTTACACCAGATCGCTGGATAAGTCAAGGACTGATATTGACATCCAGCAATGAAGAACAACCGGTTTTTCGCGCAAAATCTCTCCCGTCGGATGAGGTGGCAAACGCGGTTTACTTGCCCTCCATATCTGGGGGGCGGCCGGGCTGGTTGCCCTGGATGTAGGGCCAGATCCGCCAGGGCGTAGCCGGGACATCGGGAGGCAGCCCAGCACGCGCCAACCTTAAAATCACGACCGGTTTTTTTCGCACCAGGCGAGATCTGCGGTATAACAGGCCCTGACTCGATGATGGGAGGTGCCCAGCCGATGGCCCATGCCCGCCGCACACCCTGCCTGACCCAGACGATGCCTTGGCTCGCGACGCCCAGGAGCAAGTCGCCCTGCTGGAAGCGTTCCTGGTCACGTCCCACCACTTTTTTGGGGACTGGACCACCCTGTTTG
>DAOTYG010000272.1:0-4817 GCA_034435155.1 Anaerolineae bacterium | reverse complement strand
GCCAGCACCCGGCCCGCGTGGATTATGATCCACGCGGCGCATAGCCAAGAGATTGGCCAGAGCCTTGCGCCTCAGAATCAGTTATGCGAATAAGAAAGCCTGCAGAAAGGTGATGTTAGAGCTCTCATACCCCCAATTTTCTACCAAAGGGCTGTTTTGTTCAAGAACAAGACCGCTCAAAATTTTGTCTAAACTGAGGTATAAGTTTCGTACTGAGAACCAGGCTCTACCAGAACTGCGGCAGGTGCTCGCGGTAGGTCTCCAGGTAGTCGTCGAGGATCTGCCGCGCCACGTCCAGATCGGTCACGCACGGGCTGAGGAGCAGGCATTGCAACGCGGCCTGACGGTCGCCGTGGACGGCGGCATCCACGCATAATTGTACCGCCGCGATCTCGCGGCGACATAGCTCCGCCACTCCCTCAGGCAACGCGCCCACACCGATGCCCTGGATGCCCGCACCGCTCACCCAGCCGGGCGTTTCGACGATCGCGCCGGCCGGCAGGTTGGTGATCTGCCCGCGGTTGGGCAGGTTGACCGCCAGGTGGAAGTGCCGCCCGGCGCCGGCGATGTTCTCCACCATCTCCAGCGCGCCCTCACTATCGGAGTCGCGCAGGCCCTCCACGCTTTTCTGCCCATCGGCCATCGTCGCGATCCAGTCGTACCCCAATCCGCGCATCTTGTCCATGCGCTCCCAATCGTAGAGGCTGATCTCGTATTTCTCCCATGGGCGGGTCTGCGGGTCGCTGACCCAGGGCAGGTATTCGCACAGATGCTCGTCGCCGGGGATGGGGAAGAGGCCGAAGGCGTCGAAGACGCGGCGCGTCAGCGGCTCGAAGGCCGGGTCGAAGGCCGCCCAGCGTTCCCGGAAGAGCGGATAGAGGTCCTCGCCGGTCTCCTTGAGCCGCAGGTCGAGCATCCAGGTAAAGTGATTCAGCCCGGCGGCCTGGATGTCAATCTTCTGCGCCGCCTGATGGGCCAGTCTGCCCAACCTGGGCCAGATGTCGGGGTCGGCATGGGTGCTGATCTCGCCTTCGGGCACCTCGATGCCCAGCTCATCGGCCAGGACGTAGCCCACCATGCCGTAGCCGGCGTAGATCTGGTGGCACAGGCCGACGACTTTGATGCGGCTGTAGCGGGCGATGGCGTCGCAGATGCGCATCATCGGGTTGGTGTAGTTGATGAACCAGGCGTCGGGGCAGGCCGCTTCCATGGTGCGCACGATCTCCATCACCGGGCCGATGTTGCGCGCGGCGTGGGCGAAGCCGCCCGGTCCGCCGTTTTCGGCGTAGGGCTGGCGCACGCCATATTTGAGCGTGATCTCGTAATCCTGCCGCCACAGTCTCTCGCGCGGCCCGACTTCGATGGCGGAAATGACGAACGCGGCGTCCTGGAGCGCGTCGGCGTGGTGTGTGTGGGACGTGATTTTCATCGCGGCATCCCACTCGCGGTTGAGCCGTTCGGCCAGGCGGGTCATCAGCCCCACCGTCTCGGTGTTGCGGTCCACCAGCGCAATATGGCTGCCGCGCAGCCGCCGGCTGCCCAGCAGCGCAGCGACGGTGTTCAGCCCGAAACTGGCGCTGCCCGCGCCGATCACGACGATTTTGGTCGGTAGCACGTTTGCCTCCTGGAAGTTTTGTATCCTTTTATCCGGTAACGGAGCCGGCGGTGATTCCTTTGATAAACTGTCGCTGGAAGATGAAGTAGGTCAGGATCGTGGGCAGTGCCACCATCGTCGCGCCCGCTGCCGTCAGGGGTACATCGCGCGAGTAGCGCCCCTGGAAGAACGCCAGGCCCAACGGCAGGGTGCGCAGGTTTTCATTCGACACCAACACGAGGGCCAGCATAAAGTCGTTCCACGTCCACACGAACAGTAACACTACCATAGTGAGCACTGCCGGTTGGACAAGGGGTAAAAGCACCTGCCACAAGGCCCGCCAGCTATCGCAACCGTCCACTTTGGCGGCGTCCACCAGGTCGCGGGGCACCTGGGCGAACGCCCCCGACATCCAAAACGTGCCGAAGCAGACGCTCATGCCGATCTGGGGGAGGATCAGCGCCCAGTATGTATCCAACAGCCCTATCTTGCGCAGGTTGTGATAGAGCGGGATGATAAACGCTTCCTGCGGCGCCATGATGCCCAGCAGGAAGAGATAGAACAGCACCCGGCTGAAGGGGAAGGTCATCCGTCCAAAGGCATATCCAGACCACACCGAGAAGAGCGTGGAGACTCCCACCACGGCCACGACGACGACGACACTGCTTCTGAAGTATACCGCAAAACGCGCCTGTGTCCAGGCCTTCACGTAATTGGTCCACTGCCATGTCTGGGGGAGGGTGAAGACGCCGCGCGTGATTTCCGTGCTGGTTTTGAAGGAGGCCAGCAGCGCGGCCAGGAATGGCATCACCACAAGCAACAGGAAGATGCTCAACACGGTGTACGTCAACGCATTGCGCGTGGCAAGCCCAAGCCAGCGCTTCGCGGCGCGATGTCTCATGCCTGTACCCATTTTACGCCTCCGTGATGCGCACGCGCAGGGAGATAACGGCGTACGATATGATCATGATCATCACCGACAGGATAACAGCGATCGCTGCGGCATATCCGACCCGGTTGATCTGAAACGCGTTCTGGTACAGCCAGTAACTGGCGACCATCGTTTCATTCCCTGGCCCGCCGCGCGTCAACACGTAGACCAGGTCGAAGACCCGCAGAGCAGCGATCAGCGTCGTCACCAATGCCACGGAGACCTCGTTGAGGATGCCGGGGAAGGTGACATGCGCGAATTGTTGGAATTCGTTCGCGCCGTCTATTTTGGCTGCGTCGTAGAGGTTCTCGTCAATGCGCTGCACGCCGGCGATGAAGAGCACCATGCAGAAACCGTATTGCACCCACGTGCCGACGAATCCGACTGCCGCGCGCGCCCAGTCGAAATCACCCAGCCACGGACGCGCCCATGTGCCCAGACCGAGCGCGGTGAGGAACTGGTTGATCGGGCCGGTGGGATGATAGAGCCACCGCCAGACCACGCCCACCACGACCATAGACATCACATACGGCACGAACAGCCCGACCCGGAACAGGCTCATCCCAGCCACCAGGCGACGTGTCAACAGGGCCGTGAGGAACAGCCCCACGGTGATCGGCAGGATGGAGTAGAAAATAATGAACGTCAGGTTGTTCGCCAGCCCCACGCCCAGGATCTCATCGTGGAACAGGCGTGCGTAGTTGCCGATCCCCGCAAACACGGGCTTGCTGAAGCCGCTCCAATCGTAGAAGCTGTAACGGACGGTGTCCACGATAGGCCACAGGACGAAGATCGCATAGACCAGCAGAGCGGGGAGGATGTAGAGGTAAGCCAACCAGAACCGGTAGCCCGGTTCATGGGAGCCGGCCAACACTTTAGAGAAACGCCGCATCAGCCTCGCCTCCGAGATTTATGCCGCTGAATTTCCGAAACCAGTGTCCAGGGGGCCGGCGGAGTGTACCGGCCCCACTGAATAGGGCGTCGCTTATTTCCGTCCGGCCAAAAACGCCTGATGGTCGGCTTCCAGCTTCTGGGCAAACTCCTCCGGCGTGATTCGCCTGGAAAGCAGTTCCTGGATCGCGGCGGTCGAGGTGTCATAGAACGTGGGGGAGGCCCAGTCAATATAGTGGCCTACTGCATCGTGCTGGTTCATCCACTCCCAGCTATTAACCAGGTCGGCAAATAGCGTCCCTTCCTGTATAATAGTCTTGTCTTTCACCGATGCAACCGGCACGGTGCCTGCTTTGGCCCACTCGTTGGCCGCCTCATCAGACATGATCGCTGCCAGGTACTCGGCGGCCAGGGCGACGTTGGGAGAGCTGGCGCGGATGGCATACGCCAGCGAGGTGCCGCCCACCGACAGTTTGACGGCCCCCGCCTTTTCGGGCGGGACGAGGAAGAAGCCAATCTTTTCACCATACTCCCCAGCGGTGAACGTGCTGCTCATCCAGCTACCTGTGATCATGGTCACGCCCTCGCCGGTATTGAAGAGCGATGTGGAATCGTCGTAGCCGATCCCCTCGAAACCCTGGGTGAAGAAGCCTTTTTCCACCCACTCGGCCATCTTGCCTGCCGCGGTGATCACTGCGGGGTTATTCCACGATGCTCCCTTTCCCCAGGCGTAGATCAGGTCGTCTACGTAGCTCCGATCGGTGACTTTGGTGAACATGATCTCGCTGTAAGTGTGCAGGGCCGGCCAACCATCCAGGTTGCCGAACGTGATCGGCGTGTATCCCGCCTCTTTGGCCTTTTGGAGGATATTCTCCAGCTCGCCGAAGGTCTTTGGCAGGCTCACGCCCAGTTTCTCGAACAGGTCTTTGCGATAGTAGGCGCCGACCAGCTCGGCCGTCGGTGGGACGCCGTAGAGGTTACCTGTGCCGAATTCTTTGCCATCCGCGCTGAAGCTGTTGCGCGCGCGCAGGCTCGCCGAAACTTTGTCGTTCCAGCCGTATTGCTGAGCGTAGGGCGTCAGGTCCACCAGCAGGCCGCCTTCGACCATGGCGCCCATGTCTGACCAGCCCTGGTTGATCTGGACGACGTCAGGCCCATCCGGGCTGCTCAATGCCAGCTTGGATGTTGCTTTGAGGTCATCGAACGATTTGGCGATGCGGTCGAGCACCACATTGGGGTGCGTTGCCTCGAAGATTTCATGCACGGCCTCGATGACCGCTGTCTCCTCGTCGCGCGTCCAGACATCCCACACCACGAGTTTGGCGGGCGCGGGCGCCGGCGGCGCGGACGTGGGTGTGGCGGGCGCGGGCGGCGGCGCGGAGGGGGGGGGGGGGGGCGCGG
>DAOTYG010000271.1:0-3416 GCA_034435155.1 Anaerolineae bacterium | reverse complement strand
GACTGGAGACTGAGAACTGGGAACTGGGAACTGGAGACTGACTCACAACCTGGCCACCACCAACAGATGACTGGCATACCCGGTGTCACAGTATTTCAAGGGCACGTCGCTCGAGTCATAGACTGTGATCTGGGCAAAGCCGGCGGCCAGCAGCCGTTCGCGCAGTTCCGGCACGGTATAGAGACGCAAGGCCTCGCCCTCCCTCCAGGTATTGATCACCCCGTCTGCGTCAATGTAGCGAAACTCGCCGTGATAGGTGGATGTTTCCAGGTCGAAACGGCTCTCTATGAGAAACACGCCGCCGTCGAACTCGCTCCAGGTGCGGCGAGATTGCCACATCATCAGCCAGGGGTTTTCCAGGTCCAGGAGCAGGCAGCCGCCGGGCTTGAGCGCACGGGCCGCGCCGACCAGGACCGCCCGGTTCCCGGCCTCATCGAGCATACCAAAAGTGTTACCCAGGATGGTCACGGCGTCAAAGGCGGCCTGGAAGGGGGGATGACGCATGTCCCCCACCACAAAGCTGGCCCGCTCCGACAGGCCCTGAAGCTGCGCCTCTCTGGTGGCATAGGTCATCAGGCTGGGGGCGATGTCCAGGCCGACGACAGTGGCCCCGCGTCGGGCCAGCATGAGGACGTGGACCGCGCTGCCGCAGGCCAGATCGAGCACGCGCATGCCCGTTTCCAGCCGCATTGCCTCGGCCAGGGCGGCAATGAGCTGCAGGTCCCGCGTGTGAATGCCGGGGATCGTGGGCCGATGGCGCACCCGCAGGCGATAGGCCCACCAGTCCCAGGGACGTTCTATCGTTTTCATCAGCACCTCCAATGCCTGCTGGGTCAGGCGTCAAACGTCATGTCACGCCGGTAGACGATGCTGCGGCCGGCCTCCCGAAAGCCCACACTCTCGTAGAGACGCTTGGCCCCGGTCACGTTGTCGCCGTCCACGCCCAGAGCGGCGCGGGGCAGCCCGGCCGCGCGGATGCGGTGCATGGCGCTCAAGAGCAAAGCGCGGCCCAGGCCCCGGCCGCGATAGGCCGGCCGTACCCCCAGCAGCGACACCTGCCCTTTGTCTCCACCCAGGTTTTGCACCATGTCCGGCGTGGTATCGGCAGTGCAAAAGCCAGCGATCTGGCCAGCCTCATCCAGGGCGATTAGTCTGTTCTCCGGCTGGTAGGTGGGCTGGCGCACCAAGTATTCGGTGTCCTCCAGGTTGATGGGCACAAAGCCCCAATGCTGCGCAAAAGCCTCGTTGAACGCCGCCGTCCGGGCTGCCAGGTCGTGGAACGCGGTGCCGTCCACCAGTTGGAAGCCTGACGGGAATGTGGGTTCGGCGATAGTGCGCAGGTCTGGGTGCACCATCCAGAAGAAATAACGCACCGGCTGCATCCCGAAAGACAGACACAGCTCGTTGATGCCGGCCATGCTCTGCCGGGCATGGATGTCGAAATGGGCCGGGTGCTCGCCACGCAACTCACCGGCGCGCTGGTAGGCCCGGCGCAGTAAAGCACTGCCGATGCCTCGCCGCCGGCAGGCTGGCAATACCACGCCCTCGCAGCGGATGACGTCCTCGCTTCCGCCGCGACGGGGGTCCAGGCGCGCATAGCCCACCAGTTGACCGCCGGTGTCGGCCAGGAACACATCGCGGGTCGGGTCCCGGCCGGGCCGGTTCAAAAGCTCCTGCAAGTGGCGGGCCGTGGTAGTGAAACCAGCCTGGTCCACCGCATCAGCGGCATTGATGAGGTCCACCAGCGCGTCCAGATCTTCAGGTTGATATGTACGGATGGAGAGGGTGAGGTCGGTCATCGGATGATCTCCAGGCCGCTCATGAACGGCCGCAGTACCGCCGGTACAACGATGCTGCCATCGGCCTGCTGGTAGTTCTCCATGATGGCGATCATCACCCGGGGCAGGGCCAGGCCGGAGCCGTTCAGGGTGTGGACAAAGCGCGGTTTGACCCCCCGCGCCGGCCGGTAGCGGATGTTCGCCCGCCGGGCCTGAAAGTCCTCACAATTGCTACACGAACTGACCTCCAGCCATTCGCCGCAGCCGGGCGCCCACATCTCGATGTCGTAGGTCTTGGTGGTGGTGAAACCCAGGTCCCCGGTGCAGATTGCCACACGTCGGAAGGGGATCTCCAGGCTCCGACAGAGAGCCTCGGCATCCCGAACCAGGCTCTCCAGCTCGTCGTAGGAGGTCTCCGGGGTGGTGAACTTGTACATCTCCACTTTGTCGAACTGGTGCCCGCGCTTGATCCCCCGCACGTCGCGGCCCGCGCTCATCTTTTCCCGCCGAAAACACGGGGTATAGGCCACGTAACGCAAGGGAAGCTGATCGGCATCCAGGATCTCGTCGGCGTGGAGGTTGGTGAGGGGAACCTCGGCCGTGGGGACCAGCCAGACATCGTCCTCCACGTCGTGATACAGGTTATCGGCAAACTTGGGCAATTGTCCGGCCCCCACCAACCCGGCGCGTTTGATGACGAATGGCAGGTAGACCTCGGTGTAGCCGTGCTGCTCTATGTGCGTCGTCAGGAACCAGGCGATGAGGGCGCGCTGGAGCCTGGCCCCAGCTCCCTTGAGGACGTAGAACCGGCTGCCGGCCAGCCTGGCCCCCCGCTCAAAGTCCAGGATGCCCAACGTCGGGCCCAGGTCCCAATGGGGCAATGGCTCAAAGTCGAAGCGGCGCGGTTCGCCCTCGCTATACACGACGACGTTCTCGCCTTCATCCCGGCCGACCGGCGTGCTCTGGTGGGGGATATTGGGCACCTGTAGCAACAACTCGGTGAGCCGTTCGTCCAGGGCTTTGACCTGCTCATCCAGGAGCTTGATGCGGTCCCCTACCTGGCGCATGGCCGCAATGAGGGGTTGGCGTTGGGCCGGGTCCTGCAATCGGGCGATCTCTTTGGAGGTGGCGTTGCGCTCGGCCTTGAGAGTCTCCACCTGTTGCAGCAGACGCCGCCGCCCGGCATCGGTGGCCTGGATAGCCTCGATGATGGCGGATGATTCGCCGCGCCGTTCCAGGGCCTGGCAGACGAGTTCGGGTTGTTCGCGGATGAGCTTGATGTCTAACATGTTCTATCTCTCCTGGTAACCACTACCCTCCCGCAGGTGGTGGCGCCGGCGCCCTTCTAACCTGCGGGAGGGTGAGCAGTCAGGATTATACCACCGGGGTTCCGGGGTGTCAAATCGGTGGGGGACATCCGTGCATAACTTATGTCAGGGAGGGAACAAGGAGGGAGAAAGCTTCCTCTTCCTGCATCGCGTAGCGGCTAAGGGGCGCAAAGTGGGGAGTGGGCAGGACCCTCATGCGTTTAATTGAGGCCTGGTCATAAATCACAATGCTGGGGGCTTGCCATCAGGCACTTAATCCTGTATCATTGGGGTCGTGTGATTACTCTTGACGAGGAGGGACTACCCCATG
>DAOTYG010000270.1:0-3196 GCA_034435155.1 Anaerolineae bacterium | reverse complement strand
CCAGCAACGGCTTGAGATCTCTCGTGCGTTGTCGCCCCGCCCCTTTGCCCTGGACATTATCATACGCACGCCCCAACAATTGGAGGAGCGTATCGCGCTAGGCGATGTCTTCTTGTGTGAAGTCATCACTAAAGGCAAGGTACTCTATGAACGGCATCGTCAGTGAATGGATCGAGAAGGCCGAGGGAGACTTTGGGACTGCCGAACGGGAGGCGCGAGCGCGCCAAGCCCCCAACTATGACGCCGTCTGTTTTCACGCGCAACAGTGTGCGGAGAAATATCTCAAAGCGTTTCTGATCCACCACCAGATACCGTTCCGTCCTATCCACGACCTTGAAGTGCTGTTGGGGCTTATCGTACCGACCAGGCCGGATTTTGAGGTCATCCGCGATGCGCTCCTGCTCCTCAACGACTATGCTGTGGACATTCGCTATCCGGGCGAGTTCGCGACCAAAGACGAAGCACGCGCTGCCGTGAAGGCGATGCGGACAGTGCGCGCTTTCATACGCCAGAAACTGGGATTGCCATGAGGTGACACGTGGTGCAGGTCATCTGTCCGGCCTATGTGACCCAGGAGCATCTCGACCGGGTGGGCTGGTATCAGGCTGAGCTTGCCGTGGACAAAACCAAACAAAATTAATTCTACAACCGCAGATGCCCAAGGTGACAGTCACCTCGACCTTGGGTAGAGGAATGTTCCGATACGAGTTCCATTCATGTTGATGACAGGAGACACTGATGAGCGAATACCAATACTACGAATGGCAAACCCTCGACCGCCTGCTCACCCCCGAAGAGCAGGCCGCGGTGAACAAACTGTCCAGCCACATTGACGTCACCTCAACACGGGCGGTCGTCAGCTACAGTTCCATCCAGGTGCTGGCCGACCAGGCGTTGAGCCAGACGCAGGAGGTGATGGCCGGCCTGAAGCGGGTTCTGGCCGACAGGTTCGACATCGAACACACCACCATCCAGTTCGAGTGCGAAGTTGCAGGCAGGGGGCGGTGGTGTGTGTGAGGCCGTAGTACCGGTTGGGTAATACCTGCCGGGTATAGCATTGCTCTCGAAAAACTATCGCAACCGCTAAACACGGATCAATAAAAATTCGTGTCAATCTGTTGCATCCGTGCCAATCCGTGTCCTATAGAATTTTGCCTGTGTGAAAAGTGTCAACCAATTTTTGCCGATCCTTGAACCATCCCTGGAACAGGAGTCAAAATGTCCGATCCTTACACAAGTGACCAATTGTCCCTCAAAACCTTCTGGGAAGCCGTAGAACGGCGACTGGCAGACTGCTCTGCCGATGACCTGCGGGCCATCCTGCGCGCGATGGCCCGCCAGGTGCGCCCCTCCGAACGATCCTCCTTCCTGACCTGCCTCGGTGTGGGCTCCGTATCCGTCCCCGAACCGCGCACTCTCTGGGAGAACCTCCTGGCCGACATTGACGATCTGGCCCAGGAGATCCAGGACGCGATGGAAAACGCCGACGAGTGGGAGGAGGAGCACGGCTGGGAGTACGAGTACGAGGGGGACAGCCTGGGGCCATACGAAGAATTCGTCGAACCGTTGACTGCCCTTTTTGAGCAGACGGGGCTGGCCTTCGACGGCGGCCAAATCGCCCTGGCCCGCCAGGCTTACGAGAAACTATTCGATTTGATTGACCTGGAAGACGACTACGGCCGGGGGATCAACCCTTCCGATCTGCCGCAAGAGGAGATACAGGAAGCCGCCGCCCGCTACCTGCGGGCCGTCTATGAGAGCGAGCCGCCTGCCCGTCGCCCTGCGACCCTCTACGACCAGATGCGCCAGGCGCACTCCCGGTTCGGCCTGCGCCGGCGTCCTATGCTGGAGGACCTGCTCCAGATCTCCCCCCGCCCCCTGCCCGACCAGGAGGCCTTCCTGAGCGCCTGGATCGCCTTCCTGCGCGCTCAAAGCGACCCGGACGCCGATGCCTGGCTGCGGGAAGCGATCCGCCTTTCCGAAGGAATGGCCGGCCTGGAGCGGCTGGCGTTGACCGAGGGACAGAAGCATCCCCGCGCCTACCTGGACTGGTTTGCCGCGCTGGAGCAGGAGGGGAAGCATGCCGCCGTGCTGGCCGTCGCCCGCCAGGCATTGGACGCTCTGCCTGCCGACCTGCCTATCCGCGCGGCCATCGCCGACCGTCTCTGCGCGGCGGCGGCTGCATTGCACGATCCACAGACCCTGCTGCGGGGGCGTTGGGAGGCGTTTGCGGCCAAACCGACCCTGGCCCGCCTGCTGGACCTGTGGGAAGCGGCCCCGACCGGCGAGGAACGGATGACATGGATGCATCGGGCGATCGGGCAGATCGAGGCGACGATAGCCCGGGTAGGCGACGGCACTGCCGTCTCCTACCCGGCCGTCTCCTACCCGGCCGTCTCCTACCCGGCCGTCGCCTCCCCCTGGGAGTTGGACGACCTGGAGCGGCCTGCACGTCCGGGCCCCGTGTTACTCCTCCACGCCCGGCTCCTGGCAGGCGACCTGGAGGCTGCCCACCGTTCGGTCACGGACAAGCCGGTGTTGGGGTGGAGCAGCGCCAGCAGCGACCAGGCCGTGGCCGTTTCGTTCTTCCTGGCCTTGCTTTCCGGCCTGTCGGCGGATGCGTTGCCGCCGAACCTGGCCGACCTCTGGTCGCAGAGCCTGGGGACGAGCGTCGGCTATGGCGCAGAGGGAACCCTGATCCGGCGGCTGGAGCGGGTCTATGCGGAGCATCTGGCCCAAGGCGTCCATTCCGGGGTACTGGCCCTGAGCCCCGAACAACAACAGGAGCGCCTGGCCTGGTGTCTGGACGTGGCGCGGCGGCGGGTGGAGGCCATCGTGGGCAACCAGCATCGCAAGAGTTACGGCAAAGCGGCCACCCTGGCCGTGGCCTGCGCCGAGGTCCTGCGGGCGCGGGGCGAGCCGCCCGCGCGTTTGTGACTGAGATCGGCGGGCGGTTTCCCCGCCACCGCACCTTTCAGGACGAGCTGAAGCGGGCGGTGCAGGGGATGGAGCGGGCGTTCAGGTGAGGCGGGTGAATGTGTGGGCCACATCCGGCGGTCAGCGCGGGCTGGCCTGGCCGGAGGTGGCCGGCAGCAGACAACGGAGATAAAGGTGCATCGCTGCACGCACGACGTGAGAGGAGTGAGGCATGAATTGGCAGGAGCGCATTGTCATTGACCCAGACATCCTTTTGGGT
>DAOTYG010000269.1:0-2908 GCA_034435155.1 Anaerolineae bacterium | reverse complement strand
ACGTGGGGCTGGATCAAGGCCACCAGCTCTGGCTGACTGTAGGGATAGGTTGGGTCATATTCTATGGGCAATCGAAACATCTCTTGCCACCGGGGGTTCATCTAACGGTTAGGTTGAGCCGCGCCCACCCGCCCCCGCTGGCAAGACCCGCCTGAATCATCGCCATCTTCGCGGGCAAGGCACGATGGTTGAAAGCGCAAGGGTGGGCGTCGGCTCCAACCAGTGTTGGGCCGCCTTTCTTACCCCACCGCGTATTTCCTACGGCATGTTCCCCTTGAATACCAGCGGCAGATACACCCGCTGATGGGGCAGGAGCGTGGTCAGGCGGTAAACGCCGGCGGTAAGCAGGGGAGAAGATTGTTGCGCCGGCAAAGAAGCCGGGGGCTCAACGGCGCCGCCGGTTGTCCCGACGTACAAGATGATCCTCCCTTCGGCTACGGCGACGTCCAACGAGACGACGTTGGCAGATCCCAGAGCACCCGGCATACGGTACCAGTTCTGACCGCAGTCAAAGGAGCGCATCAGCCCGGTTGGCGAAGCCGCGTACAGCACCGGCGGCTCCTGCGGCGTGAACAGGAAGTGGTGCATGTTGTCCACCAGGCCGCGCGGCTGGAACTTCTGCCACGTGTCGCCGTGGTCTATGCTGGTGTGGTAGTAGCCATCCAGACCGGGGACGACCAGCCGGTAGGGATAGACCGGTTCAACGAAGATCTCCGTAAACGCCATCGGTAGTTCGGTTCCGATATGCTCCCAGCTCTGGCCATCATCCGCGCTGCGCAGGATCCCACTCTCGGTAGTGGCGACATAGAGCAGCTGCGGCGTAACAGGGTCGTAAACGATGTTCATGACGATGCTGATGGGCGGAGTGGAGGTGATCAGTTCCCAGGTCAACCCCGAATCGGCACTGCGATACAACTCGCTGCGAGTGGGCCACGTCGGACTGGTCAGATCAACATAACTCAGGCCCGTGATCAATTCCCCTGGTTGATGAGGATTCGCCTTGATGTCTCTCGGCCCACTGATACAATCCTGACACCAATCTGGCCGTGGCAAAGGGCTGCAAATAGGCCAGGTCTCCCCGCCATCCGTGCTGATACACATGTTGCCCTGATTGGCCCGGTAGATGCGTTCCGGGTCGGCCGGGTCGATCAAGAATAAGCCGGTTGTGGCTGCCTCGTTGGGGAGGGGTTGCCAGATGCTTCCACCACGGCTGCCTTTGAACAGCTCAACCCACCGGTCGAAGGTGGCGTAGACCTCCTGGGGCTGACCGGGAGGCGTTGCCACCTGTACCGGCAGCATGGCAGACAGGCCATGGTTGTTCACCTGCCAGGTTTCCCCACTGTCGGTCGTTTTATACATGCCCCGGCGCAGGTCTGTGGCGAAGACCGTTTCGAGATCGGTTGGATCGAAGGCAAACCAGATGGGGGACATTTCATCATTGGTGAACTCACTCCACGTCTGGCCGTCATTGGAGGTGCGCCAACCACGATCCCCGCCGGTGCCGATGTAAACGGTACCTGTCAGGGCCGGCGAGAAACTGACATTGCCGCAGAAGGAAGGCCAGGGGCTGGGATGGATCGTCTCCCATTGGGTCAGCTCGGGGTTCAGGCTGCGCTTCATCTCACAAGGCCTTTCGAGGCCGACGGTGGATGCCACCCACACCGAGTAGTCGTCCCAGGGTTCCACGACCAGGGTTTGCACGCGCTCCACCGGCTGGGCGGCCCATGCCCAGTGCTCGCCGCCATCTCCTGAAATGAACACATTCCCGGAAGCCGTTCCGGCGTACATGGTCAGCGGATCGGTGGGGTGGAAGGCGATGGCCGTCACATTGGTGTCTGTCAACCCCACGGTCAGCGTGATCCAGGTCTGGCCGGCGTCGGTGGATTTGAAGACTCCCCCTTCCGTGCTGGTGAGATGCGTGCTCGCGGCGACATACACCGTATCCGGCTCGGTAGGGTGAGCCAGTGGCGTGTAATGGTGCGTCGCGTTAGGATGCGGCGGCTGCAAGTTCACCCAGGTATCGCCTTGATCGTCGGAACGTTGCAGGAGCCAGGCGCCTTGCAGGTAGATGCGGTCCGGCGCGGCGGGGGATACCGCCAGGTCCCCCTGGGCGCGGTTGTAGGCCAGCGACCAGGTGGCGCCGTGGTCGCGGCTGCGAAACAGACCCGCGCCCGCCGACTGCGCGTAGAGGATATCCGGATTCGTCGGATGGAAAGTGACCTGGACGAACTCTCCGCCGTACAACTCACCCGCCTGCCACACGCCGATACCCAGGGTAACGGTGAAGGCGTTGGGGAGGGTGCCAGTACTCCCATCGGGATTCTGCACCGTCAGGGTATAGACACCCGCGTCGAATCCCCAGGGGACGGTGGCGCTCAGGGTGGTGCCGTTCACCCAGATGATATCATCCAGCAGGGTTTCGCCCAGGTAAGCCAACGGCGGAGTGATCACCTGCGTGCCCGAGATGATGGCTGCGAATCCCGTGCCTGTGATGACCACCGGGGTATCCAGATCGTTGGGGGCAGAAGGTGGGCTAACACCGGTCACGAGCGGTGCATCCGATGGCGCAGCGAGCGCCGCCCTCGAGGGTTTGAAATCGGCTTTTTCCATAAAACAGAACAGGAGTAGCACAACTATTGAGGCCAAAACAACGGCCAATCCTGTGAGCGGTAGCTTCTTCATCGCATCCTCCTTACTTCGCCCAGCACACTCTCCTCGTTGTGGATTCTGTGGTGGTAGGCGGCCCAACGGTTAGGTTGAGCCGCGCCCCCCACCCAGGCAGGCAAGACCGCCTCGCCCGACCTGCAACTGGTCTGGCAAGTCTTCGTGCCGTCCGGGGCGTCGGGCGCGTCTTCCAGGAATCCGGCCCGGTCCAGGTCGGCCAGGTAGGCCAGCACGTCCTGATAGG
>DAOTYG010000268.1:0-15771 GCA_034435155.1 Anaerolineae bacterium | reverse complement strand
CTGGCATAGGCGGTGCTGACCACCACGCCGGTCACCAGCAACGCCACCCCCAGGTGAGCCAGGTAGCTGCCGTAACGGCGGCGCTGGCGGGTCAAGGCCCTCAGCAGCGGCCATACCTCCTGGCCGGCATAGACCGACCTCACCCGGCGCCAGTCCAGGATGGCGGCCTCGAGCGCAGCGGTGCCGGCCCAGGCACAAACGGCCACGGCCAGCAGCGCCACTGGCTCCCGCGCGCCGATCAGGAAAGACATCAGCGCAGCGGTGCCGGCCGCCCCGGCCGGCAGGGCCAGGTAGCGCACGAGGGCGGAAAACGCCGGCCCACGCCAAAGCAGGGCCGGGCACACCCCCAGCAGCCCCATGATGAGCAGGCCCAATGGCGTGCTCACTATCTCATAATATGTGCTACTCAGAGACTGCTCTCCGCCAGGCTGCGAAAATAAGGGATACAGCGTTCCCACCAGCACCGCGACAGCCAGCGCAGCAAACAGGACCGTGGCGGTCAACAGGCTGGCCTGGCGGCCCCCACCCGTCCCGGTAAACGGCGCGGCCAGATGCGGCCAACGCCAGGCCAGCAAGCCGGCCGAGACAGAGACGCTCACGCCGATCAGTGTAACGAACAAAGGCCCCAAGAGGCCCCCCTCGGCATAAGCGTGGACAGAGGCAATGACCCCGCTGCGGGTGAGGAACGTGCCCACAATGGTCAGGATGAAGGTGGCACAGAGCAGGATCAGGCCCCACCGGCGCAACCCGCCGCGCCGATGCATCACCACGCTGGCGTGCAGGCAGGCTGTGGCCGTGAGCCAGGGGATGAGACTGGCGTTCTCCACCGGGTCCCAGGCCCAGTAACCTCCCCAGCCCAGTTCCACATAGGCCCACTGCGCTCCCAGCACGATGCCCAGGCCCAAAAACAGCCACGAAAAGAGCATCCAGGCACGCAGGCGGCGGAATAACCCCGCATCAGTCTGGTTCAGGATCAGCCCGGCCAGCGCCAGGGCAAAGGGAACGGTGAACCCCACATAGCCCAGATACAGACTGGGGGGGTGCAGAACCATGCCCAGGCTCTGGAGTTGTGGGTTCAGGCCCCAGCCTTCGGTCACCTTTATCGGCGTCAGGGCAAACGGTGGCCTCACCCAGGCCAGCAGGACCAGAAAGAACAGGTTTACCGCCACCAGGATCGCCACGCCCGTATCGGCCAGACGCTGATCGGGCTGGCGGCTCCAGGGAGCAGCGACGAGTACAGTGAAGCCGGCCAGCAGTAGCGACCACAACAGGAGTGAGCCTTCCTGCCCGGCCCAGAACGCCGCCAGGGCGTAACCCGGTTCCAGGTCGGTGCTGGTGTGCGCCACCACGTACTGGACGCTGAAATCCCGGGCTACCAACAGGGCCAGCAAGGCCACACTGGCTGCCACCACCGCCGCGAACATCGCCACCGTACCATAGCGCGCCAGGCGCAGCAACCCCTCTTGGTATCTTACCAGCCCCCAGACATAAGCGGCCGCTGTACCCATCGCCAGGACCAGGGCTGCCAGTACACTGGCTCCACCTACTGCCGCCATGGTCATAACCCCTCCGCAAATTCACACCATATGGCTCTCGCCGGTGGTCGGCACATGGACGCTGGTTACCCCCAGTTGGCGGATGGCCTCTGCCAGGGGCCGGGCCTGATCCTCATCGCCGTGGACCACGAAGACTTGTTTGGGCAAGCGGGGCAGCCGTTTCAGCCACCCCAGCAACTCGTCCCGGTCGGCGTGGGAGCTATAGGCGTTGATGATCTCCACCTGGGCCCGCAACTGGTATTCCTCGCCAAAGATGCGGACCACCGGCTGGCGCTCCACGAGCTTGCGACCCAGGGTGTTGGGGGCCTGGTAGCTCACGATGAGGACCGTGTTGCGCGCGTCCTCGATGTTGTTCTTCAGGTGGTGGAGGATGCGTCCGGCCTCGCACATGCCAGAGGCAGAGATGACGACGCACGGCTCGCGGAAGTCGTTGATGGCCTTGGATTCCTCCACCTCGCGCGTGTAGCGCAGCCGTTCAAAGCCAAAGGGGTCCGGGTGACGGCGCAAGAACTCGTTGGTCTCGTCGTCAAAGCATTCGGGGTGCAGGCGAAAGATGCCGGTGGCACTGATGGCCAGGGGGCTGTCCACAAAGATGGGCAGGGCCGGGATGCGGCCGGCGTTCGTCAGCCGGTGCAGGGAATAGACGATCTCCTGGGTGCGTTCCACGGCAAAGGCCGGGATGATGACCTTGCCGCCGCGCTGCGCCGTCTCGTTCACCACGCGGGCCAGCCGGTCTTCTGCCTCCTGGATCGGCGCGTGGCGGCGATTGCCATAGGTGCTCTCAATGATCAGCGCGTCCAGCGGCTCCGTCGGGATTTCCGGGTCCCGCAGGATGGGCAGGTCTATGCGACCCAGGTCGCCGGTGAAGCCGATCCGGGTGGTCCTGGTCAGGCGCCGGGCCTCGATGACGGTAACGCTGGAACCCAGGATGTGGCCGGCGTCGTAAAAACACACGCGCAGCCCCCGGCCGATCTCCAGCCAGCGATGGTATTGCAGGTCCACAAAATGCTTCAGACTGGTCTCGGCTTCAGTGATGGTGTAGATTGGTTCCACCGGCGGTTCGCCCCGGCGCGCCCGTTTGCGGTTCACATACGCCACGTCTTGTTCCTGGATGTGGCCGCTATCGCGGAGCATAATGCCGCACAGGTCGCGGGTGGCGGCGGTGCAATAGATATGCCCGTCAAAGCCGGAGCGCACCAGGTTGGGGATATTCCCGGAGTGGTCAATGTGGGCGTGGGAGAGGATCAGCGCGTCCAGGCGGCGGGCATCAAAGGGCAGGTGGCGATTGCGCTGGAACGATTCGGCGCGCCGGCCCTGGAACAGGCCGCAGTCCAGCAGGATGCGCTGGCGGCCGTTTTCCAGGAGATGCATCGAGCCGGTGACGGTGCGAGCGGCGCCGTGAAAGGTGATCTTCAAGAGCAGGACTCCTTCGAAAATGCTCCCCGTTCGCGGCGGATCGCCCTCCCTACGGTCGCCGCCGCCGGGCCGCTCCCTACGGGCTGGCGATCCAGCGGGAGCAAATTTTCATCTCACCGCCGAGAAGGCCGGGCACGCCGAGAAACCTGTAGAAACTCGCCGCTCTCGGCGGTGAAAAGAGTCAGGTAACCAGCTTCTAGCTTCCAGCAACCAGCCCAACCTGCTCCCGCCCAAAGCTCTCGATATATTCCAACGACTGATGCCGGAAATAGGTATTGTACAGCTCGGCGTAGTGTCCGCCGGCCGCCAGCAGAGAATCATGGGTCCCTTCCTCGATGATGCGGCCGTCTTGCATCACGATGGTTCTATCAGCGTGCCTGACCGTGGAGAGCCGGTGGGCGATGACGATGGAAGTACGGTCGCGCATGATGGTCTCCAGGCCATCCTGGATCTGGGCCTCGGTGAACGGGTCCACGCTGGCCGTGGCCTCGTCCAGGATAAAGATGGCCGGGTTGTGGAGAACCACCCGGGCCAGGGCCACGAGCTGTCGTTGCCCCATGGAGAGGTTCGCGCCGCGTTCACCCACGTCGGTGTGCAGGCCGTCCGGCAGGTCCAGCAGCCAGTCCCCTCCACCGATCTGCCTGGCCGCAGCCAGCACTTCCTCGGCGGTGGCCTCGGGCCGGCCGTAGCGGATATTGTCGGCCACGGTGCCGGAGAACAGGAACGGCACTTGCGGCACCAGGCCCAGGTGGCGCCGGTACTGGGTCAGGTCCAACGTGCGCACGTCGCGCCCGTCCACCAGCAATTCGCCGCTCTGGAACTCGTAGAAGCGGGCGATGAGCCGGGTCAGGCTGCTCTTGCCGGCCCCGGTGTGCCCCACGATGGCTACCGTCTCGCCGGGGTTGATGGTGAGGGAGAAATCCGGCAGCACCACCTCTTTAGCGGTGTAGGAGAAACGCAGCCGGCGGAACTCGATCTGCCCCTCCAGGCTGGGCACCGGCTCCGTGGCTCGCTGCACCACCTTCGGTTCAGCATCAATCAGGGCAAAGACCCGCTCACTGGCCGACAGACCGTCCTGGAACTGGCTCCAGAAGGAGGCGATGCCCAGCAGGGGATACCAGAAATAACCCACGGCCTGCATGAACAAGAACCAGGTCCCGGCGCTGATAGTCTGGTCGAGGACGGCCAGCCCGCCGAAGTAGACCAGGATGGCCGTGCCGATGCCAGAGGTGATGGTGAGGATCGGAAAGATGGTGTTAAGGGTCAGCCCGCGGACCAGGTGGACCCGGAACGACTGCTGATTGATCCGCGCAAACTCTTCATAGACCGCCTGCTCCTGGCGAAAGCCCTTGGCGATGGCGATCCCGCTGATGGACTCCTGGATGTTGGCGTTGACGAGGGCCGTGACCCGCTTGGCGCGCAAGGTGGCCCAGCGGGCGATGCGCCGGAACGCCAGGGCGATAAGGATGGCAAAGGGGGCCATGACAAAGAGCAGCAACGTCAGCCAGACGTTGATGTAGAGCAGCACTATGGCGATGAGGCCCACGGTCAGGACCTGGCTCATCAGGTTCATCGTCAGCTCCACCACGTTGGCGAAATCCTGCGTGTCTGACGTGGCCCGACTGACGATCTTGCCGGTGGGTGTCTCGTCAAAGAAAGACATATCCCGCTGGGTGATGGCCGCAAAGACGTCTTGCCGCAGGTCCAGCACGGCATCGCCGATGGCCCGGGCCGTGTAGCGTTGCCGCAGGAAGTTAAAGACCCAGCCCAGCATCCCCACCAGTAACACCAACAGCACCACCAGGGTGATCCTGAGCAGGCTGGCCTCAGCGGCGACGGCATCCAGGGCATAGGACATGACCATCGGCCAGATGGCCCGGCTAAGAGAGTGCAGCATGACCATCACGGCCACGATGATCATGGCCCGCAGGTGAGGTCGAAAATAGCTACTGATGCGCCGTAGTAGGACCCGGTCGCTATAAGTGCGGTCGTAGGCCTCGGTCTCCAGGCCGTCCAGGATAAAGCCCATGGTTGTCCTCGGCAGGTTGGTAAGTTGGTAGATTAGCAGGTTCGTGGTTCACACGATGCCTTTCCGTTTGACAATCAGCCCGCTATCACCTATACTTGACCCGGAAAGATCATCCACAGATGTCTGAGGAGTGAACGATGAACAGAGAACTTGGGCAGCGCGTTAGCATAGACCCACGGGTGATGGTTGGCAAGCCGGTCATCCGTGGAACGCGCATCCCGGTGGAACTGATCGTGCGGATGTTGGCCCAGGGTATCCCGGAGAGCGACATCCTGCGCGAGTATCCTCGCCTGCAACCAGAGGACATCCGTGCAGCCCTGGACTACGCGGCCCAGGTGCTGGCCCACGAGGATGTGTTTCCCCTGGCAGTCTCGGCGTGAGCGCCATGCAGTTCGTTGTAGATGAATCCGCTGGTATGGCGGTGGTCGAATATCTACGTGGCGCCGGCCATGATGTGCTGGCTATAGCCGAGATCATGCCGCAAGCAGATGACCGGGACATCCTGACCCTGGCCGCAAGTGAGAAGCGCATCCTCGTCACGAACGACAAGGACTTCGGCGAGTTGGTCTTCCGTAGCGACCAGGCGCAGCATGGCGTGGTGCTGCTTCGGCTGCACGACGAAAGCTCGACCAACCGCGTCCGGGTCATGGAGAGCATCATGGAACGCCACGCGGATCGGTTAGCGGGGCATTTCACCGTTGCCACCGAAAGCGGCGTGCGCATTCGTCCCGTCCTCTACGTCCTCAGCACTTCCCCCGACCGCTAGACCATTCGCCGCCCCTCACTGTCTTTCCTCCCTAATCGTACCGGGCGAAGATGTGCCGGTACGGCTCGCAACGGGCCATCAGCTCCTCGTGCGTGCCCTGGTCCACCAGTTGGCCGCGCCGCAAGACCAGGATACGGTCGGCCCAGCGGATCTGGGACAGGCGATGGGTGATGATAAAGGTGGTACGCTCCTGGCTGATGCGTCGCATGGCTCTTTGGATCTGATCCTCGGTGGCGCTGTCAATGGCGCTGGTCGAGTCGTCCAGGATGAGGATGCGCGGGTCGGTAAGAAAGGCCCGGGCGATGGCGATGCGCTGCCGCTGACCACCGCTGAGGGTCACCCCGCGTTCGCCTACCTCCGTCTCGTAGCCCTGGTCAAAGCTGGTGATAAAGTCGTGGGCCTGGGCCTCACGGGCGGCGCGCTCGATAGCCTGCTGGTCGGCTGTCGGCAGGCCGAAGGCGATGTTCTCGGCGATGGAGCGGGAGAACAGGAAGACATCCTGCTCGATGGTGCTGATCTGCGAGCGCAGGGCCTCCAGGCTCCAGTCGCGCACGTCCACCCCGTCTACCAGGACCCGGCCGGCCGTCACGTCGTAGATGCGGTTGATGAGCCGGGTGAGGGTGCTCTTGCCGGAGCCGGTCTGGCCCACGATAGCGATCGTCTCGCCCGGTTGGGCCTGGAAGCTGATGTCCTTGAGGACCAGCGCACCATCGTAGGCGAAACTCACGTGGTCAAAGACCACCTCGCCCCGGATGGGCTGGCGCATGCCGGCCTCATTCTCATCCAACTCGGTCTCGGTGTTGATGAGGGCCAGGATACGCCCGGCACTGGCGAGACCCAGTTGCACCAGGGAGAAGGTAAAGATCGAGATAAAGGTGGGAAAGTCCAGCAGGCTCACCAGGCCGTTAAAGGCCACTACCTCGCCCAGGGTGATGGCCCCCTGCGCCCAGAGCCACAGGGAGTGCAGGAAGGCCAGGGCCCGGGCGATGGTGAACATGAGCAGGGGCAGGTAGCGGGCGCGGATCTCGCCCTCTTGCACGAACAGATCGCGGTAACGGCGGATCTGGGCAGTGAACTTGCGTCGTTCCTGCCACTCCTGGGCGTAGGCCTTGACCACTTCGATGCCGGCGATGGTCTCGGTGAGGCTGGCATTGAGCGCACCGAACTGCTCGCGCTGGGCTTCGGTCACCGGGGTGAGCCGCCGGTTATAATCCCACACCGTGACGATGAGGACGACCAGGAACATCACCGGCACCAACAGCAACTCCAGGCGCAGCAGGCCGATGAGCACAAAGGGGATAAGCAGGGCCAGCGTCGAGTCCACGATCAGGTTGAGGCCGGGGTTGATCATCAGGTTGAGCTGATGCACATCGTTAGTGGCCCGGGCCAGCAAGTCACCGACACGTTGCCGGGAGTGGAAGGTCTGGCTCTTGCCCAGCAGGCTGATATACAGCTCATCGCGCGCGTCACGCTCCATGAGCTGGGCCAGCCATTCTACCAGGTAGGCCCCGCCCAGGCCGGTCAGGCCAGAGAGGCCCCGCAACACCAATATCCCCACAGCGATCCAGAGCAGGGTCTGGGCATCGGGCTGGGGGGCTATTACCACATCAAAGGCCTGGCCGGTGAGCTGCGGCACCCAACTGTAGAACAGGTTGCTTAGAAAGATGCCCAATGTCACCGCCAGAGGCAAGAGGGGGTAGCGCATGATATGGGAGATGATCCAGCGCACCGGCCCCTGGCGGTTGTAGTGATATTCTTCAGTGATGGTGAACTCGCGGCGGGCGGTCACGGCGTTCTCCTGATAGCGTGCATGCCAGCAACCATAAACCCGTTTTCACTGAGAAAACGGGTTTCTCTGCACCCATTGTATCACAAGTGGGGAGTTCTTGCCAGGGGGATGAGGAAGAGTTTGTCTATTGGTAACTGCCCAGCCGGCGCTCCGCGCGGGTCTATGACCCGCGCGCTTTGCGTGTCGGTGCAAACGCGGTCTCGGCCCAAGACGGCGGTCGCCTGTCCGCGTGAACTGCGCGGGCAGACCGCCTTTGAGCACTCTATGGCTGAGCAGTCACGTCTATTGGTCGAACCGGAAGGGGACCTGCTCCCAGTACATCATGAACTGGGAGACCTGCACCCACAGAGCCTTTTCCTCAGCCAGGGTGGGCGGCGGGGGTAGTTTCATCTGCACCAGCAAATCCCGGCGATAGAGGTCATATGCCGTTTTGACCTGCTGACCCCAGGCGATGGCGGCCGGTACGGCCAGGCGATAGACCAGGTAAGCCAGAACGCCCGCCCCAAGGACCCCCACCAGCAACTCCCAGCGTTGTGCCTGGGGGACCAGCAGCAGGATGTCCAGGCCGATCAGGAGACAGGCCAGCGACAGGTTCACGAGCAGCTCCAGCAGCAGTCGCGCCCGGTCCACGGCTGCGGCCAGGTCGGCCGGGAGCACGGCCAGCAGTCGGGGCCACAGGGTGCGGTGGTGCATCCCGTACAGGCGGGCCGGGTAATGCTCGATAGCCAGTAGGGCGTTGCCCAGGGCAGTGCGCACCACCTGCTGTTCGTCTGGGGGGTAGCGCAAGCGATTGGTGTAGGTCAGTTCGTCGGCCTCCTGGGCCAGGGCTGAGTTGTGGCCGGCCCGGGCCAGTTCCTCATCAATGGCCGTGATGCGCCGGAGACGGGCGGCGTAGCGGTCCTGCATCCGCTGGCGGAACCGGCCCAGGGGCCAGATGCGGTCGCCGGCCAGGCCGCTGTAGATGAGTAGCAGGACCGGGTTCAGGATCAGCATCAACAGCCCGATGAACAGCGCCGTCAGGAGCAAGACCAGCAGCTTGAAGGCGTCGGGCAGGGCCGTCCATTGACCCAACCAGAACGGATCCAGGGGGAGGAAATACCAGAGCAACAGCGCGTGAGCGCAGACCAGCACCAGGGCCGGGATAAAATGGGCGACCAGGTAACTGCTGAGCAGAGATTTGGGCAGGTTGGGAGACATGACCTCTCCTGACCCGGCCGAGCCGGGGCCAATCACGATGTTTCGCGGTAACAGCCTACCCTCCCGCAGGTTTGGACGCTGGCCCCGTTCTAGCTGCGGGATGGTTCAGGGCAGGCAGTTACGTTTCGCGCGCACCTCATTTATGCCCCCCGCACTCATAGCCCTCATCGGGGGGCAGGTGTCGGCCTTGCGCTGCCTGGCGGGCCAGCTCGTCGCAGCGCTCGCGCCAGGCGTCCGGGTCCCCGGCGTGGCCGGCCACCCATATGACCCTTGCCCGGTGCCGGGCGCACAAGTCCAATAGTTCCGCCCACAGGTCCGCGTTGCGGGCCGGTCCTCGCCCACTCTTGCGCTTCCAGCCGTTGGCCCGCCAGCGTTCCGCCCAACCCCGGTTGATGGCGTCCGCCAGATACCTTGAGTCCGTATACAGGATCACCTGGTCAGCCGGTTCCGCCAGACCACGGGTTTGCAGGGCGCGCAACCCCACGATAGCGGCCATAAGCTCCATGCGGTTGTTGGTGGTGAGGCGAAAACCGCCGGCCAGTTCTGTCCGATCCCGGCCGTGTACCAGGATGACGCCGTAACCGCCGGGGCCGGGGTTGCCCAGGCAGGCCCCGTCGGTATGGATGTGCACCGCCATTTTTCACTTCACGAACGGCGCCAGCACATCCGTCAGGTCCGGCTTGCCGATCTCTTGCAATTCGTAACGGATGCGCACGCTGGGCTTATTGATCTTGACCAGGCGTCGCAGGTCAATGGGGGTGGCGATGATCAACAGGTCCGCCGGAGTGGCGTTGATCGTCTGCTCCAGTTCATGCACCTGGGTCTCGCCATAGCCCATGGCGGGCAAGACCGCGCCGGTGGTGGGATACCGGGCGTAGGTATCCAGGATACTGCCCACGGCATAGGGGCGGGGGTCTATGATCTCCAAAGCTCCGAAGCGGCGGGCGGCCACCACGCCGGCTCCGTAGGCCATCTCGCCGTGGGTGAGGGTGGGGCCGTCCTCCACCACCAGGACGCGTCGGCCGCGGATCGCCTGATAATCCTCCACGAACAATGGGCTGGCGGCCTCGATGATGGTGGCGGAGGGGGCCAGGGTCTGGACGTTGGCGCGCACCTCTTTGATGCCATCCTGGGAGGCCGTATCTATCTTGTTGATGACCACCACGTCGGCCAGGCGGAGGTTGGCCTCGCCGGGGTGATAAGCCAACTCATGGCCGGGCCGGTGCGGGTCCGCCACCACGATGTGCAGATTCGGCTGGAAGAACGGCAGGTCGTTGTTGCCCCCGTCCCAGATGATGATGTCGGCCTCCTGCTCAGCCCGTTGCAGGATGCGTTTATAGTCCACGCCAGCATAGACGACCACGCCCCGGGCCAGGTGCGGCTCGTATTCCTCGCGCTCCTCGATAGTGCAGTGATGGAGGTCCAGGTCTTCATAAGAGGCAAAGCGTTGCAGGGTTTGTCTCTCCAGGTCACCGTAGGGCATGGGGTGCCGGACGACCACGGCGCGCTTGTGGGCGGCGCGCAGGATGTCACAGACACGGCGCGTGGTCTGGGATTTACCGGCCCCGGTGCGCACGGCGCAGATGGCGATAACTGGCTTTTGGGCCTTGAGCATAGTGGTGCCGCTACCCATGAGCCGAAAGTCAGCCCCGGCAACGAGCACCTGGCTGGCCTTGTGCATCACATAAGTATGAGGCACATCGCTATAAGCGAAGACCACCTGGTCCACGCGGTATTCGCGGATCAGGTAGGGCAATTCCTCCTCGGCGCGGATGGGGATGCCCTCGGGATAGAGGGACCCGGCCAGGGCCGGGGGATACCGCCGGCCGGCGATGTCCGGGATCTGGGTGGCGGTAAAGGCCACCACCTCATAATCCAGGTTATCCCGAAAATAGACGTTAAAGTTGTGAAAATCACGCCCGGCGGCGCCCATGATGATCACGCGCGTCTTTGTCTTCCTCACTGAAGCTTCCTCCTCGTTGATAGGGTGTTCGAAAAGCCCGGCCCGCTCAGGCGAACCGGGCCAGGATGATGCTGAGCAAATACAACATGATCATGGGGGCTGCGATCAGCACCTGGTTGAAGGGGTCCGGGGTGGGGGTGATGATGGCCGCCACGATAAAGATGATCACCAGGGCGTGTTTCCAGTAGCGGATCAGCAATCGGTGGTTGACCACCCGAATCTTGGCCAGGAAAAAGATCACCAGCGGCAACTCGAAGATGAGGCCGGCCGCCAGCAACATCTGGGCCACAAAGGGCAGATAGTAATCCATGCGCCATTCCGGTTCCGCTACCGAACTGCCAAAGGAGAACAGGAAGGGCAACATGGCCGGCAGGACCAGGAAGTAGGCAAAGCCGGCCCCGATGACGAACAGGCCCGCGACGAACGGCAATAACGTATAGAGCCAGCGTTTTTCATGGGGATGTAACCCGGGGGCCAGGAAACGCACCACATGGTAGACAATGATCGGCGAGGAGATGGCCAGGCCCATGACCAGCGCGACCCGCATGAAATTGGCGATGGTCTCCGGGGGCGATTGTACCTTGAGCCGGTCAACCAACCCCCCGGCCGGGAGTAAGAGCAACTGTACCGCCCGCTCGGCAAAAAAGAAGGATACCACCGTGCTGATCGCCACCGTGACAATGATGCGTGCGAGCCGGTAGCGCAGTTCCGCCAGATGCTCAAAGATGGTCTGGGTCTCTTCCTCCGGCAGCGCAGTCATGGGCTACAATTGATCCTCAATGTATTCGACCAGGGCATGCACGGTCAATAGTCGGCGGGCTTCTTTGTCCGGGATCTCTATCTCGAACTCTTCCTCTACCGCCAGGAACAAGTCGCCCAGATCAAGGGGGTCCAGGTTCAGATCAGCGATGAAAGAGGCATCCGGCGCGATGTCCTCCTCCGCCGCGCCCAGGTCCAGAAGCAATCGTTTTACCCGATCATATACGGACAGGCTCATACGCTCTGATTATCACTCCGATTCACAATTGTTCCCAGCACCCCGTTGATAAAGCGGGCCGAGCTATCGGTGCCAAAGATCTTGGCCAGCTCGATGGCCTCGTTGATCGCCACCTTGACCGGTACACAGAAAGGGTCGGGGTGCTTATTGGCAGCGCCGTAGCGGATCTCAAAGATGGCCAGGCGCAGGATGTTCTTGTCTACATGGGCCATCTGGGCGATGGGCCAACAGGGGGCGGCGTGTTGGATCAGTTCATCAATGGGGCCGAGTTCGCTCAGCGCACCCCGGATCAGGTGTCGGGCAAAGGCCACCCCCTCTTCGGGCAAGGCCTTTTCCTGCAGGTGATAGGCCAATACCTCATCTGGATCATGCGCGCTACAATCCACCTCGAACAGCGTTTGTAACGCGATGATGCGGGCCTGGCGTCTGAGCCTGGTGATCATGACCCATCTCTCATGCGGATGTCCTGGCGTAATTGCTCAGCCTGGCCTCCCGCAGGTTGCTGGTGCGACGGGCGTGTCCGCGAAAACGCACGAACCTGGGGGCGGGTGAGCAGTTGCGTCCTGGCTCTATCAAGCCCGATCACGCCTGGCAGAGCACTAGTCCACATCCTGGATGTAGACGTTAACCGCGCGAGCGTCCATGCCCACCATATGGCGGATCGCCTCGACGACTCGCTGCTGCACCTGGCTCCCCACCTGCAACAGATTCGCGTCGCGTTTGGCCACGATATAGAGGTCCACTGTGACCTGGTTGTCTTCCACGTGTACCTTGACCCCGGGCGTCTCGCGGGCCAGGAACTTGCCCATCCCGCCGGGCCCGAGCCGGGAGACGCCCTCTACACTCAACGCCGTGAGGCGCACGATAGTGGCCAGCACCCCCGGCGCGATGCGCACCGTGCCCAATTTCTCTTCTTTCATGCGCCCCTCCTCGTAAACATGTGCTCGCGCGGGGTCTGCGACCCCGCGCCCGGCGGCGGGTGGCACTCCCGGTGGTCGCTGCCGCGAACATGAACACCTCATACCTCGCTTCGCCGAACAGCCGCCCTACATCATCATCATGCCACCGTCCACGCTGAGGACCTGGCCGGTGATGTAAGAGGCCTCATCGGAGGCCAGGAAGGCCACGGCATTGGCGATCTCCTCCGGCTCACCGGGGCGGCCCAATACGATGAGGCGCAGTCCTTCGGCCAGCAGGTCCGCCGGCAGGTCGCGGGTGAGAGCCGTCATAACCAGTCCCGGGGCGACGGCGTTGCAGGTGATGCCCCGGCTGCCCAGTTCCCGGGCCACGCTCTTGGTCAGGCCCACCAGCCCGGCCTTGGCCGAGGCATAGTTCGCCTGCCCGGCGTTCCCGGCCAGCCCGGCCACAGAGGTGATGTTCACGATACGACCATACCGCTGTTTCATCATCGGCCTGGTCACAGCCTGGATACACAGGAACGCGCTCTTGAGGTTGGTGTTGATGACGTGCTCCCAATCCTCTTCCTTCATGCGTAGCACGAGCATGTCGCGGGTGGTGCCGGCGTTGTTCACCAGCACGTCAACCCGGCCGTAGGTATCCAGCACTTCCTTGACCATGCGTTGCACATCGGCGGCGTTGCTCACATCGGCCTGGACGACCAGGGCCTGGCCGCCAGCGGCGCGGACGGCGGCGGCAGTCTCCTCGGCCCCGGCCGGACTGGCGCGGTGGTTCACCACCACGGTAGCCCCCAGGCTCCCCAACTTGACGGCGATGGCCCGGCCGATGCCCCGGGACGCGCCGGTGACGATGGCGATTTTGCCGCTGAAATCCATGTCCTCTCTCCTCTCGACACTAATGTGGAACGTGCAAACAGACCGTCATGGTAATCACCACCCGGCTACCCTCCCGCAGGTTAGAAAGTGACTGCGCCCCAACCGTTCGGCTGAGCTCACGGCGAAGCCTGCGGGAGGGTAGTTACCCGTCGGGCCCCAGACGGCAAACGTCAGGCAGCGCGGGCCTTCAGTTCGCCGGGCAGCAGGGCCGCATAGACCATATCTGCCACCGGCGTTGGCACGCCCAGCTCGCGGCCCTTGCGCCCCAGGACCCCGATCATGGACTCCAGCTCTGATGGCCGGCCGGCCGCCACATCGCGCTGCATGGAGGACTGGATGCCCGGCGCGGCGTTATCCACAACGGCCAATGCCTGGTCCACCACGTTGGCCTCCAGCGCGATACCACTGGCGCGGGCGATGGCCTCTACCTCTCGCATCAGGCGCACCAGCAGGTCGCGCGTCTCCGGCACCTGGCGATAGTCGCCCACCGGCAGTCGGGTGATGGCGCCCACGCCACTGAGGGCGGCGATAAAAACGAACTTGGTCCACAACACCTGGCGGATGTTGGCCGACAATTCGACAGTGGCGCCGGTGCTCTGCAGGGCCTCGTAGACGGCCTGGGCGCGAGAGGTAATGCGCCCATCCAGTTCGCCCAGCACGATGCGCCTGAACTGCGACTCTTGCCGGATGACGCCCGGCGCCTCGATGGTTGACGAGACCCAGGTGGCCCCACCCAGCATGTGCTCCAGGCCCACCACCGCCCCAATGCGCTCGGCGGCATCTATGCCGTTTTGCAGGCTCAGCACGACGGTCGCCGGCCCCACCAGCGGCCTGATGGCCCGGGCCGCCTCATCGGTGGCGGTGGTCTTGACCGTCACCAGCACCAGCTCCACCGGCCCCACCCCGGCCGGGTTGTCCGTAGCCTGCGCCGGCGCGATGGTGAGATCACCGTGGACGCTCTTGATCTGTAAACCGTGGGCGCGGATGGCGGCCAGGTGCGCGCCCCGGGCGATAAAAGTCACGTCATGACCGGCGCAGGCCAGCAACCCCCCATAGTAACCGCCCACGCCGCCACTGCCCATGATGGCGATCCTCATGCGGACTCCTTGGGGGACACGAAATGCGGCGGCATCTGGACGGCCACCACCTCGCCCCGGGCGCAAACCTCTCCCCCGGCCGATAACGTGGTGACCACCACCACCTTGCGGCCCCTGATCTCCTTGACCGTGGAGCGCAGTTCCAGGGGCACACCCAGGGGCGTGGGTCGCACATAGTCCACGTGCAGGGCCGCGGTTACATAGCGCAACGGCGGCTCTGTGTCCATGGCCCGGCCCTCGGCGCGATAGGCAGCGGCGGCCGCCGTGCCGGTAGAGTGGCAATCAATGAGGGAGGCAATAAGTCCGCCGTACACATAGCCGGGGATGGCGATGTGATAAGGTTGGGGGGTATAGGTGCAGACTGCCTCGTCGCCATCCCAGTAACTCTTGATCCGCAGGCCGTGTTCGTTAAGCCGGCCGCAGCCATAGCAATGGCTCACGTTGTCCGGGTAATAGTCCTGAAAGGCTTTCTGGGTCGCTTCCATTCATCACCTGTCTTCAACCGAATCGCCCCGTAAAGGCTGGCTTTTATTCTACACTACGCTACCGAATAACGCAAGGCCCTTGTCCGGCGGCGGGTGACACTCCCGGTGGTCGCCACCGCGAACGTGACAGGGTTTTTGTGCTCAAGCGGGGTCTGCGACCCCGCGCCCGGCGAACATGTGC
The DNA here is from genome assembly GCA_034435155.1 of Anaerolineae bacterium. GTDB lineage: Bacteria > Chloroflexota > JAHJIN01 > JAHJIN01 > JAHJIN01 > DAOTYG01. The sequence goes on along the minus strand of DAOTYG010000268.1, from coordinate 502 downwards.
TCAAGCGGGGTCTGTGACCCCGCGCCCGGCGAATATGTGCTCACGCGGGGTCTGCGACCCCGCGCCCGGCGAATGTGTGCTCACGCGGGGTCTGCGACCCCGCGCCTGGCGGCGGGTGACACACCCGCCGCGAGCGTGACAGGGTTTTTGTGCTCACGCGGGGTCTGCGACCCCGCGCCCGGCGAAGTTGACATGTTTTTGCACATACCGTATGGTTTGCAACTTGAAAGAATCCCACCCAAACCCAACAAGCTGACATCCGTACATAACTTTTGTCAGGGAAAGAACAAGGAGGGAGAAAGCCTTTCTGGGGGTTTTTGCGGCGGCTTCGCCGCCGCAAAAACCCCCTACGAGGCCTTCTCCCCGCACCGCGTAGCGGTGCCCTCGTGCGTTTAATTGAGGCCTGGTCATAAATCACAATGCTGGGGGCTTGCCATCAGGCACTTAATCCTGTATCATTGGGGTCGTGTGATTACTCTTGACGAGGAGGGACTACCCCATG